>JABFVM010000469.1 GCA_013362785.1 Streptomyces sp. | reverse complement strand
GCGCTCTGGTGACCACCGGCACTCGACGTCGGTGGTCTGCGTGGCGCGATCGGCGACGGGCGGCCGCCCGCTCTTCGAGGAGCTGCGCGGCCGCCCGTCAAATGACGTCAAGGAACGCCTAGTGGTTGGTGGACTCCCAGAACATGGCGCCCGGGATACCTGTTCCGGACTCGGGTACGGCCGCGGTCTGCGGGCCGACGGCCGTGCCGACGACGGTGACGCGGAGGTCGTAGGAGTTGTCGAGGAGCTTCGCGTTGTAGGGGCCCCGGGTCACGATCTCCCAGACGCCAGGGGTCGGGCGTGGGTACTCGATCACGTCCGGCGCCGGGTTGACGTCGTCCTCGAAGGGGCGGGGGACGCCGTACGGGTCTATGCCGGAGAAGGAGTAGGTGTTGTCGCCGGTCTGGGTGCGCGTGATCTCCAGGGAGGTGGCGCCCTCGGGCACGGTCACGAAGTGGGTGCGCGTGTTGTTGCGTTGCACCGAGCCGGAGACGGAGTAGGTGGGATCGGCCGGGGTGGAGACGATGACGGTCGTCTGGATCTGCTCGTCGACGCCCGCGGTGGCGGGGTCGTCGGCTTCCAGGATCGCGCTCTTGACGCCCACGGACGTCGGTGCGGCCTGGACCTTGACCGTCACCGGCTGGTTCAGCGGCAGCGCGACCACCCGCGGGCCGGTGATCGAGAAGGTGCCTTCGGTGTTGTTCTGGAGGCGCAGCGCGTGCGGGACCGGGACGTCGGGGCCGGACGTACGGGTGAGGGTGACGTCGTACGTCTTCTGTTGGCCGGCCTTCAGGCCGCCCTCGCGGTCGTAGAGGCCGGTGCCGAAGCCCGGTGTCTGGAGCGCCTGGTCGAGCAGGGTGTCGACGGGGGCCTGCACGAGGTAGTCATGGGCGGTCCCGCCGGCCTTGACCGTCTTCCAGGCGGCCATGACGTCGATGCGGCCCGTGCCCTCCTCGTGGGCCTGTATGCCCTCGATGTGGGTGGCGGTCGAGGTGAGCGCCGTGCGCAGCTTCACTGGCGTCAGGTCGATGCCCTGCTTCTTCGCGGCGGACAGCAGCAGCGCGGAGGCTCCCGCGGCCTGCGGGGCCGCCATCGACGTGCCCTGGGTCATGTCGTAGCCGGGCGGCAGCTTCCAGCTGATGCCGGGCATGGGGTCGGAGCTCGGCAGCCAGGTCGGGTAGGCGCTGACCGCAGAGGCGGGCGCGAGGAGGGTCGGGGCCAAGCCGCCGTCCTCACGCGGGCCGCGCGCGGTGAAGGGGTACAGCACGAACGCCCTCCCCACGTCCGAGCCGTAGTTGGCGGCCGCGGTCTCCTTGGAGTACCAGCCGCCGACCGCGATGACCTTGTCGGCGAGGGCGGGCGTGCCGATGCTGTTGACGCCGGGGCCGTCGTTGCCCGCGGCGAGCACCAGTTGGACGCCGTAGGTGTCGATGAGGCGTGTGTACAGCCTGGCGAGCGCGTAGTTGCCGTCGTTGAGGGGAATCGGCGGGTCACCGAGGGACATGTTGACGATGTCGACGCCGCGATTGACGACGAGGTCGATCATTCCCTCGGTGATCGCGACGTTGGTGCAGATGTCGCCGGGGACGCAGGCGCGGGACGAGACGATCTTCGCGCCGGGGGCCGCGCCGTTCATACGGCCGCCGAACAGGCCGTTCGCGGCGGCTATGCCTGCCACATGGGTGCCGTGCGCTTCCACGACGATGCCGATGTTGACGAAGTCGGCCTTCTTGCCGATCTGGTCGCCGCCCAGCGGATCCAGCGGGACGTCCTTGCGGATCTCCACGACGAACGGCATCCGCTCGGCTACGTCGGTGGACGGGTCGTCGGTGCCGAGGTACCCGATCTGGTAGCCGTCCTTGTACGGCTTCATCGGCGTGTCGTCGGTGAAGTCGCCGTTGTCGTTCACGTCGACGGTGACCGTACCGGCCGCGGGGTCGTACAGGACGCCCCAGGCGTCGGTTCTGTCGCCATCGCGGTTGACGTCGCTGTCGGCGGTGCTGCCCGTGGTGGCCGACTCGTGGAACTCGTCGATCCGGTAGGAGCCCTGCGGCGCCTTCCACGACCTGCCGTCATAGGTGAAGGCCGGTCCGGTCACCGACTTCGTCATCGGGCGCCAGGTGGCGTCGCCGTCGACGACCGGGTCGGTCGACGTCACCCAGTCGGCGATCTTGCGCTCACCGGTCGTCGTCTTCTGCAGCGCCGGGTGGGCGAGGTCCACGCCGGTGTCGATGACGCCGATGGTGGCGCCACGACCGTCCGCCGCCGGGTTCTCCTTCACGAAGTCGACGGCGCCCGTCTCGTGGGTCGGGGTGTACGGGTTCACGGCCGGCGTGTTCTTGTCCGGGCCGGGGTAGCTGCTCGAACTCGCCTTGGCGGGCGTGCCCTTCGTACGATGCGCGCCGGGAAGCGGAGGTTCCGGCTCGATCTTCTGCCGCAGGTCGATGGCCTGCACGGAGGAGAGCTTCGCGGCTGCCGTGAGGGCGGAATCCGCCCTGGAGGTGGGCACGGTGGCCCGGACGTATCCGAGCTTGTCGTAAGTGCGGCCCACGGAACCGCCCTTGACCGCGTCGAGTGCCTCGGCGACCTTTTCGGTCTGGCCGGGGGCGGTAGCGATCATCATCGTGACGTTCTTGTCGCCACGGGCCTTCGCGTCGACGAGGAGGCGGGCATCGCCCGAACCCAGCTTGTTGCGCGCGGAGTTGAGGGTGGAGTCGGTGCCTGTACGGGCGGCGGCAGAGGTGGTCGGGTCCGCCGAGAACGCGGGAGGTATCGGTGCGGCTGCGCAGAGCGCGATCATCAGGCCCGCGGCAACTGCTGTGCGGACCACACGTCTTGCGCCCGCCGTCGGGGCGCGGTGGGGGGTGCGGGGCATGGGAAATCCCTCGTGCTGAAGGAACGGAGAGCGGCGAAGTAAATCGATCCAATAAGATCGCCGCCGATTCGGGAGATGATCCCGAGTGATCGTTTAGTTTCGCGTAACGGGCAGACGCGATGCGACGCCTTCCTGTGTGGAAGTCGTGAATTACCTCTGCGTCAGGGCGAGTTGGCGAGCCGGCCCGCACGCAGGCGTCGGCGCCTCGCCCTCCGGTGCCGCCGGAGGGCGAGAGTTCAGGCGCGGTTGTCGCCGACGCGGATGTCGTGCGCCGGACCTGTTTGGCTGTCGGGCAGCGCGGCGAGGGCCTTTTCGACCGCTGCCAGGACCTCCAGGGGTGCCTTGTCCAGAGGTTCACAAAGCGCTCGGCCCGCCCTCCAGCGGGTGGTGCGACGGAAGGCGTCGGCGCGCGAGGCGTCGATGTCGCGGATCGCGTCGAGCACCGCCTGATATGCCTGTTGATCGTCGATGATCGTGGCGAGGCTGCTGCCGAGGGTCAGTACGCCCCGGGAGCCAACGGGGCGCGGGGACTCCTCGGTCCACGTGTGGCTGCCGCTGCCGACCAAGTGGCGGGCTCCGGAGGGCAGTTCCACCACGCCGCGCGTGTTCGGCGGTATCTCCGCGTGGAAGTGCACCCTGGCGCCCTCGCGTCGCCAACCGGCGCAGGCTCGTCCGTAGGGCGTCTCGTGCCATGCCGACGCGTCGTCGAGGTCGTCGAGCAGGGTGGGGGCGATGCTGATGACGCGGTAGGCCGGCTCCAGCGGCTCAAGTCCGACGACCCGTCGGTGGAGCCAGTCGGCCACGGCGCCCAGGGCGTAGTGGTTGAACGATGTCATCTGGCCGGGGTTGATCGAGCCGTCCTCCAGCATTGAGTCCCAGCGCTCCCACACCGTGGTCGCGCCCATGGTCACCGGGTAGAGCCAGGAGGGGCATTCGGTCTGGGTGAGCAGCCTGGAGGCCGCGTCCGGGTGGCCGGTGTCGGTCAGTGCCTCGCAGATGATCGGCGTGCCGACGAAGCCGGTGGTGATGCGGTAGCCGGCCGCGCGGACGAGGTCCCTGAGGCGGTCCCCCAGCGCCTGGCGCCGGCCGTCCTCGACCAGGCCGAAGACGATGGCCAGGGCGTAGGCGGTCGGCGCGTCGGACATCATGCGCCCGCCCGGTGTGACGTACGCGCTGCGGAAGGCGTCGGCGATGCGTGCGGCGAGGTCGGCGTACCGGCGGGCGTCGGCCTCCCGGCCGAGCAGAGCCGCCGCCCTGGCCGTCAGTTCCGCCGAACGGAAGAAGTAGGCGGTGGCCACGATGCCGGCGTCGGTCTTGGCGTCCCCCGGGCGCTCCGGCGGCGCGTCGGGGTCCAGCCAGTCACCGAACTGAAGTCCTTCCTCCCACAACAGCGTTCCGCCCGTCCTGGATCGCACCACGTCGACCCATGCGGCCATGCCCTCGAAGCAACGCTCAAGAACGTCCCGGTCGGCGAAGCGGTCCCAGAGAACGTTCGGCACCACCGTGATGGCGTCCCCCCAGGCCGCGACCGGCTGGAAAAGTCCCGGCACTTGGGGAATCACGGCCGGGACGACCATCGGCACCACGCCCTCGGCGGCCCGCTGCTCCAGCAGGACGTCGTCCAGCCAGGAGCGCAGGAAGGCGTCGCAGTCGTACAGGAACGCCGCGGTCGGTGCGAAGACCTGGATGTCTCCCGTCCAGCCGAGGCGCTCGTCGCGCTGCGGGCAGTCGGTGGGAACGGAGAGGAAGTTGCCGCGCATGCCCCAGACGACGTTGTCGTGGAAACGCTGGAGGAGTGTGTGCGAGGTGGTGAACCCGCCCCGGCTCGGCATGTCGGTGTGGAGGACGGCGGCCGACACGTCATCGGCGCTGAACGGGCCCGGCCAGTCGTCCACCTGGACGTAACGGAAGCCGTGAAAGGTCCACTTGGGCTCCCACACCTCCTCCCCCGCGCCGCTGAGCAGGTAGCGGTCGGTGGCGGCGGCGTTGCGCAGGGGCCGGGTGCCGAGTTCTCCGTGCTCCAGCACCTCCGCGTGCCGAAGTGTCACGGTGTGCCCTCGCTCGCCCCGGACCCGGATGCGGACCCGCCCGACGAGGTTCTGCCCGAAGTCGAGAATCGTTTTACCGCTCGGTGTGGTCAGGACTCGCTCGACCGGCAGACGCTCGATGACCCGGACCGGTGGCAGGGCACGCATCGTCGGCGTGACGTCCGGTACCGCGATCGGCTCGACCGGAGTCCAGGCCGACGCGTCGAACGACGGTGTCGACCATCCGGGTATGTCCGAGCGGGCGTCATAGGTCTCGCCCTGGTAGAGGCTCGCGGACAGCACCGGCCCTCGCGTCCAGCGCCACTCCTCGTCCGTGAAGACCGTGTCCACGGAGCCGTCCTCGTACTCCAGCGTGAGCTGGGCGGCGGCAGCGGGAGGGCCCTCGTAGAAGCGGCGCGCGGCATCCCGGAAGCCGTAGCGCTCGGTGTACCAGCCGCCGGTGAGGATGATGCCCAGGGCGTTCCGGCCGGGGCGGATGTGTTCGGTGACGTCTGCGACGTCGTGGTGGAGGCGCCACTGGTAGCTCGTCCAGCCGGGCTTGAGTTCCGCGTCGTCGACGGTGGATCCGTTGACGTGGATGTCGTGGGCGCCGAACGCCGTGGAGCGCAGCAGAGCGCGGCGCACCGTGCCCCGTACGTCGAAGGTGCCTCGCATCAGGTGCGGCTCCTCGGTGCCCGAGCCGATGAAGCGGGCCTGCCAGCCGTCGGCCGGAAGGAAGCCGGCCGTGACCTGGGTGCCGGCGCTCCACTGAGAGGCCGAGCCGTCGGTGCTGTGGACCCTGACACGCAGGACGGCGGTCTCTCCAGGACGCAGCGGCTCGAACGGCCAGTTGACGAGGACCGAATCCGCTCCGTCGACCGAGGCGATGGAGGTCGCACCGTCACGGATGATCGTGATGTCCGCCGCCTTCTGCCGCCACGACGGCAGTTCGGTCGTGGTCTTCCAGGAGAGCGGGGGGCGGGGGTCCGGTACGAAGGCCTCGTCGGTCCACCCGACGCGTACGGCGTGGACGTGCACGGTGAGTTCCTCGGCGGTCATCGGGCGTCTCCGGTGATGGCGGCGGACAGGGCACCCGGAGCGGCGTCGGTTTCCCGCGCCGTGCGGGAGCGGCGGATGATCAGCGCGCCGACGGCTCCCGAGGCGAGCGCGAAGACGGTGAGCAGGGAGAAGAGGCCCGACGGACTCCAGTCGATCAGTGCCGGGGTGACCAGGGCGAAACCGGCGGCGGCGAAGCGGGCCACGGCCATCGTGGCGCCCTGGACGGTCGCGCGTGCGTTGACCGGGAACGACTCCTGCGTCCAGACCTTGTACAGCGCTTCGCCGATGAACGGGAACGCGATGTTGTACAGGACGAGCGCGGCGATCATCGCGGGCAGAATGCTGCCGCCCGTGACGGCGATCAGCAGTTGGCACGCGGCGAACACGGCGACACCGGCGGCGAAGAAGCGGCTGCGCCACTTGGTGTCGGCGATCCGGGTGAACACGATCGTGCCGGCCAGCCCGATGAGCGTGGTGAAGAAGGAGAGGCCGGTCGCCGTGCTCTGGGAGGTGCCCCCGACGGTGACGAGGAAGTAGGTCTTGAAGGAGCCGAAGGTGTTCGCGACCAGGGTGAAGAACAGATAGAACAGCGCGGTCGTGGTGATCATGCCGGCGAAGGTGCGGTCGCGGAACAGTGTGCGCAGGGGCAGCGCCCGGGAGGGGTCGACCTCTGTCGTGGTGTGCCGGTCCTCGGCCTCGGCCTCCAGCTCCCGGAACGCCGGGTAGAAGGCGCGGAAGGCAAAGGTCACGACGGCGAGCACGGCCAGGAGTACGAAGATCAGGCGGATGCCGAGCGTGTCGAGTCCGGACACCGCGAAGCCCAGCAGGGTGGTGGCGACCACGCCCGCGGTCCACATCACGTGGGTGAAGGCCACCAGCCTTCCCTGGGCGCCGTCGGGTGCCCGTTCGGACAGCACGGCGATCGACGTGGGCAGGTCCGCTCCGGCGGCGATGCCGATCACGACTACGCCGGTGACGAGCACGGCGGCGTTGGGGGCGCACGCCACGGTCAGCGCGGCCGCGGCGTACAGGAGGATGGTCAGGGAGAAGACCCGCCCGCGGCCGACGAGGTCGGCGAGCCGTCCGCCGGTCAGCGCTCCGACGGCGATGAACAGGGTCAGCGCCGACCCGAGGACCCCGACGGTCCAGACACTCAGACCGAAGCTCTCCTTCCACAGAGCCAGTCCGAGTCCCACCGAGATGATCGCCCCCGAGTCCAGGAAGGACGCCATGCCGGCGGCCACGGCCAGCATCCAGTGCCTGCGGTCGAGCAGCGGCGACGTCTTCGTCGGCTCCGCCATGAGGTTCTCCGTTCTTCGCCTGTGACCCGGACCGGACACAGGGCTGGTAATACGATTTACCAACGACGCGGACATGAGAGCACAGCGACCCGGGGAAGGGTCAAGAGGTCGACAAGTAAAAGGTAAATCGATTCAATCGCGACCTGGGCGGGCGTCCCTGCCTGCGAGATCTGCGGCGTCAGGATCCAGTCGTGGAGTCACGGACCACGAGTTCGGGCGCGAACTCGATCTGAGGTGCCACTGCCCTGGCCTCCGTGCCCTCGGGGGCGCGCAGCGCGGCGATCTCCTCGAACAGCAGCTGAGCCACGGCCGTTCCCAGCTGCGCGTGCGGCGTTCGTACGGTGCTCAGCGGCACGACGGTCGACTGGGCGAACTCGATGTCGTCATAGCCCACCACCGCGATGTCCTCGGGGACGCGGATGCGTCGGCCCGCCACGAACGACTGGATGATGCCGATGGCAAGCAGGTCGTTGGCGCAGAAGAGCGCATCGGGCCGGCTGGCGGCATCACGGCGGGCGAGGCGGTCGGCGCAGGCGATCCCTGCCTCCACCGTCCGTTCGGGTACGGAGATGAGCTCCAGCGTGGCATCCGGCACCTGCTCGATCACCGACAACGCCCCTCGCTGCCGGTCGGCGATCTGCTGGAGATCCAGGGAGGAGGCGACGAACCCGATCTTCCGGTGGCCGAGTTCGACGAGATGCCGGACCGCGAGGCGGGCGCCGGCGACATGATCGATCGAGACCGACGCCTGGGACGGGGAGACCGCGTGCCGGGCACTCAGAACGCTGGCGATACCGCGTCGGCGCAGCCGCGCCAGCTCGTCCTCCACGTCGCCGACGGGCGAGATGATGATCCCCGCCACCCGCTGCTGCTCGAAGAGCTGCAGATACTCGCGCTCACGCTGCCGCGATCCCACGTCATTGGCCATCAGCAGATACATGCCCTCGGCGGACACGCGCTGCTCGATGGCGGTGGCGATCTGCGGGGTGGTGGCACTCGCGAGTTCGAAAGCCACGTAGCCGATGACCGGGCTCGCCCCGGTGCGCAGCATGCGCGCCGCGTCGTTGGGCACGAACCCGAGCGTTTCCACCGCCTGCCGGATCCGCTCCCTGGTGGCGTCCGAGAGCTTGCGGGGCTTGTGGAAGTAGTTCGACACCGTGGACTGGGACACCTGCGCGAACTCGGCGACATCCCGAATCGTGACCTTGTTCAGCGGTTCTCCCGGCTCTGCTCATGCCCTGATGCTGACCTGTGCGGTCATCGTAGTCCGGGTCGCGCCGGCGGCTCGATAGCCGTTCGACGGAGGGAAGGGCCTCGCTGCGGCGCAGCGTGCGCCGGGTGGCCGGCACGGACGGGTCAGGCGTGTCCGAGGATGTCGTCAATGCGATGGCCCGCGCCCTGCACCTCGACAGCGACGAGCCCACCCGTCATGGGCTGACACGACCGCCTCGACTTCGCCCGGTACTCCTTGCTCGACGACGGCTCGCACCACTACGCCAACGACGGGGGCGGGCGCCGCCAACACCACCGTCGCCCTGCTGAATGCCGAAGCGGGCCGCTACCCCAACGGCGATGCGCTGCGTGAGCCCGTCAGTGAACTACACGCCGTCAGCAAGGAGTTCCGCACCCGATGGGCCGCCCACAAGACCGACTCCGTGGAGCGCACCCACCAGCCACTCGACCTGCCCGTGCCGTCCGTGAGGCGCACTCCCTGGTCATCCTCACCGCCCACGCGCCGCCCCCGACGAGGCGCGGTCCAAGCTCCTCGCCGGACCGCCCCCTGTGAACGCCTGCGGGCCGGCCTCGAAGGCGCCTCCGTCAGTGCGGCTCACGTACGACTGCGGCGCCTCCGGCGGGGACGGTAACCGAGCCGCAGACCGGCTTGCCCGTGAGCGGTTCGACGCCGTCTGCTTGAATGAGGCCCACCGACTGGCCGGGCAGCGGCGGAAGCAGCTCGTCACCGTGCACGCCGAGGACCTCCCGTAAGGCGCCGGTGTAACCGCCCGTGCGGACATGGCAGTTATCGTCGAACCGCGCCGCTGTGGAAACCCACGGCCAGGGTTCCTCCGCACTCGACGAATCCCGTCAGGTTGGCCGCGCTCGTGTCGTCGACCAGATAGAGGCTGGGTAGTCATATCGATCAGCCGGACGCGAAGATCGTCTTCTTCTGGCGTTCGATCGACGACAGGATGCCGTCGATTCCCTTGGGGTCGCGGATGAACTTCTGCAGCGCGGGCTGCATCACCGTGGAGGTGAAGTCGGGACGGCTGTCGCGGTCCATGAACTGGGTGAGGTGCTTCGCCTGGGCGATCATCTCGTAGCCCTTCTTCTGAAGGACGCTGTAGCCGGAGGTGTCGGCCTTCGTGGAGGCGGCGACGAGGCTCGGGTCGGCCTTCAGGTAGATCTCCTCGGCCTGCGGCGTGCCCAGGAACTCGAGCAGCTTGACCGATCCGGCGTGGTTCTTGGGCTTCCTGCTGAGCATGATGCCGTCGGTCGGCGCCTCCACGGTGTCCTGCCCGAACTGCGGGTCGATCTCGGGGAAGGCGAAGAAGTCGAGGTCGTCCAGGTCTGCCTTGTCGGTGAACTGCTGGGCCACGAACATGCCGAGCATATACATGCCGGCCTTCTTCGCCACCAGCGTCTGGGCGGCGTCCTGCCAGGTACGGCCGACCGCGCCCTCCTGGTGGTAGGGCAGGACCTCGGCCCAGGTGTCGAAGACCCTGCGGACCTTGGTGTCGGTCCAGGAGGCCTTGCCCGCCATCAGCTCGACGTGGAAGTCGTAGCCGTTGACACGGAAGTTGATCTGGTCGAAGTTGCCCATCGCCGGCCAGGCGTCCTTGTCACCGAAGGCGATCGGGACCAGCCCGTCCTTCTTCATCCGCTTGCACAGGGCGACGAACTCGTCCCACTTGGTGGGGACCTCGTAGCCGTGCTGCTGGAAGACGCTCTTGCGGTAGAAGATCGCCCACGGGGACGTGGTCAGCGGTACCAGGTAGTACTTGCCGTCCTGACCCTTGCTCAGGTCGTGCATGGCACTGGGGAAGTTGCCCCCGATCGTCTTCCACACGTCGTCGATCGGGGAAGCCAGCCCCTTGGCCGCGAAGAACTGCATCCGGTAGCCGGCGAACCACTGGAACACGTCGTCCGGCGTGCCCTGGAGGTAGGAGTTGATCTGCTCCTGGAACGTGTTGTGATCCTTGGTGTTGATGTCGACTGCGATCCCGGACTGCTTCGTGAAGGCCGCGTAGACGTCGCCGTATCCCTTCTTCGGGACGGCGTCGGACGCGTTTGGAGCCGACGGTGACGGTCTTGGTGTCCGCCGGGGACGAACTACCGGCGCAGGCACTCAGCAGGGGGATACCGGCACCCAGCGCCACGGCCCCGCCGAGTCCGCGGAGCACGGTGCGGCGGCTGGTTCCAGGCATGGACTGACCGAGGAATGAATGGTGCATTTCGACTCCTGACAGGGCTGGCGGCACCCAGGAGTGGCACGTCAGCAGGAAGGGGGTGTGGCGGAGAGAGGGCCGTCGAGCGACCACAAACACACAGGATCGAACAATCCCGATCGGCAGACGCCAGGAAGCGTGAACGCTCTGCGGGCCCACTGTCAAGACTTCGCGCTCGACGAGACATGCCGGCCGGAACCGGCGAAAGGTCGCACCGTCGGCGGCCGGACCATGCCGACGGGGCCGCGCGTCACGCTGTATTGCACCCGGACAATTGCGGTCTGAGCAGCACTTATACATCGCCGCTATGGATTCTTGGGCCCGCTGGGCGACGCTCCTCCGCGCAGCCTCCAGCCTCGGTGACCACCCACAGCGGAGGGCGGGCAACGTTACCCAAACTCTTGACGAGTGGCCGGTGGGTGCGTAGACATTGACCGCGCGATCAGACCGCGTGGTCATGTCACTGACCTAACTCGATGTAGGCACACGGTCGTTGGGAGACTTCATGGCAACAGGGGTGGAGCGCGGCGCCAACGCCTCCGCGCCGCGCAGTGCGGACGTGGCCACGCTGGCCGGCGTCTCGCGCAAGACGGTCTCCCGGGTCCTCAACAACGAGCCGTATGTCTCCGACGAGGCCCGCCGACGTGTCCTCGCGGCTGCCGAGGAACTCGGCTACCGGCTGAACCACGCGGCCAGGGCACTGGCCTCCGGACGCACCCGTTCCATCGGCGTGGTCGCTCTGGGAACCGCCGGGTACGGAACCGCCTCCCTGCTCGTGGGCATTGAGCAGGCCGTACGGGACGCCGGGTACGCGCTTCGCGTGGTCAACACACCGGACGGCGCGCCGGACAGTATCGCCGGCGCTGTGGAGTCACTCCTCGAACAGGGAGTGGACGGCGTCGTCGTCTCGGAACCCATTGTCGAAGGAGAGGTCCCGCTCGGTGTCGACGTGCCGGTCCTCTTCCTGGGAGCACCACCCGCCTTCACCGCCGCCCGGACACTGACCGTCGGCGTGGGCGCCCATCAGCTGGCGCGCGCGGCCACCGAACACCTGCTGGACCTGGGACATTCGACGGTCCATCACCTCGCCGGGCCACGGCGGTGGTACGCCACCAAGGACCGCATCGAGGGGTGGCAGGCGGCGCTTGCGGCGCGAGGCGCGCACGAACCGCCCGTGCTGAACGGTGACTGGTCGGCGGCCTCCGGCTACGCCGCGGGTCGTGGGCTGGCCTCGGACAGATCGGTGACCGCGCTGTTCGTGGCGGGTGACGAGATGGCCATCGGCCTGATCCATGCCCTGCGGGAAGCCGGGCGCCGGGTACCGGAGGACGTCAGCGTCGTCGGTTTCGACGGCAACCCGGTCTTCGCCTACGTGTCTCCTCCTCTGACCACGGTCCGTCAGCCCTTCGAGGCCGCTTCACGGGAAGGAATCCGGCTTCTCCTCCACGCCATCGAGAAGCCGGATTCCGAACTGCCGCCCGCGAGTGACCCACCCGTCGAACTCGTCATCCGCGGCTCGACCGCGCCTCCCCCTTCACTCTGACCCACCCTCATGTCACTGCTCCGGCGTAGGCAAACCCGCCGGGGCGCCCCACCTCCGCCCTTGCGCGCTTGTCCCACCGCGCCCACAGCACCCGCTGCGCTCACCTGCCGCGCCCGGCAGCGTCGCCCGGTACTTGCCCGAGCGGACGCGCCCAACGAACTCCGCCGCGCCACTTCGGACTCTTCCGCGGCGGCGAACACCCCTTCCCTTTCCCTCTTGGGAGCCGCACATGTCCCCCGTACAGCCAGGCGCCAGACCCGGCGCCGCTCCACGTCCCACCAGATTCCTGTTCCTGGTGCTCGCCCTGATCGCCTCGGTGGCGACGCTGGTCATGCCCGCCGCGGGCAGGGCGGACGCCATCTCCCGCCCCTCGCAAACGATGTACACGCCGCCGTCCGGCTCGCCCGCCCCCGGCTCGCTCTACCCGCGAGCACTGCGCCTGCAGCACAACGGCTCGGCCAACGGCACCATCCTCGCCACCTTCGAGCAGTACACCAACACCACCCCGGTCTTCCCGATCTACCGCAGCACCGACAACGGCGACTCCTGGACGAAGATCTCGGACATCGCCGACACCCAGAACGGCTGGGGCATGCGCTGGGAGCCCGAGCTGTTCGAACTCCCCACAGCGCTCGGTGACTTCCCTGCCGGAACCATCCTCGCCTCGGGTCTCTCCGTCCCGGGCGACCGGGGAGGAACCAAGATCGATACGTACGCCAGCACCGACCGCGGACAGAGCTGGACCTTCGTCAGCAACATCGCCACCGGCGGACGCGCGATATCCAGCAACGGCTTCACCCCCGTGTGGGAGCCGTTCTTCCTCTACGCCAACGGCAAGCTGATCGTCTACTACTCCGACCAGCGCGACCCCGACCACGGGCAGAAGCTCGTGCACCAGGTCAGCACGGACGGCGTCAACTGGGGACCGGTCGTCGACGACGTAGCCGTGTCTCCCTACAGCGCCCGGCCCGGCATGACCACCGTCGCCAAGCTGCCGAACGGCAACTATGTGATGACGTACGAGTACGGCGGGGCGCCCGAGAGGAACTTCGCCACCTACTACAAGATCTCCGCCGACCCGGAGGCATTCAATTCCGTACCCGGCCGCGTACTGAGGTCGACCGACGGATCCGTCCCCTGCTGCACCCCGTACATCACCTGGCTGCCCACCGGTGGCCCGAACGGCACTCTGGCGGTCGCCTCGGGAAGCACCGGCGATCTGTTCCTCAACACCCAGAACGGTGACCCGAACGCCTGGACCCGCATCCAGTCCAACGTCGCCGCCGGCTACAGCCGCGGCCTGCTCCCCCTGTCCGACGGGCACAGCCTGGAGGTCTTCAGCGGGGGTCCCAACGGCAGCTCCGTCGATCCGGTCACCTACAGCACGATCGATCTGGGGGGCGGGATCTCGGACGGCGCCACCTACACCGCCTCCAACGCGGGCAGCAATCTGAACCTCACCATCGCGGGCGGCTCCACCACCAACGGCACCGCCGCCACCCAGCAGACCCCCACCACCTCCACCAACCAGCAGTGGCGCTTCGCCCAACAGCCCTCCGGCTACTTCAAGATCTTCAACGTCGCCAGCGGCAAGGTCCTCGGCGTCCAGAACCAGTCCACCGCCAACGGCGCCGCCATCCTGCAATGGGACGACAACGGCACCCTCGACCACGAATGGGCCGTCGCCCCCCACCCCGCCGGCGGCTACACCATCACCAACCGCGTCACCGGCAAGCTGCTCGAAATCCCCGGCGCCTCCACCACCACCGGCACCACCGCCGACCAGTGGACCACCAGCGGCTGCGCCTGCCAGCGATGGAACCTCACCCAGACCGCCCTGCCCCCGCTCGGCACCGGACAGTACGTCCTCGTCAACAAGAACAGCGGCAAGTACATCGACATCCCCGGAGCGTCGACTGCGGTCGGCACCGCAGCCAACCAGTGGCGCAACTCCGCCTGCGCCTGCCAGCTGTTCACCTTCCAGTCCGCCGGCAACGGCGCCTGGACCATCAAGAACGCCAACAGCAACCTCAACCTCGACATCCGCGACTCCTCCAGCACGGCAGGCGCGGCCATCGTCCAGAACACCGCCTCCAGCGCCGACTCCCAGAGATGGACCCTCACCGACGCGGGCGGCGGCTACTACAAGCTCCGCAACGTGAACAGCACCCTCTTCGCCGGCGTCGCCCAGTCCTCCACCACCGACGGCGCAGCCCTCGTCCAGTGGAACAGCCTCAACGTCGACGACCAGCTCTGGAAGATCGTCCGCATCAACTGACCCGACGAAAGGCAGGGTGACCGGCATCCCGCGCGGCCGGGCTCGCCGACCACTTCGACGAGCCCGGCCATCCCTGTTCCGTACCGCGTCCCCCGACGGAAGTGAGTTCTGAAATGGCAGGTTTCCCCACTCGCCGACAGGTGCTGACAGCGACGGCTGGAGGAGCGGCGGCCTCTATGGCGGGGATTCCGCTTGCCGGTGCCGCGTCCGCTGCCACGACATACACGGCGCCGAATCCACGTGTCTGGATACACATCAACGAGGGATGGCGATTCATCAGACAGGACGTCACAGGTGCGCAAGCGCCCGGATTCGATGACGCCGGATGGAGCCCGGTCAACACGCCCCACACCTGGAACGCCGTCGACGGTGCCGACGGCGGCAACAACTACTACCGCGGAGTGGGCTGGTACCGCCGCCACTACACCGTGCCGTCCACCATGGCCGACAAGAGGCTGTACCTGCAGTTCGCCGGGGTCGACCAGGTCGCCGACGTCTGGGTCAACGGCACCTATCTCGGGCAGCACAAAGGCGGATACGCCCGGTTCAGGTTCGACGTCACCGGTGTCCTCGTCCCGGGCGGGGACAACGTCATCGCGGTGAAGGTCACCAACGCCCGCGACTCGGGCATCGCGCCGGTGAGCGCCGACTACACCTTCGAGGGCGGCATCTACCGCAATGTGAGCCTGTGGGCCATCGACAACCTTCACGTGCGGATGACGGACTACGCGGGTCCCGGCGTCTACCTGCGACAGAGCAACGTGAGCGCGGCGTCGGCCACGGTGACCGTGACCACGAAGCTGTGGAACGACAACAACACCACCAAGTCGGTGGTGGTCCGCACCGTCATCGCAGACAGCAGCGGAAACGTCGTCGCGGACACCAGCACCACTGCGCGCTCCCTTGCCGCGGCCACCGGCGCGGACATCAGTCAGACCGTCACTGTCAACAGCCCACGCCTATGGAACGGCCCGGCAGATCCGTACCTCTACAACGCCAGCGTCGAGATCCACGACGTCACAGCGGGGGCAGACAGGATCGCGGATGTGGTGACCGAACGCCTGGGCCTTCGCTCCATCGCCGTCGACGCCGACACCGGCTTCCAGCTCAACGGCAGCCACCTCGGTCTGCACGGCGTCAACCTGCACCACGAGCGGGCCGACAAGGGCTGGGCGATATCCGACGCCGACCACACACAGGACTTCGACCTCATCCAGGAGCTCGGCGCCAACGCCATCCGGATGGCGCACTACCAGCACGATCAGAAGGACTACAACCTCGCCGACGAACGCGGGCTGATCGTGTGGGCGGAGATCCCGCTGGTCAACTCCGTCACCGACTCGGCCGCCTTCACCACGAGCACCCAGAACCAGCTGCGTGAGCTGATCCGGCAGAACTACAACCACCCGTCGATCGTCTTCTGGGGCATCGGCAACGAGCAGACCGACTACAACGGCACCGCCACCAACACGCTGCTCGCCTCACTGGCCCGCATCGTCGAATCCGAGGACCCCGACCGGCTCTCCACCTACGCGGTGCGCAGCGAGGACCCCGACAGCGCGCAGGCGGGGCTGCACACTCAGGTGACCGGCTTCAACAAGTACCTCGGCTGGTACTACGGCTCCAAGGACGGTGAGCTCGGTGCATGGGCCGATACCCTGCACACGAACGCGCCGTCCCGCAGGATCGCCATCTCGGAGTACGGTGCCGGCGCCAACCCCACCCAGCACGCCCTCAACCCGCCCAGGCCCGCACCGGGTGGTTCCTGGCACCCCGAGGAGTACCAGGCGCTGTTCCACGAGGCGTACTGGAAGCAACTCGCCACCCGTCCGTACATCTGGGGCGCGTTCGTCTGGGCCATGTTCGACTTCGCGTCCGACGGCCGCAGCGAAGGGAGCCAGCCCGGGCTCAACGACAAGGGCCTGGTCACCCGCGACCGACAGATCCGCAAGGACGCCTTCTACTGGTACAAGGCCAACTGGGCGACCACCCCCACCCTTTACATCACCAGCCGCCGCTGGACCCAGCGCACCGACGCCGCCACCGAACTGAAGGTCTACTCCAACGCAATCCAGGTCACCGCCACCCTCAACGGCACGTCCCTGGGAACCCTCAGAGGCAACGACCACATCTTCAGGTGGGCCAACGTCACCTTGAGGCCCGGGCAGAACACCGTGACAGTCACCGCGACCATCAACGGCTCCACATACACCGACAGCGCCAACTGGACTCTTGGCTGAGAACCTCGACCTCGGCGCGGCCGTGGCGTCACCGCGCGGGTTGGCCGCAGACGTCCCCGGAATCGTCGTGGGTCTTAGTACATTCTTCCGAGGTTCGTTGAGACAAGAGACCGATTCCCGCCGGTCTGGACGACCATAGTGTGAGTCGCATGAGCGATGCAGAGCCCAAGACTCCCCACGAGCGCGCGATGGACGTTGTCCGGGGCTACACGAACCGCGATGCCGTCGCGGTCGAAGAGGCGCTGTCCGCTCTGGACGCAGGCAGCTGGATAGAGGTGTACGCCATCCTGAGTGGGCTGTTGCGCTCCACCATCAGCATCATGGAGTTGACCGGTAGGCGGTGGCAGGTGGGCGAACTGGTCCGGCATACCGACGAAGTCGCTGCCGTAGCCCCGCCCCACCACGAGTTCGCCATTGCCGAGGCAACGCGGGCATGGGCCCGCGGGGACGAGTCGGCGATGCGCGCGTTGTCGGGCCAGGACCTCCCGGGAGCCGTGCACATGACGGCCGTGGGTGTCGCCGTTCTGGGCCTGGCGCTGTGGGGCAGGCCCAAGTTCCTCGCTGTTCTCGACGAGTTCCACGAGACCGCCACCGCGCTCGTGAACGATCGATTTTCCGGCGGCTGACCGGTCGAGCCAAGGCACCCGCACCTCAGACTCTCGTCGGCTTCGTCGTCGATGCCACCTG
>JABFVM010000058.1 GCA_013362785.1 Streptomyces sp. | reverse complement strand
TGTGGCCACATACGTGGCGAAGGAGCTCGGCTACAACGCCGACCAGATCGAATTCGTCGAGACCAAGAGCGCCGACCGTGAGAACGCGTTGTCTCGCGGCGACGTCAAGATCATCGCGGCGACGTACTCGATCACCGACGAGCGCAAGCAGAAGGTCGACTTCGCCGGCCCGTACCTGCTGGCCCACCAGGACCTGCTCATCAAGGCAGATTCGGACATCTCCGACGGCACGGACCTCAACGGCAAGAAGCTGTGCTCGGTGGCCGGTTCGACCTCGGCGCAGAACGTCCACGACACGATCGCCCCGAAGGCCCAGCTGAAGCAGTACAGCGGCTACTCGGAGTGCATCGCCGCCCTGCAGAGTGGTGCCGTGGACGCGGTGACCACGGACGACTCGATCCTCGCAGGCTTCGCCGCGCAAGAGCAGTACAAGGGCAAGTTCAAGCTCGCCGGCCTCAAGCTGAGCAACGAGAACTACGGCATCGGTGTGAAGAAGGGTGACACCGAGACCGTGAACAAGGTCAACGCCGCGCTGGAGAAGATGGTCAAGGACAAGGCCTGGGACAAGGCGGTCCAGGACAACTTCGGTCCGGCCAACTACAAGAACGAGCCCGCGCCGAAGATCGGCGTCATCGTTCCGCCGAAGCAGTAGCACGAGGGTTGACCGGCGTGCCGTCGCCGACTGCGATCGAGGCGGCGGCACGCCGCGCTGTCCACCTACATCACCCACCCGGAAGCGCGGGAGATCGTGTTCGACTTTCTTTCTGACTATGACGACCCCAGCCTGTTGGGCGCCTTCTGGGTGACGGTGCAGCTCACCCTCTTGTCCGGCGTCGGCTCTCTGGTCTGGGGCACCCTTCTGGCCGCGATGCGGGTCAGCCCGGTCCCGCTGATGCGCGGATTCGGCACTGCCTACGTCAACATCGTCCGGAACATCCCCCTCACGGTCATCATCCTCTTCACCTCCCTCGGCCTCGCCGACATCTTCGGGGTGACGATGGGCTCCGACGTGTTCGAGACCCGGGACTTCCGGCTGGCGGTGCTCGGCCTCGTCGCCTACACCGCGGCCTTCGTCTGTGAGGCGATTCGCTCTGGCATCAACACCGTGCCGCTCGGACAGGCTGAGGCGGCCCGGGCCATCGGCCTGAACTTCACCCAGACCCTCCGGCTCATCGTGCTGCCGCAGGCGTTCCGTGCGGTCATCGGCCCGCTGGCCAACGTACTGATCGCGCTCACGAAGAACACCACGGTGGCGGCCGCGATCGGCGTGGCAGAAGCGGCCCTTCTGATGAAGGAAATGATCGAGAACGAGGCTCAGACGGTACTCATCGCCGCAATCTTCGCCTTCGGTTTCGTGGTACTGACCCTGCCGACCGGCCTCTTCATGGGCTGGCTGAGCAAGCGACTGGCGGTGAAGCGATGACCTCCGTTCTCTACGACGCTCCGGGCCCCCGCGCCAAACGGCGCAACATCATCCTCTCGGTGGTCTTCTTCGCCCTGCTCGCTCTGCTGGCGTGGTGGGTCTGGAAGACGATGAACGACAAGGGCCAGCTGGAGTGGGCCCTGTGGAAGCCGTTCACCGAGTCCGAAGCCTGGTCGACCTACCTGCTTCCGGGCCTCGCCAACACCCTCAAGGGCGCTGCACTGGCCATGGTGATCGCCCTTCCGCTGGGTGCGGCTCTCGGCATCGCCCGCATGTCCGACCACCGATGGGTGCGGATTCCGGCTGGTGTGGTGGTCGAGTTCTTCCGAGCCATCCCCGTCTTGCTGCTGATGCTGTTCGCCAACGAGTTCTACGTCCGCTCCACGGACATCCCCAGCGACGAGCGACCCCTGTACGCAGTGGTCACCGGCCTGGTGCTCTACAACGCCTCGGTCCTCGCTGAGGTCGTACGGGCCGGCATCCTGGCCCTTCCGAGGGGCCAGACAGAAGCGGCCCACGCCATCGGTCTGCGCAAGACCCAGACCATGACCAGCATCCTGCTCCCGCAGGCCGTCACCGCGATGCTGCCGGCCATCGTCAGCCAGCTCGTGGTAATCGTGAAGGACACGGCCCTCGGTGGCGTGATGATCGGCTTCACCGAGCTGCTCAACGCGCGCCAGACGCTGGCGGCGTTCTACGGCAACGTCATCCAAAGCTTCGTCGTGGTGGCGATCATCTACATCATCCTGAACTTCATCCTCACCAGCTTCGCGAGCTGGCTGGAGAAGAGGCTGCGGCGCAGCAAGCGCAGCACGGGCGCTGTCCTCGGGGCTGAGGACATGGAGGAGCTGAACCCGGCGGCAACGGGTGGCACCTTCGGAACCGGTGCCGGAGGAACGATCTGACCACGAGTCACATCGCTTGATCTGAGGGAGGGCAGTGGCATGATCGCCACTGCCCTCCGTCACTTGACGCAAGCACCGGCAATAGGTTGCATACGTTCTGTGATCGTGCACCCTGCTCCAACTTTCTGTTCACTTGCGTCTTTCGGGACACCGCTGCGGGCAGGGGGCGCCGCGCCGTGGACCCGGTGATCATCGTCGGAGCGGGGCCCGTCGGGCTCACGCTCGCCCTGGCACTGGCCCGCCAGGAGGTGCCGTCCGTCGTTCTCGACGAGGGGCCCGGCAAGGACGAACCCCGCCTCGCGCGCACCGTCGTCCTGCGCGAGGACACCGCCGCTCTGATGTCGCGTCTGACGGGTATGCCGCTCGCCGAGGCCGGGGCCCGTTGGGCCGGATGGCGGGCTATGCGGCGCAAGCAGGTGATGCGCGAGGTCACTTTCGACGACGCCGTGGAAGGGAGCGAGGGCGGCACGAACCCGGCCCCCCTGCACATCGCCCAGCACGTCCTGACCAACGCCCTGCGCGCGGCCCTCGCGGACGAACCGCTGGTCAAGGTCGCCGTGGACAGCCGTCTGGACGCCGTCGAGCAGGAGCCCTCGGGCGTCACCGCCCACACCCGTGGCCCCAAGGGCACCTGGTGGCGCGGCAGTTACCTGGTCGGCTGCGACGGCCCGCGCTCGACGGTCCGCAAGCTCCAGGACATCCGTTTCCCCGGCCGTACGGCGGTGGAGCGACACGCCGTGGCCGCACTGCGGGTGGAACTTCCGTGGGACGGTCGGGCGTTGCTCCATCGGATGCCGCCCTGGCGGACGACCGGGCCTTCGGGAGGGGAGGTCACCGGACGGCCGCTTCCGGACGGGGTGTGGCGTCTGGACTGGCTGCTGCCGCCGAGCAAGGACCTGGTCACGCCCGAGATGCTGGTGGCCCACGTCCGGGAGACGCTCGCCGGGTGGACCGGCGGGCCGACACCGTCGTACGAACTCCTCGACACCGGGGTGCACACGGTCCACCACCGGCTGGCTCGGCGCTGGCGGGCGGGCCGCGTCTTTCTCGCCGGGGACGCGGCGCACTGTCTCGGCACTCTCGGCACGCACGGCCTCGACGAGGGGCTGCGGGACGCGGACAACCTCGCCTGGAAGCTGGCGCCGGCATGGCACCACGGACCGCACGAGGCACTGCTCGACAGCTACCAGGCGGAGCGGCGCGCCGTCGTCGCCGCCCGGCTGCGCGCCGCCGACCAGGCGCTGCCGCTGTTGCGCGGGGGCGGAGGGCTGCGTGCGGTCGTCCCCGGCTCCGGCCGGGGCCATGACGCGCTGCTGATGGACGGCCACCTGGGACACGGCGCGATCGGTGCGCCGGGCACGTACGCCAACTCGCCCCTCTCGCCCCAGCGCCTGGAGGGCGAGGTCCCCGTGGACACGCCGCGCGGTGCGCAGGTCATCGACGTGCGGGTGACAGCGGAGGACGGCTCCTTCGTACGGCTGCGGGACCGCCTCGGACGCGGCGCGCTGCTGGTCCTGCTGATCGCGCCGGGCACGGGCGTGTGGGATCGCAAGCACTGGGCGACCGCCGGGATCATGCCCCGGCTGGCGGCGGCGGTGACGGCGTTGCCCTATCGGGCCGAGCTGCTGGTCGCGGAGAGCTACCCGGGGGCGGCCGCACACACGGTCCTGCTGGTGCGGCCCGACGGGCACCTGGTGACAGCGCTGAGCGGCGTCCGACCGGCCGATCTGTACACGGCGGCCGAGGCGGCACTGGGCGGACCGGTCAGGGCGCAGGCCGGGGCCACGGCCGGGACGGCGGAGTCTGGGGCAGCGGAGGCCGGCGCGGCGGCCGGGTCGCGCTGACGCCGTCGTACGTGAGCCGTACTCGCCTGGAAACGGGAGCCGCACCCACCCGAAGTGGCATTCACCATGGCACTCACCGTCACTGTGCGGTCCGCATAGTGACGGTGAGTTGACCGGTTCGCACCGGCATGGTCTACTCCGGATCGTGACCGACACCTGTGTGCGCCTGTGGCGGAGGGTCCATATGGACCTTGTCCGCTATGCGGGCTGCGTGTGTCGCCCGTCCTGCTGAATTCGCATCCCCATTTCTTCCCGCGTTCTTCCCGCGCGTGCCACTCCTGTCGCCTGTGGCCCCGCGGGCCCTTTGCGAACTCTCTTCAGGACGGTGCCCGTGTCTGTCTCTTCTGCCGCCGTTTCCGCTTCTCAGCAGGTGTCCGCGCCGGTCTCGACGCCGGTGTCCACGCCCACGCAGGCGGACCTTCTCGACTTCGTACGGCGTACTGCCGCCGACGCCGACTTGATCGCCTCCCTTCCACTTGACCCCGAGGGCCGTACCTGGGTACGGCTCGAAGGCCCCGGCGGCAGCGAGGCCTGGCTCATCGGGTGGCCGCCCGGAACCGGCACCGGCTGGCACGACCACGCCGAATCGGTCGGAGCCTTCGTCACGGCGGCCGGTGAACTCAGGGAGCACTCCCTCGCCGTCCGACTGCCCGCCGACGGCTGGAAGACGCTGGAACTGACGGACGACGTGGACCGCTCACGCCGACTGCCGGCCGGCAAGGGCCGCTCCTTCGGTCGTCACCATGTGCACGAGGTCCTCAACGAATCCGCCGACCGGCACGCGATCTCCGTCCACGCCTACTACCCGCCTCTCCCACAGATCCGCCGCTTCAGCCGCAGCGGGCCGATCCTGCGCCTTGAGCAGGTGGAGCAGCCGGAGGACTGGCAGTGAGCGGCCTGAATGGGGAGGCCGGTGTGAGCGGTCTGAAGGGTGTGAGCGGTGTGGGTGAGGTGGCGGTCGGCCGGGGCGAACTGAGGGCGGGCGTGGACGACGTCAGCGAGCCCGCGAGCCACGGCAGCGAACCGCAGCCGTCGACGGGTGGGGCCGGCGTGGCCGAACAGCCGGTCGGTATCGACGAGTTGCTGGAGCGCGTGCGCGCCGGCTACGTGCGGATCGAGCCGCGAGAGGCCTACGAGGCCGCTCAGCACGGCGAGGCTCTGCTGGTCGACATCCGGTACGCGGCCCTGCGCGAGCGGGACGGCCTGATCCCTGGCGCCCTAGTCATCGAGCGCAACGAACTGGAGTGGCGGCTCGACCCACAGGGCAGCCATCGCGCCGCCGAGGCCACGAGCCACGACCTCCGGGTCGTGGTGATCTGCAACGAGGGCTACGCGTCCAGCCTGGCGGTCGAGTCGCTACGACGACTCGGGCTGCACCGGGCCACCGATCTCGTCGGGGGGTTCCAGGGGTGGCGCGGGGAAGGGTTTCCGGTGACCTCGGAGGCGGAGCCTGTTGCCGGGGCGGAGGCCGAGGTCGAGGTGGAGGGCGAGGTGCAGGGCTAGCAGCTGGCCCGAGGCCATCTCTGACGGGGACCGTAGTCATCTCCGGCGTTGCCGCCATCGTGTCGTTGCCGCCATCGCCGGCGTCGCCTCTGCCCCTCTGCCAGCGAGCGCGGCCCTGTAGCTCGGCACGCGCAGGCCCGCCGAGCCTCACCCCTACGCCCCCTACGACCGCCCCCTCACCACGAACCGACCCCGCTCCGGCTCCCGCGGCCCCGGACCCGAACGCGGCCCCGAACGCGAACGCGGCCCCGAACGCGATGAGCGCCCCCGCGCGTCCACCGTGCCCGGGACCGGAATCCCGCGTTCGCGAACCCTCGCCCGCTTCCAGGCCCTCAGCTACCAGCCAAGCCCCTCTGCCTCCAAGCCCGGCCCGCTACAGGAGTCAGAACCCCTCGTCCCCGAGGAACTCCGTGTCCTCGCCCTCTTCCTCCAATGCCTGTCGGACCACCCGCAGTGCCATCCCCTCGGGGTAGCCCTTGCGGGCGAGCATGCCCGCGAGGCGGCGCAGGCGTTTGTCGCGGTCGAGGCCGCGCGTGGAGCGGAGCTTGCGGGCGACGAGTTCGCGTGCGGTCGTCTCTTCCTGCTCGGAGTCGAGCTGGGCGACGGCCGCGTCGATCAGTGTGGAGTCGACGCCCTTGGTCCGCAGTTCCTGGGCGAGGGCACGTCGGGCCAGCCCTCGGCCATGGTGCCGGGACTCCACCCAGGCGTCCGCGAACGCACTGTCGTTGATGAGGCCGACCTCCTCGAACCGCGACAGCACCTCCTCGGCGGCGTCGTCCGGGATCTCCCGCTTGCGCAGGGCGTCCGCGAGTTGCTTCCGCGTGCGCGGGGTCCCGGTGAGCAGACGCAGACAGATCGCCCGCGCCTGCTCCACCGGGTCCCCTGGGGGCGCTCCCGTCTCGGCCCTCGACGAGGCAGGGGCGCCTCCGTCCTCACCGGACGGCTCCGTGCGGCCGCGCCGACGACGCCCGCGTGAGCCGCCCGAGCCATCCGATCCCCGGGCCACACCACGGCCGCGACCGCGCCGCGAGCCACCGCCGGGCGCACCGGCACCGAGCACCGAACCGCCCTCCGGCCCCGCCTCGCCGTCCACAGCGCCATGGCGCTGCTCGTGGCCGTACGCCAAGCCCGCACCGTCGCCGTACGCCCGGCCCGACCCGCCGTCATACGCCAGGCCCGACCCATCGCCGTACGCCCGGCCCGACCCGTCGTCATACGCCGGGCCCCGCTCGTCGCCGTACCCGTCGTACGCCCCGCTCGTGCCGTACGGCGCCGTGCCGTCGTTCCCCCCGTCCATGCCATGGGCCGCGTCGGTCGCGTCCCCTCCGTAGGCGTGGCCGCCCGGTCCGGAGGAGCCCGTGTCGCCGCCTCTCCCCCGCTTACGCGGAGGGTCCGGGTAGGCGGCGTACTCGGCCCAGTCCGTTCGCCGTGTCACCGATCAGCTCTTGGCGGCAGCGGCCTTGGTCTTGGCGGTCTTGGCCGCTGCCGGAGCGGGCACCGCCTTCGCGGCGTCGTCCGGGGTGGCGGAGACCGCGGCGTCCGTGCCCGGCTCGGCGGCGGGCTCCTCCGGACGCACTCCGACGCCCAGCTTCTCCTTGATCTTCTTCTCGATCTCGTTGGCCAGGTCGGGGTTGTCCTTCAGGAAGTTGCGCGCGTTCTCCTTGCCCTGGCCGAGCTGGTCGCCCTCGTACGTGTACCAGGCGCCGGCCTTGCGCACGAACCCGTGCTCCACGCCCATGTCGATCAGGCCGCCCTCGCGGCTGATGCCGTGGCCGTAGAGGATGTCGAACTCGGCCTGCTTGAAGGGCGGCGCGACCTTGTTCTTGACGACCTTGCAGCGGGTGCGGTTGCCGACCGCGTCCGTGCCGTCCTTCAGGGTCTCGATGCGACGGATGTCGATACGCACCGAGGCGTAGAACTTCAGCGCCCGGCCACCGGTCGTGGTCTCCGGGGAGCCGAACATCACGCCGATCTTCTCGCGGAGCTGGTTGATGAAGATCGCGGTGGTCTTCGACTGGTTGAGCGCGCTGGTGATCTTCCGCAGGGCCTGGCTCATCAGTCGGGCCTGCAGACCGACGTGGCTGTCGCCCATCTCGCCCTCGATCTCCGCGCGCGGGACGAGCGCGGCGACGGAGTCGATGACGATGAGGTCGAGGGCGCCGGAGCGGACCAGCATGTCCACGATCTCCAGGGCCTGCTCGCCGTTGTCGGGCTGAGAGAGGATCAGGTTGTCGATGTCGACGCCGAGCTTCTTCGCGTACTCGGGGTCGAGGGCGTGCTCCGCGTCCACAAAGGCGACCTGGCCGCCGGCCTTCTGAGCGTTCGCCACCGCGTGCAGGGTCAGGGTCGTCTTACCGGAGGACTCCGGTCCGTACACCTCCACCACGCGGCCGCGCGGCAGGCCACCGACGCCGAGGGCAACGTCGAGCGCGGTCGACCCGGTGGGGATGACCTCGATGGGCTCGTTCGGCCGCTCGCCCAGGCGCATGACCGCGCCCTTGCCGAATTGCCGTTCAATCTGTGCGAGCGCGGCGTCGAGCGCCTTCTCGCGGTCGGTTCCTGCCATGGGTTCCACCCGGTTTGCTTGAGTCGATCGCTTCACGTCAAAGACGCTAACGCCTGCCACTGACAATGCGCCCCGACGCCCGTCCGGCCTGTGGATAACTCGGGCATTTCTCTGTCGAAACCGTGGCGAAGTGCCCGCCGAGCGTCTCGCCGGAGCCTCCATGAGAATGGATGTTCGATTTTTGTGTCAAGCGCACCACCCGGCACTTCCGAGAGTACGTTCGCGGTCCGAACCGACCTCAGGCGGAGGAGCTCTCCCCGGAGTTCCCCGTGTCCGTCGAGCCCCGCTCCCCCGGCCGTCGCCCCCACAGCGCACGTGCGCGTGCGAACAGGCTGCGCCCGGCTCCCCCTCCCCGGTGCCCATGGACACGGGGATCGTCCGTGACGTCGTACCGCTTCACATACGCCCCCAGGAACGCCTGCAGCGTGGCGACCGCCGGGATGGCGATCAGCGCGCCCACCGCGCCGAGCAGGGCGGTGCCCGCGATGACCGAACCGAAGGCGACCGCGGGGTGGATGTCGACGGTCTTCGAGGTCAGCTTGGGCTGGAGCACATAGTTCTCGAACTGCTGGTAGACCACGACGAAGATCAGCACCCACAGCGCGTACCAGGGATCGACCGTGAACGCGATCAGCATGGGCAGGGCGCCCGCGAGATAGGTGCCGATGGTGGGGATGAACTGCGAGACCAGACCGACCCAGACGGCCAGCACGGGCGCGTACGGCACATCCAGGCTCTCCAGCAGGATGTAGTGGGCTATGCCCGAGATCAGCGCCATCAGGCCGCGCGAGTACAGGTAGCCGCCGGTCTTGTTGACGGCGATCTCCCACGCGCGCAGCACCTCGGCCTGCCTGGCGGGCGGCAGTACGGAGCACAGGGCGCGGCGCAGTCGGGGGCCGTCCGCGGCGAAGTAGAACGAGAACAGCGTGATCGTCAGCAGCTGGAAGAGACCGCCGAGGACCTGGGCGGACACGTCCAGGACGCCGGTGGCGCTGTTCTGCACGTAGTTGCGCAGCCAGTCGGAACGGAGCAGGCCCTCCTGGACGTCCACGCGGCGCAGCTCGGTGTGGAAGTGGGTGTTGATCCAGTTGATGACGGAGTCGAGGTAGTTCGGGAAGTCCTCGACGATCTTGATGATCTGGCCCGCGAGCATGGAGCCCAGCAGCGTCACGAACCCGGCGGACACGATGATCACGGCGAGGAAGACAACGGCCGTGGCCAGCCCTCGGCGCATGCCGCGCGAGGCCATCCAGCTCACCGCGGGCTCGATGGCCAGGGCCAGGAAGAAGGCGATGAGGATGTTGATCAGCAGCCCGGTGAGCTGGTGAAAGGCCCAGCTGCCCAGCTGGAACGCGCCGAAGAGAGCCAGCGCGAGCACCATGGCGCGCGGCAGCCAGCGCGGCATGCGGGCGCCCGGCCCGGCGGCGCCCTCGCCCGGGGGCGGGTTGGGCGGCGTCGTGCCGAACGGGGATCCGTGCCGGGCGGGCTGCCCGGTCTCGTCAGTGCGTGCCACAGAGCAAGTCTCGCCCACGCCACCGACAACCGGCTGCCGTCCTGCGATCTTCGTGACCGGTCAGCGCTTTTCCCCCGGAATGTTCATGACGGCACACACCACACGCCACACGTCCTTCGCCTCCCAGCCGGCGTCCAGCGCCTCGTGCACCGTGCGCCCGCCCAGCTCCGCCATCACGTGGTCGCGCGCGAAGGTGTCGGCGTACCCGGAACCGAAGTGGTCCGCCATCCGCTGCCAGAAGACCGTCAACCGCATGCGTCCAGTATCCCGCCCCTGAGGGTGGGCCTGCGCCGGGTCCGCTTGTCGAGACCGCTTTCCGCCCTACGGTCTGACGCATGCCCGAAACAGGAGCTTCTGCACTGCGTCCGACGCCCTCGGCGCACCCCCCGCTGTTCCGCGCCGAGCAGTTCATCTGGCTCACCGCGCGCGTGCTCGAACAGCGCCTCTTCGCGTACCACTTCCTGAACGGCGCCGCCGACCCGGTGGAGACCGCGCTGGACGCCTACCGCAACGAGGACGGCGGGTACGGCCACGCCCTGGAGCCCGATCTGCGCGGCCCGGTCAGCCAGCCGCTGCACACCGGTCACGCCCTGCACATCCTGGACGCCGTCGAGCGCTGTGGCGGTCAGCGCGTGGACCGTGTGTGCCGCTACCTCACCTCGGTCTCCACCCCGGAGGGCGCCCTCCCGACGATCCATCCCAGCCAGCGCGGCTACCCCGTGGCCCCGTTCATCCCGGTCGTGGACGACCCGCCCAGCGCGCTCCTGGCCACCGGACCGGTGGTCGGCCTGCTGCACCGCAACGACGTGTGGCACGCCTGGCTGTTCCGGGCCACGGACTTCTGCTGGCAGGCGGTCGAGTCCCTGGAGAAGTCCCATCCGTATGAAATCGAGGCCGCCGTGGCCTTCCTGGACTCCGCTCCCGACCGCACGCGCGCGGAGGCGGCCGCCGACCGCCTGGGCCGCCTGGTACGCGCACAGCGGCTGGCGGTACTGGAGCCGGACAGCCTCGACGCGTACCAGGTCTCCACCGGCTACGCCCCCGCCGAGCACCACTTCCCGCACGACTACGCGAGGACACCGCACTCCCTTGCGCGCGCGTGGTTCACGGACGACGAGATGAGCCGCTCCCTGGACCATCTGGCCGGCGAGCAGCAGGAGGACGGCGGCTGGCCGGTCCGGTGGCGCCAGTGGGCGCCGGGCACCGCCCTGGAGGCACGCCCCATGGTGACGATCGAGGCACTGCGCACGCTCAGGGCGTACGGCCGCCACATCGGCTGACGAGCCTCACCCGCCCATGGCCCGGACCCCCGCCGTCACCACCACGGCCGCCGTGACGACGAGCAGGAACGGGGCCCGCAGGACGAGCGCCACAGCCGCCGCGGCGACCCCGGCCACCCGCGCGTCCAGCACCAGCGCATGCCCGTCACCGAACGTCTGCTGAGCCGTGAGCGCGGCAAGGAGCGCGACGGGCAGCAGCGCGGCAAGCCGCCGCACGACGGGCCTCTCAAGAGCACCGGCGGGCACGAGCAGCCCGACCAGCTTGACGGCGTAGCAGCCGAGAGCGGTGGCGCCGATCGCGATCCAGGTGCTCACCGTTCCCCCTCCCGCACGTCTCCCCTGCGACGCCCGTCGGCCCACAGCACGGCCGGCGCCGCGAGGGCGGCCACCAGAACAGGCACCCCGGCAGGCAGCACGGGCAACAACCCGAGCCCCAGCACCACGGCGAGGCCGGCGACGGCACGCTCGGTCGCGGACGTCAGCATCGGCGCGAGCAGCGCCAGGAACACGGCGGGCCCGGCCGCGTCGAGCCCCCAAGCATCGGTGTCGCCGATGGCCTCGGCCCCCAGCCCACCGAGCAACGTCGTGAGATTCCACAGCACATACAGGCTGAGCCCGGTCACCAGGAACCCGATCCGCGCACTGCGCCGTGTCGGCTGCGCCAGCGCGACAGCCGCCGTCTCGTCGATCACCCACTGCGCGGCGAACGGCCGCATCGCGCGCGTGAGGCGCAGCAAGTGCGACAGCCGCAGCCCGTAGAACGCGTTGCGCACTCCCAGAAAGAAGGCCCCGGCGGCCGCGGTCAACGGGCTGCCACCGGCCGCGAGCGCCCCGACCAGTGCGAACTGCGACGCCCCGGTGAACACCAGCAGGCTGAGCGCACAGGTCTGCGCGAGCGTGAGCCCACTGCCCGCCGACGTCACCCCGAAGGCGAACCCGGAGAGCCCGACGGCGACTCCTACGCCCAGGCCGTCCCGTACGACAGCCCCGTCGGACTTGCCTCCTCCGTCGGTCCGGAGATCTGTGAGAGTTCTCTGTTCTGCCACACCTGCGACGCTAGGACAGCCCCTGCCACGCGTCTTGTACGTTCTTGCGCTCGCGCTGATAGGCCCCCGGCGGCACACCGACGATCCGTGTGAAGTGCCGGTTCAGGTGCGGCTGATCAGTGAATCCCACGGCAACGGCCGCCTCGGCGGGCGTACCCCCCGCGTCCAACAGCAGCCGGGCCCGGCGTACCCGCGCATCGGTCAGCCAGGTGTGCGGCGGCATCCCGTACAGATCCCGAAACGCCCGCAGCAGAGCGAACGGACCGGTGCCGAGTTCGGAAGCCAGCTTCTCCAGACTCGGCGGCTCGGCCATCCGCTCCTCCAGCACCTCACGCGCGCGTGCCGCGATCCGCTCCCCCGCCGTCCGCACCTCACGCTGCGGCAGAGCCCCGCCGTTCAACCGCAGCAGCCGAGTCACGGCGACCCGCAGCAGTGTGTCGGCGGCCAGCGCGTTGCCTTCGTCCGCGGCCCGCAGCACCTGATGCACCAGCCCCACGGTGTAGGGGTCGTCCACGACCGGCCTGACAAACCCCGGCGTCCCCCGAATCGCGGTGGTCTCGGCCGCGATCCCGGCCACCACCTCCGGCGACGGATACACGGCCCCGTACCGCCACCCCTCGGGCACCCCCGCCCGCCCGGTGTGCGCCGTGTCCGGATTGACCAGCGCGAGCGCGCCGGCCCCGGCGTACTGATCGGCGCCCCGGCAGTGGAAGACCTCCACCCCGTCCTCGATGGCAGCGATCACAAAGCTCTCATGGGTGTGCCGCACGAACGTCTTCCGGACGTACCGGGCCCGCAGCAGATCCACACCCGGCAACTCGGCATACCGCCAATGCCGCGCCCGCTCACCCGAACCTGCCATGCCTCCCATTCTCGGCGACGGCGGCAGGCCGGCGACCTGTGCGTCCACGGCGCCCGACCGTACATCGGAAGAACGACGTTTTCCCAGCTCATCCCCGTTGTCAGTGCTCGGGTGCAGGATGGACGCATGGTCAGCGATCCGCATCGAGCCCTAGCCGGCTTCTCTCCCGCGACCCGCGGCTGGTTCACGGGCGCCTTCTCCGCGCCCACCGCAGCCCAGGCGGGAGCGTGGCAGGCGATCAACGAGGGCTCGGACGTGCTGGTCGTGGCCCCCACCGGCTCCGGCAAGACCCTGGCCGCCTTCCTCGCCGCCCTTGACCAGCTGGCCTCCACACCCCCACCGGCCGACCCCAAGAAGCGCTGCCGAGTCCTCTACGTCTCCCCCCTCAAGGCCCTCGCCGTAGACGTCGAGCGCAACCTCCGCAGCCCTCTGACCGGCATCCGCCAGGAATCCGTACGCCTGGGCCAGCCCGAACCGGAGGTGAAGGTCGGCATCCGCTCGGGCGACACCCCCGCCGCGGAGCGCCGAGCCCTGTCGACGCGTCCCCCGGACATCCTGATCACCACCCCCGAGTCCCTGTTCCTGATGCTGACGTCGGCCACCCGCGACGCCCTGACCGGCATCGAGACGGTGATCCTGGACGAGGTCCACGCGGTGGCGGGCACCAAGCGCGGCGCCCACCTCGCGCTCACCCTGGAGCGCCTGGACGAGCTCCTCCCGAAGCCGGCCCGCCGCATCGGCCTGTCCGCGACCGTCCGCCCGGTCGACGAGATCGCCCGCTACCTCTCCCCCCGCCGCAGGGTGGAGATCGTCCAGCCGAAGTCGGGCAAGGAGTTCGACCTCTCGGTCGTGGTCCCCGTGGAAGACCTCGGCGAACTCGGCGGCTCCCCGGTGGCAGACGGCTCCGAAGGCAAGGAACGCCCCTCGATCTGGCCGCACGTCGAGGAGCGCATCACCGACCTGGTCCAGTCCCACCGCTCCACGATCGTCTTCGCCAACTCCCGCCGCCTCGCGGAACGCCTCTGCAACCGCCTCAACGAGATCGCCTACGAGCGCGCCACCGGCGAAACCCTGGACGAGCACCACGCCCCGGCCGAACTCATGGGCGGCTCCGGCGCGGCCCAGGGCGCACCCCCGGTCATCGCCCGAGCCCACCACGGCTCGGTCTCCAAGGAGCAGCGCGCCCTGGTCGAGGAGGACCTCAAGGCGGGCCGCCTCCCCGCGGTCGTAGCCACCTCCAGCCTCGAACTGGGCATCGACATGGGCGCCGTCGACCTCGTCGTCCAGGTCGAATCACCCCCCTCCGTGGCCTCCGGCCTCCAACGCGTCGGCCGCGCGGGACACCAGGTCGGCGCCGTCTCGACCGGCGTGGTCTTCCCGAAGTACCGCGGCGACCTGGTCCAGTCGGCGGTCGTCACCGAACGCATGCGCACCGGCGCCATCGAGTCCCTCAGGGTCCCCGCCAACCCCCTGGACGTCCTCGCCCAGCAGGTCGTCGCCATGACGGCGATGGACACCTGGCAGTTCGACGACCTCCTCGCCACCGTCCGCCGGGCCGCCCCCTTCGCGTCCCTCCCTGAGTCCGCCTTCACCGCGGTCCTCGACATGCTCGCCGGCCGCTACCCGTCCGACGCCTTCGCCGAGCTCCGCCCGCGCGTGGTGTGGGACCGCATCGCCGGCACCATCACCGGCCGCCCCGGCGCCCAGCGGCTCGCCGTCACCTCCGGTGGCACGATCCCCGACCGGGGCCTCTTCGGGGTCTTCCTCGCCGGGTCGGACCCCAAGAAGGGCGGCGGCCGGGTCGGCGAGCTGGACGAGGAGATGGTCTACGAGTCGCGCGTCGGCGACGTCTTCACGCTCGGCACGAGCTCCTGGCGCATCGAGGACATCACGCGCGACCGCGTCCTGGTCTCCCCCGCCCCGGGCGTACCGGGCCGTCTGCCGTTCTGGAAGGGCGACCAGCTGGGCCGCCCGCTCGAACTGGGCCGCGCGGTGGGCGCGTTCCTGCGCGAGGTCGGCTCGCTGTCCAAGGAGGACGCCCGTCTGCGTCTGCTCGCCGCGGGCCTGGACGCATGGGCGGCGGACAACGTCCTCTCCTACCTCGACGAGCAGCGCGAGGCCTGCGGCCACGTCCCGGACGACCGCACGATCGTCGTCGAGCGTTTCCGCGACGAGCTCGGCGACTGGCGCGTCGTCGTGCACTCCCCGTTCGGCGCCCAGGTGCACGCCCCCTGGGCCCTCGCCCTCGGCGCGAAGCTCTCCGAGCGGTACGGCATGGACGCGCAGGTCATGCACGCCGACGACGGCATCGTGCTGCGCCTGCCCGACGCCGACCTCATGGGCCTGGACCTCCTGGATCAGGAGCCGCGCAAGGCGGGCACGGAGTACGACGCCGACCAGGCGCCCGTCGGCGCGGCGGACGTCGTCTTCGACAAGGGCGACGTCGACCAGATGGTCACCGACCAGGTCGGCGGCTCGGCCCTGTTCGCGTCCCGCTTCCGCGAGTGCGCGGCCCGCGCGCTGCTGCTCCCGCGCCGCAACCCCGGCAAGCGCACCCCGCTGTGGCAGCAGCGCCAGCGAGCCGCCCAACTGCTCCAGGTGGCCAGCGAGTTCGGCTCGTTCCCGATCGTCCTTGAGGCGGTCCGCGAGTGCCTCCAGGACGTCTTCGACGTCCCCGGACTCGTCGAGCTGATGGGCGACCTCGAATCCCGCAAGGTGCGCCTGGTCGAGGTCACCACCCCCGAGCCGTCCCCCTTCGCCCGCTCCCTGCTCTTCGGGTACGTCGCCCAGTTCCTGTACGAGGGAGACTCCCCGCTCGCCGAGCGCCGCGCCGCCGCCCTGTCACTGGACTCACGGTTGCTGGCCGAGCTGCTCGGCCAGGCGGAGCTGCGGGAGCTGCTCGACGCCGAGGTGCTGGCCGAGCTGGAGCGGGAACTGCAGTGGCTCACCGAGGACCGCCGCGTCAAGGACGCCGAGGGCGTCGCGGACATCCTGCGCCTCCTCGGCCCGCTCACCGACACCGAGCTGGCCGAGCGCGGAGCCGAACCGCACTGGGCCCAGGAGCTGGCCGCCGCCCGCCGTGTCATCAAGGTCCGCATCGCCGGCACCGACCACTGGGCGACGATCGAGGACGCGGGGCGTCTGCGCGACGCGCTCGGCACAGCCCTGCCGGTCGGCGTCCCCGAGGCCTTCACCGAGCCCGTCAAGGACCCGCTCGGCGACCTTCTCGCGCGCCATGCCCGCACCCACGGCCCGTTCACCTCCGCCACGGCAGCGGCCCGCTTCGGCCTGGGCGTGGCCATCACGGACGGCGCCCTCCAGCGGCTGGCGGCGAGCGGGCGGGTCGTCCAGGGCGAGTTCCACCCGGCCGGCATCGGTCAGGAGTGGTGCGACGCGGCGGTCCTGCGCCGCCTGCGCCGGCGCTCCCTGGCCGCCCTGCGGCACGAACTGGAGCCGGTGTCACCGACCGCGCTCGCGCAGTTCCTGCCGCAGTGGCAGCACATCGGCAAGGGCCACGGGCTGCGCGGCATCGACGGACTGGTGCGCGCCATCGAGCAGTTGCAGGGCGCGTCCGTGCCCGCGTCCGCCCTGGAGAAGCTCGTCCTGCCGTCCCGCGTCGCCGGCTACACCCCAGCGATGCTCGACGAGCTCACCTCGGCCGGAGAGGTCGTCTGGGCCGGCGCGGGTTCACTCCCCGGCAAGGACGGCTGGGTCTCCCTCTACATGGCGGACGCGGCCCCCCTGCTCCTGCCGCAACCCCACCCCCTGGAGCTCACGGCACTGCACCAATCCGTGCTGGACACCCTCTCCGGCGGCTACGGCCTGTTCTTCCGCCAGATCGCCGACCAGATCCGAGCCACCACCCACCCCGACGCCACCGACCCCCAACTCGCCGACGTGCTCTGGGAGCTGGCCTGGTCGGGCCGCCTCACCAACGACACGCTCGCCCCCATGCGCTCCCTGCTCGGCTCGGGCCGCACCGCCGGTTCCACGGCCCACCGCGCCAAGCGCACCATCCCCCGAGGACGCTACGGCTCCCTCACAGCCGCCGCCCGCCCCGCCTCGCGCACCGGCCCCCCGACCGTCGCCGGCCGCTGGTCCCTGCTCCCGGCGCACGAACCCGACCCCACCGTCCGCGCCCACGCCCTCGCCCGCACCCTCCTCGACCGACACGGCGTGGTGACCCGGGGAGCGGTCGCCGCGGAGGGCGTCGAGGGCGGCTTCTCGGCGACGTACCGCATCCTGGCCGCCTTCGAGGAGAGCGGCCAGGCACGACGCGGCTACGTGGTCGAGGGTCTCGGCGCCGCCCAGTTCGCGATGGACGGCGCGGTGGACCGCCTCCGCGCGGTGTCCAACGCCCGCGACCGGGGCGAGGACCTGCCCAGCCCGACTGCCCCCGACACCTTCACCCCACCCGGCGGCTCCGCAGCCCTCGGCACCTACGGCCCTGGCACCACCGGCACAGCCGACGACTCCGGCGCCTCCTCAGCCCCCCACTCCTACGACAACCCCGACGGGTCCCCCGCCTACGACATCCCCGACCTCGACCACGACTTCCTGGACGCCCACCTCGGCCCGAGCGAGT
>JABFVM010000086.1 GCA_013362785.1 Streptomyces sp. | reverse complement strand
GTTGGTGATCGCGTCGATGCTCGTGTTGGTGATCGCGTCGTTGCGCTGATCCACCCATGATCAGCCGTTCCTCCGTTTCTCCCAGGTGTCTGCGACGGAGCCGGGGAGCGGAGGAGCCGGGGAGCCGGAGGGTGCGGCGTTCCCCACCACTCCCGCCGCTCCCACCGCTCCCCCCTTGCGCGGACCCTTACGCTCCTCCGCGCCCGGACCGCCACGCACGTCCGGCTCACACCCCCGGGTGGACTTCGCCGGGGACGGCTCGGCGTGGGGTGCGCGCGCGTACACTGCGCGGCCTATTTCCGCATGGTTCACGCCATTGATCGCCGCTTCACACTTGACCCGTGCATGCCACAGGCCCACGATGAGCGCCACACCCGCACCACGTACGTCGCACTGAACCCCACCCCCCACTCCCACAAGGAGAATTCATGCGACTTCGCATACGCGGCTCAGGAGCCCGCAGCGGCAGACGTACCGCCGCGCTCGCCGCAGTGCTCGCCCTCGCCCTGGCCGCGCCGCTCTCCGCGAACGTGTCCGCGAACGCCGACAGCGCTGCCAAGGCGGCCCCTTCGGCCGACGACGTCCGGCAGTACGAGGTCCGGATGCACTCGACCGCCAAGGACCGCACGGCACTTCAGCGGACCGGCGTGAGCGTGGACTCGGCCGACGACCACGGTGTCGTCGTCTCCGGGCGCACGGACCAGATCAAGAAGCTGAGGGCGCTCGGCTACGACGTCACCCCGCTCGGCGCGGTCCCCGACCGGTCCGCCGGCGAGGACGACGTCCGGCTCTACGACTTCCCGTCGGGCGACTCGCGCTATCACAACTACGCGGAGATGACGAGCGAGATCAACTCGATCGTCTCGGCCAACTCCTCCATCGCGAGCCAGCGCGTCATCGGCACGTCGTACCAGGGCCGGAACATCGTCGCCATCAAGATCAGCGACAACGTCGGCACCGACGAGGCCGAGCCGGAGGTCCTGTTCACGCACCACCAGCACGCGCGTGAGCACCTCACCGTCGAGATGGCGCTGTATCTGCTGCGCGAGCTGACCTCCGACTACGGCAGTGACTCCCGGATCACCAGCATGGTGAACAACCGGGAGATCTGGATCGTGCCCGACCTCAACCCGGACGGCGGCGAGTACGACATCGCCACCGGCTCGTACCGGTCGTGGCGCAAGAACCGGCAGCCCAACTCCGGTTCGTCGGCCGTCGGGACCGACCTCAACCGGAACTGGAACTACAAGTGGGGTTGCTGCGGCGGTTCGTCGGGGTCGACGTCCTCGGAGACATACCGGGGCGCTTCCGCCGAGTCCGCGCCCGAGGTGAAGGTCGTCGCGAACTTCGTACGCAGCCGGGTCGTCGGCGGCAAGCAGCAGATCAAGGCCGGCATCGACTTCCACACGTACAGCGAACTCGTGCTGTGGCCGTTCGGGTACACGTACTCCGACACCGCGACCGGGATGACGGCCGACGACCGCAACGCGTTCGCCGCGGTCGGGCAGAAGATGGCCGCCAGCAACGGCTATACGCCGGAGCAGTCCAGTGACCTGTACATCACCGACGGGTCGATCGACGACTGGCTGTGGGGCAACCAGAAGATCTTCTCGTACACGTTCGAGATGTACCCGAGTTCCGGGGGCGGAGGGTTCTACCCGCCCGACGAGGTCATCGAGCGGGAGACCGCCCGGAACCGGGACGCGGTACTGCAGTTGCTGGAGAACTCGGACTGCATGTACCGGTCCATCGGCAAGGAGAGCCAGTACTGCAGCTAGCCGGCTGGCTGGCTAGCTGCGCGGCCGGCTACTTGGCGTCGACTTCCTCGACGTCGGCCTTCTCGGCGCCGGCTTCCTCGACGTCGGCTTCCTCGGCGTCCGGTTCGAAGTAGGCGTCGAGGACCGCGTCCAGTTCCTCGTCCCACTCCTTGAAGCTGCTCCTGGCCGCCGCCTCGATCTCGATCGGGTACCAGCGGCGGTCAGGAGTGTGCACCGTGATGGTGTACCGCTTCCCGAAGCGCGGGCTCTCCGTCTCGACGGCGCCGATCTCGTCCCAGCGGAACTCGCACTCCTGGTCGTCCAGGGAGAGCCGGACGCCTCTGTGGTCGGCGACGATACGGGCCCGGCGGTCGGCGGCCTCGAAGACGGGACCGTCGACGGAAGCCTCGGCCTCGTCGTCATCCTCCTCGTCGGCCTCGTCCTCGTCGTCCTCCACCTCGGCCTCGACGTCCGTCTCCTCGGAGTCCGGCCCGTCGGAAGCGGCCTCCTCGGAATCGGCGACCTCGGAATCGACCTCCTTCGAGTCGGTCTCCTCGGCCACGTCCTCATCCTTCACGCGCTCCGGCCTGGCGGATGCGGGTGAGGTGAGCCCGGGGATGAAGGCCGGGTCGAACCCGGCGCCTTCCAGGGGCTGGCTGCCTGAACCTATGCGCTGCTCCACAGCGGATGAGTATGGTCGACAACCCTGTGTCCCGCGCAACCAGCCCCCGCATCGTTACACGATCAGGCTCAACGCCGCGGCCACCACAAATCCGGCAACCGACAGCACACTCTCCAGAACCGTCCACGTCTTCAACGTGTCACGTTCGCTGATCCCGAAGTACTTGGCCACGATCCAGAAGCCCCCGTCGTTGACGTGGGAGGCGAAGATCGAGCCCGCCGAGATAGCCATGATCACCAGAGCGATGAACGGCTGGGAGTGGTCGCCCTCGGTGAGAAGGGGGGCGACGATGCCGGCCGTGGTGACGATGGCGACCGTGGCCGAGCCCTGGGCCACTCGCAGGACCAGCGAGATCAGGTACGCCAGGACGATGACGGGGAGGCCCACGTCGTTGAAGGTGTCGGAGAGGGCCTGGGCGACGCCGCTGCCCTTCAGGATGGCGCCGAACACCCCGCCCGCACCGACGACCAGCAGGATGTTGCCGACGGGCTTCAGCGACGAGGTCGACACCGTCTCCAGGGACTTGCGGGACCAGCCGCGGCGGATACCGAGGAGGTAGTACGCGAGGAGCAGGGCGATCGTCAGGGCCACGAACGGGTTGCCGAAGAACTCGATCACCGAGCGGGTGGTGGAGGGGTCCAGGGCGATCGAGGAGAACGTCGCCGCGAGGATCAGCACCAGCGGCGTACCGATGATGCCGAGGACCGTGCCGAGCGGCACCGGCTTCTCCTGCGGCTCGACGCCCGCTTCCCGCTGCTCGTTGATGATCGCCAGCTTCGCCTCGGCCGCCGCCTCGACCATGTCCTGCGGGACCGGGACGAAGATACGGCGGCCGATCCAGGCCGAGAACGCCCACGCGGCCAGCACCGCCGGGATGCCGCAGACGATGCCCATGAGGATGACCCAGCCGAGCTCGACGTGCAGGAGTCCGGCCGCCGCGACCGGGCCGGGGTGCGGGGGCAGGAAGGCGTGCGTCATCGACAGGCCGGCCAGCAGCGGCAGGCAGTAGAGCAGGACGGACTTGCCCGAGCGCTTGGCGGCGGCGTACACGATCGGCGCGAGGACGAAGATGCCGACGTCGAAGAAGACCGGGATACCGAAGATCAGGCCGGTCAGGCCCATGGCGAGGGGCGCTCGCCGCTCGCCGAAGAGGTTCAGCAGCCGGGACGCCAGCACCTCGGCGCCGCCGCTGACTTCGAGGATCGCGCCCAGCATGGTGCCGAGGCCGATGATGATCGCGACATGGCCGAGGATGCCGCCCATGCCGGACTCGATGGTCGACACGGCGTCGCTTCGCTGGACCGTGCCGAAGAGTTCGGTGACCGACAGGCCCGCCATGAGGCCGACCGCTATGGAGACCGCGAGCAGCGCCACGAAGGGCTGCAGTCGGACCTTGATGATCAGGAAGAGCAGCAGGGCGATGCCGATGGCGGCGACGGTCAGCAGACCGGCCGTTCCGTCGACGAGGAGGAGCAGCCCGCCGGTGTGGGGTGGTGTCTCGGGGGCGGCGGCTGCGGCGAGCGGATGGGACATTTGGGGGTCCTCTGGCTAAGTACATCGAGCTTTCGGGCAGGGGGGATCGCGGCATGGCGTCCCAGGAGTGCTCAGGAGTGGCGGACACCATGCCGTTTACGGCGTGCGGGGGGTGGGGTGAGGGGGCGTCAGCCGAGTACGGCCAGCGCGTCGATCTCGATGAGCAGGCCCGCGGGCAGACCGACGTAGACGGTGGTCCGGGCTGCGGGCGGCTGGGTGAGCCGCTGCTCCTCGAAGTAGGTGTTGTAGATGTCGTTCATCTCGGCGAAGTGGGCGACGTCCGTCAGATAGACGCGGATCATCATCACGTC
>JABFVM010000358.1 GCA_013362785.1 Streptomyces sp. | reverse complement strand
GCCCGGGCGGCCGCCATCCGGCCGGGCTGCCGTCGGGCCGGGCTGCCGTCGGGCCGGGGGCGCCGTCGGGCCGGGGCGCCGTCGGCCGGATGGCAGCCTGGCCCGCACCGGTCCCGCCCATTCCCTCTGATCACCAACCCTGTCTGGAGGTCCCGCATGCCGGCTGTCACCCACGAGGAGTGGCTGCGTCGAGCCAAGTCCCTCGAACCGTCCGGCGCCCATCACATCGACGGCGCCGACGAGCCGGGCGGGGGAGGGAGCTTCGCGGCCGTCTCGCCCCGGGACGGGCAGGTGCTGGCGCAGGTCGCCGACGGGGGAGCCGCCGAGGTGGACGCGGCCGTCGCAGCTGCTCGCCGGGCCTTCGACGCCGGGCCGTGGCCGCGCCTCGCCCCCGTCGAGCGCGGCAGGGTGCTGCTGCGCATCGCCGACCTGCTGGAGGAACGGCGCGCGGAACTGGCGCTGACCGTCAGCCTGGAGATGGGCAAACCGATCACGGACGCCCACGACATCGAACTGCGCGCCGCCATCACCACCTTCCGCTGGTACGGCCAGCTCGCCGACAAGCTCACCGACGAGTCCCCGCACACCGCCCCCGACGCACTCGCCCTGGTCACCCGTGAACCGGCCGGCGTCGTCGGCGCCGTCGTCCCCTGGAACTTCCCTCTGACGCTGGCCGGTTGGAAGGTCGCCCCGGCGCTCGCGGCCGGCTGCACGGTCGTACTGAAACCGTCCGAGAACTCCCCGCTGTCGGCTCTGCTGCTCGGCAGGCTGGCCACCGAGGCCGGGTTGCCGCCCGGTGTGCTCAACGTGGTCAACGGCGAAGGCCCCGTCGCCGGACGCGCCCTCGGGCTCCACCCCGACGTCGATGTCCTGGCCTTCACCGGCTCCACCGCCGTCGGCCGCCACTTCCTGCACTACGCGGCCGACTCCAACCTCAAGCGCGTCTGGCTCGAACTCGGCGGCAAGTCACCGAACATCGTCCTCCCCGACGCCCCCGACCTGGACCGGGCCGCCGCCACCGCGGCCTGGGGCGTCTTCTTCAACCAGGGCGAGATGTGCACGGCGCCCTCCCGGCTCCTGGTGCACTCCTCGATCGCCGAACGCGTCACCGAGTCCGTCGTACGCCGGGCGCGCGAGCTGCGCATCGGTGACCCCCTCGACCCGGCCACCGAGATGGGCGCCCTGGCCGGTGAGGCCCACCTGGGGCGGGTGCGGGACCACATCGCCACGGGCCTGGCCGAGGGCGCCCGTCTGCTCACGGGTGGCTCCCGCACCCTCACCGACACCGGCGGCAGCTTTCTCCAGCCGACCGTCTTCGATCACGTGGACCCCGGGATGCGGCTGGCCCGCGAGGAGATCTTCGGGCCCGTCCTCTCCGTCCTCGCCTTCGACGACCTGGACGAGGCGGTACGGCTGGCCAACGCGACCGAGTACGGCCTCGCCGCCGGCCTGTGGACCTCTGACCTCTCCACCGCCCACCGCGTCTCCCGCGCGCTGAAGGCCGGCACGGTCTGGGTCAACTGCTACGAGGAGGGCGACCTGACCGTCCCGTTCGGCGGCATGAAGCAGTCCGGCAACGGCCGCGACAAGTCCGCCCACGCCCTGGACAAGTACACCGAGCTCAAGACCACCTGGATCCAGCTGTGACCCGCCCGCTCATCGCCGTACCCGCCCGCTTCTCCGCCACCACCTCCGCGCTCCGGTACGCCGCCGAGGTCAGCGCCCGTGCCCTGATCGAGGCGGTGTGGCGAGCCGGCGGCGAACCGGTGAGCATCCACCCGGCCGACCCCGCGGACGCCGACGCGGGGGAGCGGCTCGCCCGCTTCGACGGCGTCCTGCTGCCCGGCGGCGGCGACCTGGCCCCCCACCGCTACGGCGCCACCGAAACCCACCCGACCGTCTACGACGTGGACGACTTGCAGGACGCCTTCGACCTGGAAGTCGCCCGGCGGACACTGGACCTGGGCATCCCCCTGCTGGCGATCTGCCGCGGCCTGCACTCGGTCAACGTCGCCCTCGGCGGCACCCTGGAGCAGGACATGGGCGGCCCCGAGCGCGAACACCGGCACCTCGTGCACCCGGTGACGATCGAGCGCGGCACCCTGCTGGAACAGTCCACCGGCACCGAGAAGGCGGACGCCTCCTGCTACCACCACCAGCGGGTGGACCGCCTCGGCGAGGGCCTCACCATCACCGCACGCGCCGCCGACGGAACGGTGGAAGGGCTCGAACTCCCGGGCGGGGAAGGGTGGTTCACGGCCGTGCAGTGGCACCCCGAGGACACCGCGCACCGGGACGAGGCCCAGCAGGGACTGTTCGACGCGCTGGTGCGTGCGGCCGCCGCACGCGAGGGCCGCTGAACCGGCGCGCCCCGACTCGGGCCATGAAGAGCAGGCTCAGGCCTTCGGCCGCCGCCCACTGCGCCGCGGTGCCGGCTCGGCCCCGTCGAGCAGGGCGAGCCTGCGGTCCTCGCCCTGCTCCTCGACCTGGAGCACCACCCGGCGCAGCCCCTCCGCCACGCTCCGGCACTCCTCGGCGCTGAGCCGCCCGGCGACGAAGGCCTCCTCCTCGTTGAACGCCGGGAACAGCCGCCGCATCAGCGCCTCGCCCTCCTCGGTGAGGCTGAGGAGCACCAGCCTGCCGTCGGTCGGATGCCCGGCCCGCTTCAACAGCCCGCGCCCCTCCAGCGTCCGTGACACGCCGGTGAGCGTTCCCTTGGAGATCCCGGCCTCCTCCGCGACATGCCGGGTCTCGGACTCGCCCCACACCCAGACCACCCAGAGCACCACGAACGCCGTCCAGGTCAGATCGGCCCCGCGCAGCACGGAGTTCTCCAGGTGCTGCCGCACGGTCGAGGCCGCCCGGTAGATGTTGGCGACCACGGCCATCTGCTCCCGGTGCAGCGGAATACCGCCGAGCTTGGCCTCGGCCAGCTTCTCGGCCTCGGTGATCGATCGTTGGCCGGGCATGGGCACACTCCTTCGGCCGCGGGGCGTCGGACGGGGGCCGTCGGACGCAAAACAGATGGTCTTTCGTTCGGGTTCAAATTGTACGGAAGGGTGCGTCGTGGCCCGCACCCTGGACGCCCTCTTGACGTCGGCCGCGGGCGGGCCGACACTCCAATCAAGATTCCTAGTGAATTGGTAGGGAAGCATGGGGCGCCTTGAGTCGGTCACCGGACGAGTGAGCCGTACGCCCCTTCTCACATCCCGCCGTCACATCGATCTGCTCCGCGTCTGCAGCGCCATCAGCCCCCTGCGCTGAGCCCCCACGTCGCTTTCGCCACGCGTACGTCCACACGCCTGCCCCCGGGGAGAGTCATGTCCGTCACACCCTTGGCCGCCCACCCGTCCGCGTGGTCCGCCCCCGCCTTCCGGGGCCGGATCGGCCGGGACGCGCGCAGCGGCCACTACGCGGTGCCGCGCCGCTACCGCCTCCATCTGTCGACCGCCTGTCCGGACGGTTTGCGCATCGCCGTCGTCCAGAGCCTGCTGGGCCTCGACGACGTATGTCCGGTGACCTTCCTGCCCGCGGTCCCCGACTGCCCCGACGGCGGTCATACGGTGCTGCGCCCGCTGTACGAGGCCAGCGCCCACCGGTACCAGGGCCCCGCCACCGCCCCGGTCCTCAGCGACGACTGGTCCGGGCGGATCGTGAGCACGCACGCGCCCGACATCACCCGCGACCTGGCCCGGCGCTTCGGCGGCGACCGGCCGGACCTCTACCCGTGCGGCGCGGAGTCGGAGATCGAGACCGTGGAGCGCATGTGCGCGCAGGGCATCGAGGAGGCCGCGCAGGGCGCGGGTGCCGTCGGCGCCGAGCGGGCCGATCGCGAGGAGGCGCTGGAGACACTGGTGGGTTCACTGGCCGCGCTGGACCGGTGGCTGGACGGACGTCAGTACATGATCCGGGATCAGATCACCGCCGCGGACGTGGAGTTGTGGGCCACCCTGGTCCAGCTCGACACCGTCCACCGGCACCACCTGGACGCCGCCGCGGTGGAGCGCGTCGCCGCCCATCCCGCCCTGTGGGCCTACGCCCGCCGGCTCGCCGCGCACCCGGCCTTCGGAGCGCACCTCGACCTCGACGCCATCGCACGCCGCCACCATGCCCGTTGCCAGGGCCTGGAGGCAGCCGGAGCCGCCGTCCAGATCCTGGACTGGACGGCCCACGCCGCGGCCGGGAGCGGTACCCGTCCGCAGGTCAACCGCCCCTGAGCCGTTCCACCCCATGGACCGGCGTTGACATTCGTTCGGGCAACTGTCTTACTTACGGCCCAGAATGGTCATGAGCGTCAGCGACAAGCCCTGGCTGGCTGACCGGCAACCCTCGCGTCGCGGTGGGGTGCCCCAGGTGACGACCGGACCGGATGACATTCGGTAAGCGCGAGAGCCCCGAGGGGCGGAAGAGTGAGTGACGCCATGTACGCAGTTCCCGGGTCGGCGGTAGGCCGCCCGCAGAGCTGCGTACTGCCGTACGCCGACCTCCTCGTCGCCGACCGGGCCGTCGATCTGCTCCGTGTCAACAGCGCACTGTGTACCGCACATACCGCACCGGGCTGTGCCCGCTGTAGTGGCTGACCTCTCCTCTCGGCCCCGCATCCTCTGACGGACACCGCCTCGGCGGTGTGCCGTTGTCCGCCCAGCCCCCGGTACCCGTGCGTCCTGCTGTGAACCGACGTGCCGCACAGCGGCGTTGGCAGCCACCCCCTGCGCCGGGTCCGGGGAAATCCGACTCCTGCCGGAGCCCTCCATGAGTGAACCCCCAGGCGCCGTCGTCTCCCTTGCCGAGGCGCCGCCGCCCGCCGACACCCCGCCGAAACAGCTCGCCGCCCAGCGGGTTCTGCCGCTGCGGCGGCCCGGCCGCCGACTCGCCACCGCGGTGGTCCTGGTCCTGGCCGCCCAGTTCGTCCACGGCCTGGTGACCAACCCCTTCTACCAGTGGGACCGCTTCGGCTACTGGTTCCTGCGGCCGACCATCCTCGACGGGCTGCTCATCACCCTCGAAGTCACCGCCTACAGCGCGGTGCTGGGTCTCCTCGGCGGCATCCTGCTGGCGCTGGCCCGGCTCTCGCGGAGCCCGGTGCTGCGCGCGGTCAGCTGGATCTACATCTGGGCGTTCCGCTCCATCCCGCTGATCGTCATCCTGCTGTTCCTCTACAACTTCAGTGCCCTGTACAAGACGCTCAGCCTGGGCATCCCCTTCGGTCCCGCCTTCTTCACCTTCGACGAGTCCCGGCTCGCGACCGACATGGCCGTCGCCGTCGTCGGCCTGAGCCTCAACCAGGCGGCGTACGCGGCCGAGGTCGTCCGCGGCGGCATCCTCTCCGTCGACCAGGGCCAGCACGAGGCGGCCTGCGCGCTCGGACTGCCGAAGGGCTACCAGTTCCGGAAGATCGTCTTTCCGCAGGCGCTGCGCTCCATCACCCCGAACTACGTCAACCAGCTCATCGACCTGATCAAGAGCACCTCGCTGGTCTTCTACGTGTCGCTGCTCGACCTGTTCGGGGTCGCGCAGTCCATGGGCGCCACCTATCCCGGCGACATCGTGCCGCTGCTGCTGGTCGTCACCGTCTGGTACCTGATCCTCACCACCGTCGTCTCCGCCATCCAGTTCTACGTCGAGCGGTACTTCGCCCGGGGTGCCACCCGCTCCCTGCCGCCGACCCCGCTTCAGAAGCTGCGGACCGGTCTCACCGACCTGAGGGCACGCATCCGCAGGGAGGCAGCCGTATGACCGCCGAAACCGTCGAGAGCGCGGCCGCCACCGTGGAGGTGCACGATGTGCACAAGTGGTACGGCGCCCATCGGGTCCTGGACGGGATCGACCTGACCGTGCGCCCCGGCGAGGTCACCGTGATCCTCGGCCCGTCCGGCTCCGGCAAGTCCACCCTGCTCCGGGTCATCAACCACCTGGAGAAGCCCGAGATCGGCCATGTCAGCCTCAACGGCGAGCTGATCGGTGTCCGTCGCCACGGGGAACGCCTGAAGGAACTGGGCGAACGGGCCATCCTGGCGCAGCGCAGCCGGATCGGGTTCGTCTTCCAGAACTTCAACCTCTTCCCGCACCTGACGGTCCTCGACAACGTGGCCGCCGCCCCGGTGGCGACCGGGAAGCTCAGCAGGCCCGAGGCCCTGGACCTCGCCCGCGACCTCCTCGACCGCGTCGGCCTGGCCGACAAGGCCCGCGCCTATCCACGGCAGTTGTCCGGCGGCCAGCAGCAGCGCGTGGCCATCGCCCGCGCCCTCGCCCTGCGACCCGGCGTCATCCTCTTCGACGAGCCGACCTCCGCCCTCGACCCCGAGCTCGTGGGCGAAGTCCTCTCCGTCATCAAGGACCTGGCGACCAGCGGCACCACCCTCGTCATCGTCACCCACGAGATCGGCTTCGCCCGCGAGGTCGCCGACCGGGTCGTCTTCATCGACGGCGGCCGGATCGTCGAGCAGGGCCCGCCCTCCGAGGTCCTCGACAAGCCGCGGCACGAACGGACGAGGGACTTCCTGAGCAAGGTCCTCTGAGCACACCGCCCCCGAACTCCCCCCACAGCACCCGCCTCATCACCCTCATCACCTTGACCACTCTCACCGAACATCGAGGACGGCCATGTCTGCCCACTTCACCCGACGCAGCCTGATACGCGGCATCACCGCGGCGACCACCGTCGCCACCCTCGCCACCGGGCTCGCCGCCTGCGGTGGTGACAGCGACGCCGCCACCCGGACCAACGACAGCGCCGGCACGGTGACCGTGGGCCGTGTGTCCAACGGCGCCGCCAAGGAGACCACGCTCAAGGTCTCCGAGGTGAAGTCCATCAGCGACCGACTCCCCGACGCCGTCAGGAAGAGCGGCAAGCTCGTCATCGGCTCCGGCACCCTGCCCTCCGGGGCTCCGCCGCTGGGGTTCACGGGCGGTGACCAGAAGACGCTCACCGGTTCCGAGGTCGACCTGGCCCGGCTGGTGGCCGCCGTCCTCGGACTTGAGCCCGAGGTCAAGCGTTTCACCTGGGAGAACCTCTTCGTCGGCATCGACAGCGGCAAGGTGAACGTCGGCTTCTCGAACATCACCGACACCGAGGAACGCAAGCAGAAGTACGAGTTCGCCTCCTACCGCAAGGACGACCTCGCCTTCGAGGCGCTCAAGGACTCGAAGTTCGGCTTCGACGGCGACTACAAGGCTCTCGCCGGCAAGACCGTCTCGGTCGGCGCGGGCACCAACCAGGAGCGGATCCTGCTGGAGTGGAAGAAGAAGCTGGAGAGCGAGGGCAAGAACCTCACCGTCAAGTACTTCCAGGACAACAACAGCACCTACCTGGCCCTCAACAGCGGCAAGATCGACGCCTACTTCGGCCCCAGCCCCAACCTCTCCTACCACGTCACCCAGACCGCGAGCACGCCCGACCCGACCAGGATCGCGGGCCAGTTCTCCGGCGCCGGAGCGACCCTCCAGGGCCTGATCGCCGCGGCCGCCAAGAAGGACAGCGGCCTCGCCGAGCCTCTCGCCGCCGCGATCAACCACCTGATCGAGAACGGTCAGTACGCGAAGTGGCTCGCCGCCTGGAACCTCTCGGGCGAGGCAGTGACCAAGTCGGAGGTCAACCCGCCCGGCCTGCCGCTGGACAACTCCTGACGGATCGTCAGGCTGCCGTGCGGCATGCACACTGAACACGCCTGGTACGCGCCGTCGCCGCCGGCATCCGCGACTGTGGTGAGACCCGTTCCTGCACGCCGCCGCCGACAACGACCCCGCCATCCGCCTGTACGAATCGATCGGCTTCACCGTCCGCCGCCGCTCGACCATCCGTCTGCTGCGCACACCGGGAACACCCGCCGAGGCCGGGGCGTTGTGACTCATGACGAGATGCGCGAGGCGCCGAAGCGCGCGAGGCGATGGACGGGGGTGGCGGACGTGACGCACATATCCCACGCCGTCCACCTCCACTCCCGGCCCCACATCGACCTCCAGCGCGTGGCCGGCGCGCTCTGTTGCTCCTGACCCCGTTGCTCCCACGCCGTGCCCACCCCTGAGTGAGGGCCGGCGATCTCGTCACGGACTTCCAGGAAGGCACTGACTCGTGTCCTCAACTCCCCCTTCCCCCCTGCACCTCGCCGTCGCCCTCGACGGCACCGGCTGGCATCCCGCCTCCTGGCGCGAGCCGGTGGCCCGCCCCCGGGACCTGCTCACCGCCGCCTACTGGGCCGACCTGGTCACCGAGGCCGAGCGCGGTCTGCTCGACTTCGTGACCATCGAGGACGGCCTCGGTCCGCAGTCCTCCCACTTCCTGGACCCGGACGAGCGCACCGACCAGGTACGCGGCCGCCTCGACGCCGTCCTCATCGCCTCCCGCGTGGCCCCGCTGACCCGGCACATAGGTCTGGTTCCGACGGTGGTCTCCACCCACACGGAGCCCTTCCACATCTCCAAGGCCATCGCCACCCTCGACTACGTCAGCGCCGGGCGCGCCGGCCTGCGCGTGCAGATCACCGCCCGCCCGAACGAGGCCGCGCACTTCGGCCGCCGTACCATCGCGCGCATCGAGGCCTACGACAGCCCGGCCTCCCAGGAGGTCGTGACCGACCTCTTCGACGAGACCGCCGAGTACGTCGAGGCGGTGCGCCGCCTCTGGGACAGCTGGGAGGACGACGCCGAGATCCGGGACGCCGCCACCGGCCGCTTCATCGACCGCGACAAGCTGCACTACATCGACTTCGAGGGCAGGCACTTCAGCGTCAAGGGCCCCTCCATCACACCCCGCCCGCCGCAGGGCCAGCCGATCGTCAGCGCCCTCGCCCACGACACCGTTCCGTACCGGCTCGTGGCCCGCGCCGCCGACATCGGCTACGTCACGCCGTACGACGCCGACGAGGCCCGCGCCGTCGTCGCCCAGATCCGCGCCGAGCAGAAGGCGACCGGCCGTGCCACCGAGCCGCTGCACATCTTCGGCGACCTCGTGGTGTTCCTCGACGACGACCCGGCCGCCGCCACGGCACGCAGGGAACGGCTCGACGCGCTCGCGGGACAGCCATACGCGAGCGACGCCCTCGTCTTCGCCGGCACACCCTCCCAACTCGCGGACCTCCTACAGGAGTTGCAGAGTGCCGGACTGTCCGGCTTCCGGCTGCGCCCCGCAGTCCTCGGCCACGACCTCCCGGCGATCACCCGGGGGCTGGTCCCCGAACTCCAGCGCCGGGGTGCCTTCCGCCGCGCCTACGAGGCCGACACCCTGCGCGGCCTGCTGGGCCTGGCCCGCCCCGCCAACCGCTACGCCGCCGCCTGAGCCGGAAGGACCCCGCAGCCATGACCAAGCCGCCCAAGCCGCCCAAGCAGATCCACCTGGCCGCCCACTTCCCCGGCGTCAACAACACCACCGTGTGGAGCGACCCGCGCGCCGGTAGCCACATAGAGTTCAGCTCCTTCGCACACTTCGCACGGACCGCCGAACGCGCCAAGTTCGACTTCCTGTTCCTCGCCGAGGGGCTCAGGCTCCGTGAACAGGGCGGCGAAATATACGACTTGGACGTCGTGGGCCGGCCGGACACCTTCACCGTCCTCGCCGCGCTCGCCGCCGTCACCGAGCGCCTCGGTCTGACCGGCACCATCAACTCCACCTTCAACGAGCCCTACGAGGTGGCCCGCCAGTTCGCCAGCCTCGACCACCTCTCCGGCGGCCGCTCCGCCTGGAACGTCGTCACCTCCTGGGACGCCTTCACCGGCGAGAACTTCCGCCGCGGCGGCTTCCTGCCCCAGGAGGAGCGCTACTCCCGCGCCAAGGAGTTCCTGGCCACGGCGCACGAACTCTTCGACTCCTGGCACGGCGACGAGATCCTCGCCGACCAGGAGACCGGCACATTCCTGCGGGACGCCAAGGCCGGGGCCTTCGTCCACACCGGACAGCACTTCGACATCCACGGGCAGTTCAACGTCCCGCGCTCGCCACAAGGCCGCCCCGTCATCTTCCAGGCCGGCGACTCCGAGGAGGGCCGTGAGTTCGCCGCCGCCGAGGCGGACGCCATCTTCAGCCGGCACGGCACCCTGCGGGCCGGCCAGGCCTTCTACACCGACGTGAAGTCCCGCCTGGCCAAGTACGGTCGCCGTCCCGACCAGCTGCTCATCCTGCCCGCCGCGACCTTCGCCCTCGCCGACACCGACGCCGAGGCCGAGGAACTCGCCCGCGAGGTGCGCCGCCAGCAGGTCAGCGGAGCTACCGCCCTCAAGCACCTGGAGTTCGTCTGGAACCGGGACCTGTCGGCGTACGACCCGGAGGGGCCCCTTCCCGACATCGACCCGGACGTCGGCGACCACCACATCTCCAAGGGCCGCGCCCAGGTCCGTATGTACCGGGACCCGCTGGCCACCGCCCGCGAGTGGCGCGAACTGGCCGCGGCCAACAAGTGGTCCATCCGCGACCTCGTCATCAACACCGGCAACCGGCAGAACTTCGTCGGCTCCCCGGCCACCCTCGCCAGGACCATCGACGACTTCGTCCAGGCCGACGCATCCGACGGTTTCATCCTCGTCCCGCACATCACCCCGACCGGCCTCGACGAGTTCGCCGACAAGGTGGTCCCGCTGCTCCAGGAACAGGGTGTGTTCCGTACGGAGTACGAGGGCACGACCCTGCGTGACCACCTCGGTCTCGCCCACCCGGACGATGCCCCGGACGACGTCCGGGACGAGGTCCGGGACGATGTCCGCGGCGATCGGGTCGCGTCGTGAAGTTCATCGCCATCACCCTGATCGTGCACCGGCCGGACCCCGTCACCGGAGTGAAGAAGCCGACGCACGACCGCTTCCACGAGGTCGTCGACAACGCCCTGCTCGCCGAGGAGTTGGGATTCGACGGATTCGGGGTGGGGGAGCGGCACGAGCGGCCGTTCATCTCGTCATCCCCGACCGTCGTACTGAGCCACGTCGCGGCTCTGACCAAGCGGATCCGGCTGTTCACCGCCGTGACGACCCTCAGTCTCCTGGACCCCGTCCGGGCCTACGAGGACTACGCCACCCTCGACCACCTCTGCGCGGGCCGACTGGACCTGATCATCGGCAAGGGCAACGGCGCCGCCCAGCGCGACCTGTTCGACGTCACGCCCGAGGACCAGTGGGAGCGCAACGCCGAGAGCTACGAGGTCTTCCGCCGGATCTGGCGGCAGGACAAGGTGACCGCGGCGACCCGTTTCCGCCCGCCGCTGACGGACGCCGAGGTGTGGCCCCGGCCCTACCAGCAACCCGTCCGGGTCTGGCACGGCAGCGCCACCAGCAAGGAGTCGGCCGACCTGGCGGCCCGCTACGGTGACCCGCTGTTCTCCGCCAACGTCACCAACCCCATAGAGCCGTACGCCGAGTTGATCCGTCACTACCGCGAGCGCTGGGAGCACTACGGCCATGACCCCGACGGCATCGCGATCGGCGCCGGCACCGCCGGTATCCACGTGGCGCCGACCTCCCAGCAGGCGCTGACCGCGTACCGGCCGGTCTTCGACGCCAACCTGGCCTTCGCCAGGCGGGCGGGCCTGCCCGTGGTCTTCGAGACCCTGGAGGACTTCGTCGAGCGCAGCTCCGCCCTGATCGGCAGCCCGCAGCAGGTCATCGACAAGGTGCACCGCTACCACGAGCAGTTCGGTCACACGGCGGTCCATGTGCACGCCGACGCGAGCGGCCTCACCGACACCCAGCACCGCGACTCGCTGGAGCTCTTCCAGTCGGCGGTGGCGCCGGTGCTGCGCAAGGACATCCCGGACCCGCCGTTCGCATGGGGACCGGTACTTCCGGCATCACCGACCGCACAGGAGCCGGTCCATGTCTGACATCCCTCTGGGCGTCCTCGACCTCGTCCCGATCTCCTCCGGATCGACGGCCGCCGACGCCCTGCGCAACTCCATCGACCTGGCCCAGCGGACCGAGCGCCTCGGTTACGCCCGCTACTGGTTCGCCGAGCACCACCTCAACCCGGGCGTCGCGGGCACGTCCCCGGCGGTCGTCCTCGCTCTCACGGCCGCCGCGACCTCCACGATCCGGCTCGGCTCCGGCGCCGTACAGCTCGGCCACCGCACCGCGCTGTCCACGGTGGAGGAGTTCGGCCTGATCGACGCGCTGCACCCCGGCCGCTTCGACCTGGGCCTGGGCCGCTCGGGCGGCCGCCCGCCGGGGGAGAAGGCGACCGCGCCGACAACCATCCCGGTCGTCGACGGCCGTGCCCCGAACGGCCTGCTCATACCACCCCGCTTCTCCTTCGAACGCCTCCTGGGCTCACCCCGTGTCGCCCTCCAGCGCAGACTCCTCCTCCTGCCGAACGCCGAACCGCAGGACTACGCCGAACAGATCGACGACATCCTCGCCCTGCTGGCCGGCACCTACCGCTCCCCGGAAGGCGCCGAGGCACACGTCGTACCGGGGGAGGGCGCCGACCTGGAGCTGTGGATCCTGGGCAGCAGCGGCGGCCAGAGCGCCGAGGTCGCGGGCGCCCGGGGACTGCGCTTCGCCGCGAACTACCACGTCAGTCCCGCCACGGTCCTGGAAGCGGTGGAGGGTTACCGCTCCTTCTTCCGGCCCTCCGAGGTCCTCGACAAGCCGTACGTCAGCGTCTCCGCCGACGTCGTCGTCGCCGAGGACGACACCACCGCCCGCGAACTCGCCACCGGCTACGGCCTGTGGGTCCGCAGCATCCGCACGGCCGAGGGCGCCATCGAGTTCCCGACACCGCAGCAGGCGCGCGCCCGCGCATGGAGCGACGAGGACCGGGGACTGGTGCGGGACCGCGTCGACACACAGTTCGTGGGATCGCCGAGCCGGGTCGCGGACCAGCTGGAACAGCTCCAGGAGGCCACGGGTGCCGACGAGTTGCTGATCACCACCATCACCCACGACCACGCGGACCGGGTGCGGTCGTACGAGCTCCTGGCGCAGGAGTGGCAACGCAGGTGACGGGCCCGGCTCTTCATGGACGACGGCGTGGCCGGGGAACGTCACCCTCCCCCGAAGGTGGCGTTCCCCGGCCACATCCCCCGGCGCCGGACTGTGGACTGTCGTGCCCGTGCGCTTCAGTGGGGCCGTGCCGTCACCAGCACATGACGGCTGTCTCCCCCGAGCCCCAGTTGGCATAGAGCCGTACCCGGACGAAATAGCGGCGGCCCTTGACCAGACGGGCCTTGACAGTGGCGTTGTGCGGGGTGCCGCCGTCGTCCTGGGCGGTGAGGTAGCGGGGCTCCCCGTCCCGCTCCTCGAAGACCACGACGACCGTGTCGCTGTCGCCGAACGTGCCCAGCGTGTACTCGCGGGTCTCCGGCGGCTCGATCACGAAGTCGGCCTGTTCGGCCGGACCGAGCCGCAGCGGCACCGAACGGAACGGCACCAGCTCGCGCGGCCCCGGCGTCCGGGCCGGCGGATACCAGCGGCAGACGAACTCCTTGTCGGCCTTGGAGAGCACGCCCGGCGGGTTCAGGCCACCGCGGAACTGCTCCGGCTCCAGGATCAACCCGGCCGAGAAGGGGTACTCCATGATCGAGTGCGGGTCCCAGGCGGAGCCGTTGACCTCGTTGGGGTCGAGCTTGCGCAGGATGTTGAAGAACGTCGTGTCCCGGCTCCAGTAGTTCGGCGGGCCCGCCAGATCCGTGTACACGGCCTCGTCGTCCCAGTGGATGCCGGCGAACGGACTCTGGTGCTCGTGCAGCATGCCGAGCGCGTGCCCGACCTCGTGCAGTGCCGTCCCGCGCTCCCCGGGCACCGTCAGGTCCCAGCCGAAGTTCATGGTCCGTTCGTTGAGGCCGACCTGCAGCGCGTCCTTGCCCACCGTCGACCAGGAGCCGTCGCCGAGCTGGAACCCGATGCGCAGTTCGGCCTCCGACCGGTCGCCCACCTCCACGAACGACAGCCCGATACCGAGGTCCTGCCACTCCTGGAAGCACTCCCGCACGACGTCCCGCTGCTCCTTGCCGCCGACCCACGACACCTGCCGGGTCTGCCCGGTCTCCGGGTCGGGGATCGCCGATCCGTCGGAGTCCCGGTCGAAGAAGTGGTAATGCAGCACTGTGCCGTTGACCCACATGCGGTGTCCGCTGATGAGCGCACTCAGCCGCTCGGCGGCCAGCCCCGGTGCGAAGGCGGGGGCCGACGCCTGCGCGAGGGAGCAGTAGCGTGCGGTCATGCGAACAGGGTGCCGTCGGACCGCCACGGGCGCCTGAGTCGAGGGCTACTCAAGTACCTGTGTATCAAGTGTGAGTCACCGTGCTCCTACTGGCGTGACGACTTGGGAACGGGACACGAAGACACTGGAACTGCCCTGGCCCTTCACCGGCCGGGAGGACGAACTCGACCTGGTGCGGGGCGCGCTGGCCGCCGGACGGCACGGCATCGTGATCACGGGCCCGGCGGGCTGCGGCAAGACCCGGCTCGTCACCGAGGCCGTCCGCGGCACCGACTGCGCCAGAGTGGCCGGCACCCCGGAGACCCGCCGGATCCGCTTCGCCGCCTTCGCCCACCTCGTGCCCGAGACCGCCTCCCTGCACGGCGCGTTCCAGCACCTGTCCGGCGTACGGCTGCTGCTGGTCGACGACGCCCATCTGCTCGACGACGCCTCCGCCGCCCTGGTCCATCAACTGGCCGTGCAGGGACGCACCCGACTCCTGGTCGTCACCACCGAGGGCGCCCCCGTCCCGGGCGCGGTCGCCCGCCTGTGGACCGGCGAACTCCTGCCCCGTCTCACCCTGGAGCCGCTGCCCCGCGAGGAGACCGCCCGCGTGCTCGCGGACGGTACCGGCGCCGCGGCCCTCGACCCGCTCACCGTCAACCGGCTGCACCGCCTGTGCCAGGGCGACCTGCGGCTCCTGCGCGACCTGGTGGACGCGGTGCGCGAGCGCGGGCAGCTGACGCGCGTCCCGGACTCGGACGAGTGGGCGTGGCGCGGCCCCGTGCCGATCACCCCGACCGTCCGGGAACGCACCGCGCCGGTTCTCGACCGCACCGGCCCCGAGGAGCGCGAGACCCTCGACCGGCTCGCCTTCGCCGAGCCGCTGCCCCTGGACCTCGACGACCTCGATCTGCGGGCCCTGGAGCACCTGGAGGCCGACGCCGTCGTCCGCGTCGACGACCAGGGCGCCGTCCGCCTCGCCCACCCCCTGCACGGCCCGGTGCTGCGGGCCGCGGCCGGTCGGCTGCGGGCGAGGCGGCTGTCGCGTACGCCGGACCAGTGCGGCCCCGCCCTGGACGCCGAGCGCGCCGCGCTGGCCCGGCGCATCGAGGGGGCGGACGTACGGGCGACGCCGGCACCCGTGGGGGAGTGGCTGGTCGCGGAGGGCGTACCGGTACCGGCCGGATACGCCGCCGTACGGGCCCGTTTCGCACGGCTGCGCGGCGAGCTGCGGGAGGCGGCGGCATGGGCACGCGAGGGGCTGCGGGACGGCGCCGGCGATCCGCCCTGCCGCCTCGAACTCGCCCTCGCCGCAGCCCAGTCGGGCGACCCGACGGCCGCACACAAGATCCTGGGTGGCCGCCCCCACGGGGGTGGGGCGGTCACCCGGCTGACAACGGCCCGCGACGCTGCCGACCGGGCCGTCGAGGCGATGACCGGGGACGCCTACGACGCCGTCCGCAGCGGCAGCCCCGAGCTCGCCGAGGGCCGCCTCACGGGCGTCTTCGCCGCGCACGCCGACGCGCTCGCCCAGGGCGACGGACCCGCGCTCGACCGGGTGGCCGAACAACTGGAGGAGCGCGGCTTCCTGCTCTTCGCGGCCGAGGCGCACGCCCAGGCCGTACGGGCCCACCGCGACCCGCGCGCCGCGCGCACCGCACGCACGCGTGCCGTCGCCCTGGCCCGCCGCTGCCAGGGCGCCCGCACCCCGGCCCTGTCCGGGCTGGTCCTCGGCGAACTCACCGCCCGGCAACGGCAGATCGTCACCCTGGCGGCCGCCGGCCTGAGCAACCGGCAGATCGCCGAGAAGCTCACCCTGTCCGTCCGCACGGTCGGCAACCACCTCTACAGCGCCTACGCCCGCCTCGGCGCCAGCGACCGCGGCGCACTGCCGTGGCTGGTGGAGCTGCCGGACGCGCAGCCGGCCTAGGGTGACTTCACCCTTCGGGCGGCCGCACTGGTCACGCCGCGCCGAACGCCGAGAACGCCCACCCCGTCGCCTGGTGGAGCGCGTCGCCCGGAAGTGCTGCCCGGGCGTCGCGCAGGGCCTCCGCCAGGGAGAGGCCGTCGCTGAGCCCCTTGTGCAGCGCCAGCATCAGCGGCACCACCGCGGCGTCGTTGACGGGTGCCGTGCACGCCACCACCCCCGCCGTGCCGAGCGGCAGCAGGGCGGTGACCAGGCCGAGCAGTTCGTCGGCGCCGACGGAGGCGAAGCGGGCGGTGTCGCAGCAGGACAGGATGATCCGGTACGGGCTGCGGTCCAGGCGCTCGAAGTCATGGACCACGATCGGCCCGTCGGCCATCCGCAGCGAGGAGAACAGCGGACTGTCCGCGCGGAACGTGCCGTGGGCCGCGATATGGGCCAGCTCGGCGCCGTCGAGTTCCTCCAGTACACGCGGCACGCGCGCGTCGGCGTGTTCCAGGACCACCGCACCGTCGTACCGGCAGGCCAGATGCGGCACCTCCGCACCGCCGGTCGACAGCCCCGGCCCGCGCACCAGCACATGGCGCCCGCCCGGCGGCGGCTCGGTCTCCCGGGCGCGCAGCCAGCCGCTCGCCGACGGCGACACACTGAGCACCCGCTCCCGCAGCGACGGCAGCAGCGCCCACGGCACCCGGTGCAGCCGGGCGGGCGGTACGACCACGACGGGGCCGTCGCCCAGATGCGCCGCCGCAGGACCGAGCAGCAGCTCCTCCAGACGCCGGCCCGCGGCCTCCACAATGGGCAGCCGGGCATCCGCACCCGGATGGGCCAGGCGCCGCAGCCCGGCCTGGACATGCTCCGCCTCGGTCTCCGCCTCGGCCAGCAGCCCCGCCTCGTACCGGCGCACCCGGCCCTGTCCGCACAGCAGCACCTGAACCCGCCCGTCCAGCACGGCGAGTTCTACCAGCCGTATGTCGTCGCCGAGCCGCCGCAGCAGCCGGATCGGGTCGAAGCGGTCGCCGTCGCCGGGCGTGTCGCCGCGCATGTGCAGGGTCCGGGAACGGATCTCCCGCTCCAGGCGCCGCTGTTCGCGCTCCAGCACCGGAACGGGCCGGGCCTCCATGCGGGCGGCCTCCGCGCGGGCCGCGATCTCCCGGAACGCGGTCAGCCCGCTCTGCAGCTCCGGGTCGGCCGGCGGCCGGGTCGGCGGCGTCGACAGCGCGGTGGCCCGCCAGCGCTCGCTCCACACCAGCAGGCGCCGCGGACTGCCGGAGTCGAGGCTGGCCTGCTGGGCCAGCGCCGCGAGTTCCGAGCCCTGCGCGGTGGCACGCGCGCGCAGCTCCGAGGCGCCCAGCGTCATCCGGTGGTCGTCGAGTACGTCCAGGCCACGCCGGCAGGCCTCCAGGACACCGCGCCCGGACCCTGCCGCCCGGGCCCGCAGCGCCTGCGCCGCCCAGCCCGTCATCCGCGCCAGCGGCGGCCCGCTGCGC
>JABFVM010000419.1 GCA_013362785.1 Streptomyces sp. | reverse complement strand
CACGCCTACGCGAAGGGCTACTGGAAGCTGGACGAGGCGGACCACCGCGACCCCCTGGCCTCGGACTGACACAAGTCACCGCCACCGGCACCGTCCGGTCCGGTCCAGTCCAGTGACCGCGCGCTACTCCTCCCCGACCCGCACCACCGCCACCGTGATGTTGTCGGGCCCGCCCGCCTCGATCGCGGCCTTCCACAGCTCGAAGGCCGCCCGCCCGTCGTCGTGCTCGTCGAGGATCCGCTCCAGGACGTCCGTGGGCACCGGGTCGGTGAGGCCGTCCGAGCAGATCAGGTAGCGCTCGCCGGGTGTCGGGGGCTCGGACGTGACGTGGGGATGGACGGCACGGTAGGTGGGCGAGCCGCCCAGGCACTGGGTGACCAGGGAGGTGGTCCGGCCCGGCGGATGCGGTGGATTGTCGTCGACGCTCACCTGGCGCAGCCCCTCGCCGCCGGCCGCGAGGACCTGGCTGTCGCCGACGTTGAAGACCAGGACCGAGTCGGACTGCACGACGACGCCGGCGACCGTGGTCCCCATGGCGGTGAGCTCGGTCTCCTGGTCGCCGCCGGCCGCCTGGTACACGGCGCGGTTGCAGGTGTTCACGGCGTCGCGGACGGCGACCTCGCTGGTCAGAGCCGGGCCCAGCGCAGCGAGATGCCGGGCGACCAGGGAGCTGGCCACCTCACCGCCGGGATGCCCGCCGAGCCCGTCGGCGACGGCCACGACGAGCGGGGTGCCGAGTGGGAAGACCAGGGTCTGCGGATTCTCGGTCACCGTGCCGCACAGGGTCCACGGCCCGACGACGAGGCTGTCCTCGTTCCGCTCACGCAGCAGCCCGGGATGACTGATCGCACTCACAGCGACGTACGGCACAAGCCGCCACCGCCTTCCCGCACGGATCACGACGCCGGACCGGCACTCCGACCCGACCCCCGTCCTACGAGTCTAGGAACACCCGCCTCCCCCGTGCCAGCGCACCCGCACCCCACGTGGGAGGCGGGCCATACCCGACATGGGTGCGGATTCCGTCGGGCCGGGGCAGGTAGCCGTGGCTTTATTCGGCGGAGACGCGGTGCGGACGCGGTTGAATTCCGGCACGAAGTGACGGACCTGGACACCGAGGCTCCGGCCTTCGCCCCCTGGGAAGGCTTGGGCATCGACCGGACCGCGCACGCGCACGCCGTTCGCGCCCAGGCGGGGCGGTCGGTGCCGGGGGTCGACGGCACGGCCTCGTATCTCGCCGACCAGGTGTCGAACACCGCGCACCGCGAGGCCCTCGGGTCGCTCCTCGAAGGACAGGGGGCCTCCGACGTGGTCGTGCGGGGTGGCACGGTGCTCGCCTCGTGGGGCGATCCGGGCCGCGCCGAGATGGCCTTCAGTGCCACGAAGAGCGTGCTCTCGCTGGTGGCGGGCGTCGCTTTCGACGACGGGCTGCTGCGGCTCGACGAGCCGGTCGTGGAGTCGGTCGAGCGGGCGGAGTTCGATGGCGCCGCACGGCCGGGTGATCACCTGGCGGCATTAGCTGGAGCAGACGAGCCAGCGGGAGGGCGAACTGTGGTCCAAGCCGACGGGGATGGACGCGCAGAGAGCCCGTGAGGGCACCGAGTCGGCCGGCGGCCCGCCCGGCGAGGACTGGGCCTACAACGACGTCCGCGTGAACCTGACGGCACTGACCCCCACGGCCCTGTGCGGCCGCGCCCTGCCGGACGTGCTGCGCGAACGCGTCATGCCCCCCGATCGGCGCCTCCGACGGCTGGTCCTGGCACGGCCACGACAAGGCGGTGCTCCGGATCGACGGGAGCGAGGTGCCGGTCGTCTCCGGCGGCGCCCACTGGGGCGGCGGCCTGTGGATCGGCGCCCTGGACCTGGCCCGCATCAGCCTGCTCTGCCTGAACGGCGGAAGATGGAGCGGACGCCAGGTCCTGTCGCGCCGCTGGATCGAGGAGTCGTGGACGCCCTGCCGCGTCAAGCTCGAGTACGGCCTGTCGTGGTGGCTCAACGACCGGGGCCACGGTCTGGCCCAGCGCCCCGCGCACCGGCCGCTGCGCCCGCGGCAACGGCGGCAGTCATCTGCTGTGGGTGGACGCGCCCCGGGACCTCGTGATCGCCTCACGCTGGGGCACGGACGTGGAACGCCCCCTGACCGAGGCGTCCGCAGCGGTCCCGCCCCGGACCCCCCATGGCTGAGGGTCTCGGGCCGCCGCTCAGCCCTCGCCCGGCGTCAGCCGCAGCGAGATGCTGTTGATGCAGTACCGCTGGTCGGTCGGGGTCGGATAGCCCGAGCATTCCGTGCGAGCGGTCCTCGATCAGCTCCACCGCGTCGGTGCCCTTCGGGTCGTGGAAGGACGGCCGGCCACGCACGAGCTCGTCATCTCTGCGAAGGCTCATCGGCGGCCTCGCGACGCCGGCGGCGCAGCAGTATCCCGCCCGCCGCCAGCGTCCCCGCCCCCGCGGCACCCGACGCGACGCCGAGAGCCAAGCCGCCGCCGAAGCCCAGCCCGCCGCCCGACGCCGGGGCCTCGTCCGGAACCCAGACCCTCACCTCTCCACGCAGGACGATCGAGGGGTAGTCGCACACATAATCGCGGTCCTTCTCCGTCACGCACAAGGCGTCCTTGTGGCGCAGCGTGAACGTCACGGGATACGTCCCGGGCTTCAGGCCCTCTCTGATCCGGCCCGCACCCACCCAGGCGCTCTTGGTGTCGCCCAGGGCCGTGTCGTCGGTCAGCGCCGGGCTGAGGACCTCCACCGCCGTAGGGTGCGGATTGCCAGGGCGCTCCTTGACCGTGAGCTCCACCGCCTCGCCAGGTTCTGCCGGACCGCTGACGGAGACGTATCCCCGTCCGGGGAAGGGGAGTGTGTCGGCGTAGGCCGTCGCGGCGTGCCCAAGCAGGATCAGAGGCACGGAAACTGCGACAAGTCCGCTGCGCACGGACGAGCATGTGAAGTGGTTCCTATGCATTTTCCCCTGCCCGAAGTGGTCATTACGATCATGGCCGACCATGGCTTGGCGTAGCTGGTATCGCCTTGTCCGCCCAGCGCTTGATCCCCGCGGCGGCGAGCGCACCGATGATGCCGTGGCTGCGGGCGGCAGTCAGGCCGTGTACCTGGGGCTTCCTCGCCGTTGTTCAAAGAACGTCCACCGCTCAGCCGTCACAACCGTCGATGTCGTCGTCACAGCCCTGCACCGCGTCCCGGGCGATGGTGTCCAGGCGCCACAGGATCAGGCCGGTGCCGTCCTCGACCGGGTCGACCCGTGCGGTGAACTGCTTGCCCGCGGGGATGTTGAACTGATCGGCTTCCCGGTCCCCGCACTCGATCCCGTACGCCTGCTCTTGATCGCCTCGCGACAGAGTGAGGGGGAGTTCCCCGAGCCCGTCTGTGTCACAGGTGATGCTGAGGAGGTATGGCCGGTCACCGGGCGTCTTGTGCTCCTTGTCCATGCCGCTCGCGATGAACGCGCCCGCGGTGTCGACGAGTTCCGGACGCGCGTCGCTGTCGGAGGCCGATTTCAGGGCCCGCTCCGCCCGCCGCATCGCGTCGTCCGGCTCCCAGGCCCGGCTGCCGTCACCCGGCGGCTTGCTCTCCCGGCCCGCGGGCGCCGACGGCCGGGGCGACGACCGGTCCGCACCGTTCGGCTCCTCCTTCGCTTCGGCACAGCCGGCGAGCAGGGCGATCGTTGCGACGTAGACCGGCAGGAATTGACGTATGCGCATGTATCCACCGTAGGTACGCGCGTTGTTGCTCACTTGTCTGCGGTGATCCGCCGTCGACGTTGGTGTACTTCGTCACCTCGCCGTCGACCCAGCGCACGACCACGTCGTCGGGCCACTTGTTGCCGCCGCCGGTCCAGGTGCCCTTGCCGCGATCACCGCCGCGCAGGCCCTGATCAACCGCCTGCGCAGCCGGTGACGCCGCTCCACCGGGCCGAGAGCATCGACAGCGGCCAGCACGTCGACGAGCTCCGACGTCGCCGAAGCCGAACAGGAGACCGTCGTTCAGATCAGCCCTCGTCCGGCGTCAGCCGCAGCGAGATGCTGTTGATGCAGTACCGCTGGTCGGTCGGGGTCGGATAGCCCTCGCCCTCGAAGACATGCCCGAGATGCGAGCCGCACCGGGCGCACCGCACCTCGGTGCGGAGCATTCCGTGTGAGCGGTCCTCGATCAGCTCCACCGCGTCGGTGTCCTTCGGGTCGTAGAAGGACGGCCAGCCGCAGTGGGACTCGAACTTGGTGGTGGAGGTGAAGAGTTCGGCGCCGCAGGCGCGGCAGGAGTAGACGCCGTTCGTCTT
>JABFVM010000273.1 GCA_013362785.1 Streptomyces sp. | reverse complement strand
TGCAGCAGGCGTTCCTCGACGCCCCGGCCGAGCGCGCGGCAGCTCATCAGCCAGGCCAGGACGTCGAGTCGGTCGCCCTCGCGGCGCACGGCGAGCAGGCCGATCTGGCCGTAGTCGCCGAACCGGTCCCGGGCGGACGCCGTCCACACCTCGCCGCGTTCGCGCCACCGGGCGACGTCGTCGCCGTCGGCGGAGCGGGCCCGCAGCGTGAACTGGTTGGTGCGGCGGACGAGTTGCTCGGCCCGCCGCACATCTGCGTCGGACAGGGCCCGGATATCGACCTCCAGTTCCAGCTGGTCCAGGAACTCCTCGAACCCGGCCTGTTCCCGTACGGCGTCCCGCTCCCGTTCCTGCTCGTAGAACCGGGCCCGCAGCGCGTCCTCGGCGGTCGCAGCCGCGGGAATCAGCGGCCACAACCGGTCCAGGAATTCCGGCAGTTCGGCCTCCGGCGGGCAGGTCACCGACAGGACCTGCGGCAGCGCGGACCGCATCCTGGCGATCTCGGCCGGGTTGTCGTCGAGGAACAGGAAGCTGTCCAGACCGAGGCCGAGCGTGCGGGCCGCCTCGGCCAGGCGGGTGGGCTTCGGGCCCCACTGCGCCGACAGCACGCTGAAGTGCTCCGCGTTCAGGGGACTGTCCACGCGGTCCAGTACGGCGCGCACCGTGTCCTCGTCGTTGTTGCTGACCAGCACGAGCAGCGCGCCCGCCGCCCGCCACCGCTCCAGCCGGCGGGCGAGCAGGGCCCGTGGGCCGGTCAGGTCGACGGCCTCGGGGCCGATCTCCCCGGCCACGCCGCCCCACAGGGTCTCGTCGCCGTCGACGGCGATCACCTTCGGCGCGGGACGGAGTGCCGCACGGACGACCTCGGCGAGGCGCAGGGCCACGGCCGCCTGGAAGTGCGGGGTGAACGGGAGGTGGGCCAGGCGTTCGGTGCGTTCGTCGAAGGGCTGCTCGACGGGGTGGTGGCGGGTCCAGTCGTCGGGGCCGAGCACGGCGATGCCGGGCGCGTCGGCCAGTTCGGCGGCGATCTCCTGCTCCCACCGGGTGAGGCGGTCCTCGTGCTGTGCGCTGGGCAGGAAGCCGACGATCAGCGGCTTGCGGGTGCGCTCGGCGACCGTGCGCAGTGCGGCGGGGTAGGCGGTGCGCAGTTCGGCGAGCATCGCGTCGTCCACCGGGCCGAAGCGTTGCAGGTCCGCGGCCCGCAGCAGGACGACGCCCGCTGTGGTGGCCGGGTCGGCGAACACTCCGGACGGGTCGCGCAGGCTCGCGAGTACGTGGTGGTACGGGGCCTCGGCGACGGTCGTCACGCTGCCGTCCCGTACCGTCTCGCCGACCGCCGTCTCGCACATCAGGGGCAGGTTGCCGAGGGCGAAAGTGGCGGCGAGGGCGAGGGTGTCGGTGCGCGGCTGCCGCGGATCGGGCTCCTCGGCGGGCGGACCCGCACTCACCTCACCGCCCCGTCCGGTCGGCGTCGTACGAACCGGGCCCGACGGGTCCTCGGCCGTCTCCGCGAGCAGACGCAGCAGCTCCTCCCCCAGCTCGGTGGCCGTCGCCGCGTCCAGGATGTCGAGGTTGTGGTCGAGGCGGATGCGGCCCGCGTCCGGGGTCATGGTGATCATCAGGTCGAGGTCGGAGTAGCCGGTCCCCGCCGGCAGCACCTCCAGGCCGGTCAGCCCGCGCGCGGCGCGCACGTAGTTGAAGTACACCTCCACCAGCGGCGCGTTGGCCCGGTACAGGCCCTGTCCGGCCAGCACCGGCAGCACGTCGGAGAACATGGCGCCCTTGGTCAGCACCCGCTGCAGACGCCCGTCGGTGCGGCGCAGCACCTCCTCGACACGCTCCCCCGCGTTCGCCTCGGCGGGGAAGGGCACAGGCACGCCGAAGAAGCCCACGGCGTCGTAGGCGTCGGCGTGGATGCGGGTGTCGACGGGCACGGCGAGGACGAAGCGCTCCCGCTCGCGCCGCCTGGCCAGCAGGACGGTCACGGCACCGAGGCAGAAGGCGGCCGTGGTGACGGCGAGGCGGCTCGCGGCGGCCGAGATCCGGTCCATGAGCCCGTCGGGGATCGGGACGGTGACGCTGCCGGCCCGGTACGAGCGGGTCCGCGGGCGCGGTCGGCTCAGGGTCAGATCGAGGCGCCCGCTGCCCTGGAAGGCCTCGCGCCACTCGCCCGCATCAGTGCTCGCATCAGTGCTCGCGTCGGTGCTCCCGCCCGGCTGCTCGTCGGTCCGCTGGGCCTCGATCAGCAGGTGGATGTCGCGGTTGGTGACGCTGTCGCCGAGCACGTCGCCGGACAGTTCGGTGTCGATCTCGCCCGCCACCAGCAGCAGTGACTGCAGATCGCTGACGGCGTGGTGGGCGCCGTAGACCAGGATCTGGCCGCTCTCGCCGCCGTCCAGCAGCTCGAAACGCCACAGGGGTGCGGCGGTCAGGTCGAACGGGGGCTCCAGGAGCTCGCGCAGCCGGTCGGCCACGTCAAGGGCCGTGCCCTGCGGAACGACCGTCCATCGCAGCAGTGGTTCCGGCAGTTCGCGGTCGACGCTCAGCTGCCGTCCGCCCTCGTCCGCGGTGACGATCGAGGTGCGCAGGGCCGCGTGGCGTGCGGTGAGGCGGGTGATGATGCCGGTGAGGGTCTCGCGGGTGGTGGGCGTGGTGAGGCGTACCGCGAGGCCCACGGCGTGGGCGGCGTCCGGCATACCGGGCCCGGCGCTGCGCAGCAGGCGTACGACATCGCGGGTCGCGGGGTGCAGTTCGGTCACCGGGGTGTCCGCCGTGTGCTCCGGCTGTTCCTCGGTCGTGGCCGCCTGTTCGGGGAGGGCCGTGGCGAGGGCTTGGGCGAGGCCGCGGATGTCGGCGGCCGAGAAGACGGTGGCGGCGGGGAGTTCGACACCGAGTTCACGGGCGAAGGCGTTGCGCAGCCGCACGAGCATCAGGGAGTCGAGGCCGAGTTCCTTCAGGGCCGTGGTCGCGGAGACCTGGACCGCGCCGCCGGAGACCTCGCCGACCCGGGCGCGGACGTATGCCTCCAGTCGTACGGCCCGTTCGGTGTCCGACGTCGCCGCGAACACCTTCTTGACCAGGTCGTCCGTGCCGGGGCTGCCCGTGGGCACGGTGATCAGGTCGGCCAGGATCGGGCGGGTGCGGGCCGCGTCGGGGTCGAGGGAGAGCAGCTCCCAGTCCAGGGCCAGGGGGGCGAGTTGGCGGCGGGCTGTGGTCAGGACGCGTTCGAAGAGCTCGCCGCCGTCCTGCGCGGAGAAGGCGACCAGGCCGGAGCGGGCCGTCTCGGTCTCGCGGGCGCCGGACCCCGCCACCATGCCCACGCCCGACCAGGCGCCCCAGTCCAGGCTCAGTGCCCGACGGTCGGTGCGGGAGAGGTGGTGGGCCCAGGCGTCGAGGAAGGCGTTTGCCGCCGAGTACGGGCTCTGTCCGGCCGAGCCGAGCAGACCCGCCGCCGATGCGAAGAGTACGAAGTCGGCCGCGTCCGGGGTGAGTTCGGTGAGCAGCGTGGTGCCGAGGACCTTGGGGGCGAGGACGCGCAGGACGCGCTCGTCGGTCAGGTTGGCGATCGTGGCGTCGTCCAGGACACCGGCCGCGTGGACGACGCCGGTGATCGGGCCGAGTGCGTGCCGTACGGCGTCCAGGGCGCCGGTGAGGCCCTCGCGGTCGGCGACGTCCGCGCGCGCCAAGTGCACGGTCACGCCGCGCTCTTCGAGCTCCCGGATCCAGTGCACGGCGTCCCCGTTGGGTGCGCCGCGGCTCATCAGGGCCAGCCGGCGGGCGCCGCGGCGGACCAGCCGCTCGGCGACGACGCGCCCGAGGCCGCCGAGACCACCGGTGATCAGATACACGCCGTCGGCGCTGACGGCACCGTGGCCGCCGTCGTCCGGGCGGGTGCGGGTCAGACGGGGTACCAGCCGTCCGGCCCCGCGCAGCGCGACGAGCCGTTCGTCGTCGGCGCCCCGCAGCTGGGTCCACAGGGCGTCGGCGCCGTCGGTCGGCGGGAGGTCGACAAGGGTGGCCCGCAGCTCAGGATGCTCCTGCGCCACGGCGAGGCCGAAGCCCCAGGCGAGGGCCTGCTGCGGACGGGTCACCTGCGAGCTGTCACCGGCTGCCTGGCTGCCCCGGACGACGACGAACAGACGGGGCGCCCGGCCCTGCGCCCGGTCGGCGAGCGTCCGCACCAGATGCAGGGTGCTCAGGCAGCACAGCCGCGCGGCCTCCTCGGCCGTGGCGGCGTCCTCGATCGCGGGCGCGTCGAGGGCCGACAACTGGACGACCCGCTCGGGCGGTTCGTTCGCGAAGGCCTCGTCGAGGAGGCGGGCCAGGTGCTGCGGGTCGGCCGGGTCGAGGACATAGCGGCCGGAACCCTCGGCCGCGAACTCCTCGCCCCTGCGGGCGATCACATACGGCACCGAGGTGCCCAGCCGGTCGGCGAGTGCGGCGGCCACGCCCGACTCGTCGGCCAGGATCAGCCAGCTCCCCGGCGTGGGCGGCTCGTCGGCGGCCGGACGAGTCTGCCAGCGGGTCTCGAACAGCGCCCCGTCGAGAGGTGAGAGCGCGGCGAGCTCGAACTCCTCTGCCGCCAGGACGAGTTGATCGTCCTCGTCGTAGAGCCGAAGGTCCAGGGCGGCGGTGTCGCCGGACGCGGAGCGCAGCTCACAGGTCACCCAGACGGGGGTGGTGGGCCGTCCGGTGTGGCGGAGCCGGCCGACGCCGGCGGGCACGAACGCCCGTCCCTGGGGTGCGTCGCCGGGCAGCGCGGCCGTGTGGAAAGCGGCGTCCAGGACGGCCGGGTGCAGCAGATGGCCGGCGGCGGGCCGGTCGGCCAGTCGGGCGAGGCTCGCGGAGTGGGTGCGGTGACCCGACTCCAGGCCGCGGAAGGCGGGGCCGTAGTCGATGCCGAGGGCGGCGAGTGCGCCGTAGACGGCGGGCAGGTCGACCTGTTCCGTGCACCGTGCGCGCAGGGCGGTGAGCGACTCGCCCGGGGCGGCGTCGGGTTCGGTCTGCCTGCTGACGGCGATGCGTCCGCTCACATGGCGTTCCCAGTGTGCGCGCTCTCCGCGCCCGGCCGGTGTCGAGGCGATCGTGAAGTCCCGGAAGCCGTCGGCGGCGGGCCGCAGGACCAGTTGCAGCCTGGTCGGCCGGGACTCGTCCAGGCGCAGCGGGCTGACGAACCTGACGTCGGCGAGCCGTACGTCGTCACCGTCCCGCACGGCGGACGCGGCCTCCAGGGCCATGCCGAGGAAGGCGGCGCCGGGCAGCCACACCTCGCCGGTGACCCGGTGGTCGGTCAGATAGGCGAAGCGGCTGTCCCGCAGGTCCAGCTCGCTCTGGAAGAGATGCCGGTCGGCTTCGTCGCTGGCCTCCACATGGGTGCCGAGCAGCGGGGAGGCGCCGGTCGCGGCGGCCGGGGCGGGTGCGAGCCAGTGGCGTTCGCGGGCGAAGGCGTACGTCGGCAGGTCGACACGGTGGCCCGCCGGGAAAAGCGCCGACCAGTCGGGTGTGTGACCGGCCGTGTACAACTCCCCCAGCCTGTCCAGCAGTACGTCCCGCCCGCCCCGCTGCCGGCGCAGTGAGCCGACGCTCACCGCGTCGATTCCGGCGTCGGACGCCACCGCCTCGATGGACGCGCCGAGCGAGGGGTGCGGGCTCAGCTCCACGAAGTAGCGGTACCCGTCGTCCAGCATGCGACGGATCGTGTCCGCGAAGCGGACCGGCTCGCTGAGGTTGGCGTACCAGTACTCCGGGTCCAGGCGGTCGCCGGGCACCGGCTCAGCGAGCACCGTCGAGTACAGCGCGGTCGCGGGGTGCGCGGCGGGCCGGATTCCGCGGACGCGGTCGAGCAGTTCGTCACGCAGCGGGGCCATCAGCGGGGTGTGGGAGGCGAACGGTGTCGACAGCGGCCGGGCCTCGATCCCCTGCTCGTCGAGGCTCCGGCGCAGCTCGGCCAGTGCGTCGCCGTCGCCGGAGACGGCCGTGGAGTGCGGGCTGTTGACGGCGGCGACGAACAGCCGGCCGGTGTACGGGGCGAGCAGTTCCTCGACCCGGGGGCGAGGCAGGTTCAGGGAGAGCATGCCGCCCCGGCCCGCGAGCGGTACGACCGCCCCGGCACGCCCGGTCACCACGGTGACGGCGTCGTCCAGGGTGAGGGCGCCCGCGCTGTAGGCGGCGGCGATCTCGCCCAGGCTGTGGCCGGTCACGGCGTCGGGGGTGACGCCCAGGGAGCGCCAGGCGGCCGTGAGCGCCGCGTTCACCGCGAACAGCGTCGGCTGCAGATACTCGGTCCGCTCCAGTGGGGAGAACTCCTCGGGCGCCCGCAGCGCGTTGAGCACGGACCAGCCGGCGTGCCGCTGTACGGCCTCGTCGATCCGCGTCAGCTCATCGGCGAACGCCTCCGACTCCCCCATCAGGTCGAGCCCCATGCCGGGCCACTGCCCACCGTGCCCGGCGTAGACGAAGGCGACCTTGCCGGTCTGCTCCGCACGCGGCGGCGGAAGCGGGACCCGCCCGGCGGCCAACTCGCCCAATACGGACCGCAGTTCGTTCCGGTCCTCGGCGACGATCGCCACTCGCCGCTCAAGATGGCTGCGGTGGCGGGCCAGAGTGTGGGCCACGTCCGGCAGTGCGGCCGAGTCGTCGGCGAGGTGGCGCGCCAGTGCGGCGGCCTGGCCGCGCAGACCCGCTTCACTGCGGCCGGACAGGACCAACAGGCCCTTGCCCACGGGAGGTTCGTCCGCGGGAGGTTCGTCCGTGGCCCCGGGCCGGGGGGGCTGGGCCTCCTCCACGATCACATGCGCGTTGGTGCCGCTGATCCCGAACGCGCTCACCCCCGCACGCCGCACCCGCTCCGCCGACGCGGGCCACGCCACCTTCTCGCGCAGCAGATGCAGTCCGCTGTCCGCCCACTCGACGTGGCGGCTGGGGGTGTCGGCGTGCAGCGTGGGCGGCAGGGTCTCGTGGTGCAGCGACTGCACGACCTTGATCAGGCCGACCACGCCCGAAGCCGCCTGTGTGTGCCCGACGTTGGACTTGAGCGACCCCAGGTGCAGCGGGCGTCCCTCGGGCCGCGTGCCGCCGAAGACCTCGGCGAGGGCGCCCGCCTCGATCGGGTCGCCCAGGGTCGTGCCCGTACCGTGGGCCTCGATGTGGTCGATGTCGGCGGGCCGGAGGCCGGATCGCTCCAGCGCGCGCCGGATCACCTGCTCCTGGGCCGGTCCGTTCGGTGCGGACAGGCCCTGGCTGCGGCCGTCCTGGTTGACGGCGGTGCCGCGCAGCACGGCGAGGACACGGTCACCGTCGCGCCGGGCGTCGCTCAGTCGTTTCAGTACGACCATGCCGGCGCCCTCGGCCCAGATGGCACCGTCGGCGCCGTCGGAGAAGGAGCGGCAGCGGCCGGTCGGCGACAGGCCGCGCAGCCGGCTGAACTCGACGAAGGTCTGCGGCGTGACCATCAGGGTGACGCCACCGGCGAGCGCCAGATCGCACTCGCCCGCGCGCAGCGCCTGCGCCGCCAGATGCACGGCCACCAGCGAGGACGAGCACGCGGTGTCCACCGTGAGGGCGGGGCCGTTCAGCCCCAGCGTGTACGCGAGCCGTCCCGAGGCGACGCTCAGGGCGGAGCCCGTACCGACGTAGCCGTCGAGTTGGTCGAGCCGGGTGCCGGAGAGGTAGTCGCTGCCGAACATGCCGACGTACACGCCCGTGGTGCTGCCCGCCAGGTCGGCGGGCACGATTCCGGCGCGCTCCAGCGACTCCCAGGCCGTCTCCAGCAGCAGGCGCTGCTGCGGGTCCATGGCCGCCGCCTCCTTCGGGGTGATGCCGAAGAAGCCCGCGTCGAAGGAGTCGATGTCGTCGAGGAAGCCGCCCTCGCGGGCGTAGGACTTGCCGGGGGCGTCCGGGTCGGGGTCGTAGAGCGACTCGACGTCCCAGCGTCCCGCCGGGAAGGGGCCGACCGCGTCGCGTCCCTCCGCGACGAGGCGCCACAGGCCGTCCGGGTCGCTCACACCGCCGGGCAGCCGGCAGGCCATGGCGACGAGGGCCACGGGCTCGTCCGGGGCAGCCGTGGGCGCGGGCGCCGCTTCACGGGCGGCACGAGCGGCACGGGCGGTCGTCGCGAGGGCGCCGGTCAGCAGGTGGTCGGCGAGGCGGGTGGGCGTCGGGTGGTCGAAGAGGAGGGTGGCGGGGAGCTTGGTGCCGATGCGCGCGCTGATGCGGTTGCGCAGGTCGACCGCCGTCACGGAGTCCATGCCGAGGTCGCGCAGCGGCTGGTCGGGGCGGACGGACTCCGCCGAGCGCAGCCCGAGCGCGTGCGCGGCCTCCTCGCGGACGAGGGCGAGGACGCGGGCGGCACGCTCGGCCTCCGGAAGCCGGGCCAGCCGGTCCGCCAGGGTGTGACCGCCAGGACCGCCAGGACCGCCAGAGCCACCGTTGCGGTCGGCGCGGTCGGGGCGGAGCTCGGGGAGCAGGGAGCGCCACAGTGCTCCGGCCGGTGCGGCGGCCCGCAGCCGGGGCAGGTCCAGCGCCCAGGCGACCAGGTGCGGGGCGTCGCGCCGCAGGGACAGCTCGGTCAGCTCACGGCCCTGTTCGGGAGTGAGGGCGCGGTGGCCGAGGCGGGCCATCCGCTCCAGGTCGGCGTGCTCGGCGGCGAGCCCCTCCCCCGCCCAGGCCCCGAACGCGACCGAGACACCGGGCAGGCCCGAGGCACGTCGGTGGTGGGCGAGTTGGTCGAGGAAGGCGTTGGCGGCGGCGTAGTTGGCCTGGCCCGCGTTGCCGACGACGCCCGCGGCAGAGGAGACCAGCAGGAAGAGGTCCAGGGGGCGTTCGGCGGAGAGCCGGTGCAGGTGGGCGGCGCCGTCGACCTTGGGGCGCAGCACCTGGGCGAGGCGTTCGGGCGTCAGGTCCGCCACCACGCCGTCGGCGAGGACACCGGCACAGTGGACGACACCGCGCAGGGGCGCCTCGTCGCCGATACGGGCCAGCACGTCCGCCACCGCCGTGGCGTCGGCGACATCGCATGCGGCGACGTCGACCTCGGCGCCGAACGCGGTGAGTTCGGCGGTGACTTCGGCCGCGCGGGGGTCGTCCGTGCCCTGACGGGAGGTCAGCAGCAGGCGCGGGACGCCGTTCTCGGCGAGCAGGCGGGCGATGTGACGGCCCACCGCGCCGAGTCCCCCGGTGATCAGCACGGTGCCGTCGGTGGGGATCCGGGACGACCGGTCGGATGTCGCGGGACGGGCGCGCACCAGGCGCGGGGCAAGCAACTCACCTTCGCGCAGGGCTAGTTCAGGCTCGTTTGCGCGCTCGACCGCGAGGAGCAGCTCGGCACGCGACGACACGTCATCGTCGAGGTCGAGATCGAAGCCACGATCAAGGTCGAGCAGGGTCAACCCGAGATCGGGGTGTTCCGCACGGAAGCCGCGGGCGAGCCCCCACAGAACCGACTGGGCAAGCCCGGGAACCGGGTCCCCGTCGGCGGCTGCGATCGCTCCGCGGGTCACCCAGATGGTGCGGGCCGGCGCCTCGTCGGAGGGCAGCGCGATCAGCGCCTGGAGTTCGGCCAGGGCAGTGGCCGCGAACTCGTGTGCCGCGGCGGCCGGTTCGGTGCCGGGCGTCGGGGAGGGCCAGACTCGTACGACGGTGTCGGCGTCCTTCCCGGCGACCTGGCCGGGCACCTCCGGTACGGCCGTCCACGCCACCTCGTACAGATGCCGGCCGTTCGCCGAGCCGCCGCTCAGGTCGGCCGGGCTCGCGGCACGCAGGCGTACGCCCTCCAGGCGTCCTGCCGGAAAGCCGTCGGCGTCCCACAGACTCACGTCCAGGGTGAGGTCCGTACCGGCGCCCGTACCGGAGTCCGCGCCGGAGCCGCCGGTCCGGCGTATGGACGCCGTGAGGTCGGTCGCGCCGCCGGGCGGCAGGACACAGCGGCCTATCGCGACCGGCAGCAGGACCCGCTGGTCGCCGGTGTCGAGGGCGGCGGTCGCCTGGAGGGCGGCGTCCAGGAGGGCCGGGTGCACCGGGTAGGGGTCGGCCGTGTCGCGGGCCACGTGCGGCAGTGAGAGGCGGGCCAGGAGGATGCCGTCGCCGGTCGCGGCTGCCTGCCGTACGCCCTGGAAGGCGGGGCCGTAGCCGAGGCCGAGTGCGGTGAGCTGCTCGTAGGTGTCCTCGGTCCAGGCCGGTTCGGCCGTCTCGGGCCATGCCGGTGGCTCGTCGGACGGTGTGGCGGTCGGCTCGGCGGCGGAAGCGGTGGCGTGCAGGGTCCAGTCCATGACCTCCGGTCCGCGTGGACGGCTGTGGACCGTGATCTCCGGTGCGGGACCGGCGGTCACCACTTCGACGGAGACCTCGACCGTGCCGGTGTCCGGCAGGACGAGGGGCGCCAGGAGGAGCAGGTCGGTGACGTCGGCGGGGGTGTCCGGGCGGGCCACGTCGAGGGCGGCCCGGCAGAGTTCCAGCAGGGTGGTGCCCGAGACCACGGTCCGGCCGAAGACGGTGTGGTCGGGCAGCCAGTCAGCGGTCGCCGGGGACCACTCGTTGCGGAAGGTCCAGCGGGTCTCGTCCGCCGACTGGAGCTGGATGCCCAGCAACGGGTGCGCGGCGCGGTCGAAGAGAGAGGAGGCGGTGGCGGAGGCGGCGGGCTCGGTCCAGTGGCGCTGGGTGTCCCAGGCGTATGTCGGCAGGTCCGCGGGGGCGGTGTGCGGGACCAGGCGGCGCCAGTCGATCCGCCGTCCGTGGACGTGGAGTTCGGCGGCGGCGCGGTCCAGGCAGCCGAGGCCGTCCTCGTCGCGGCGCAGCGATCCGACCACGACCAGGTCCCCGTCGACCAGGCCCCCGTCGACCAGGTCCCCGTCGACCAGGTCCTCGCCGACCGTGCGCAGGGCGGTGAGCAGGGACGGGTGCGGGGCGAGTTCCACGAAGTAGCGGTAGCCGTCGGCGGCCATGCGCTCGACGGTCGGCGCGAAGCGGACGGGTTCGCGGAGGTTGGTGTACCAGTAGTCGGCTTCGAGTTCCCCGGTGACCGGCTCGCCCGTGACCGTGGAGTACCAGGCCACGGACGTGGGGTAGGTGGTGACTCCGTCGAGCTCATCGAGGATGGTCGTGCGCAGGGGCTCCACGCGGTCGGTGTGGGAGGCATAGTCGACGTCGAGGCGGCGGGCGAAGATCTGCTGCCGGTCGAGGTCGGTGAGCAGGGCTTCCACGGCGTCCACGGCGCCGGCGACGACGGTCGAGCGACCGCTGTTGACGGCGGCGACGCTGATCCGGCCGTCGTATTCGGCGAGTTGGGCCTCGACGTCGGTGTGGGGCAGGGCGACGACGGCCATCGTGCCGGTGCCGGACAGCTCGGTCAGGGCCTGGCTGCGCAGGGCGACCACGGCCGCGGCGTCGTTGAGGCTGAGCGCCCCGGCGACGCAGGCGGCGGCGACCTCGCCCTGGCTGTGTCCGACGACCGCGTCCGGCCGGACGCCGCGAGCCCGCCACACCGCCGCCAGCGACACCATCACGGCGAAGAGCACCGGCTGGACGACGTCGACGCGGTCCAGGTCCGGGGCGCCCGCGTCGCCGCGCAGCACGGATGTCACCGACCAGTCGGTGAACGGGCGCAGGGCGGCGTCGCAGCGGTCGAGCTCGTCGGCGAACACGGGGTCGCGGTCGAGCAGATCGCGTGCCATGCCGGGCCACTGGGATCCCTGCCCGGGGAAGACGAAGGCCAACTTGCCTGCGGGGACGGTTTGTTGGGGGCCGACGGTCAGGTCCGTGTCGGGCCGGTCCTCGGCGAGTGCGCGCAGGGCGGTGAGCAGTTCGGCGCGGTCGCTCGCCCGGACGACGGCCCGGTGCTCGAAGTGCGTGCGGTGGCGGGCCAGCGTCGCGGCCACGGCCGGGAGCGGCGTTCCGGGCTGCCGGTCGAGGGTTTCGAGGAGGCGGCTGGCCTGTCCCCGGAGTGCGGGGAGGGTGCGGGCGGACAGCGGGAACAGGGTCGTACCGGTGAGGTCGCCGGGCGTCTGCGGCTGCCCCTCGGGGGCTTCCTCCAGCACCACATGGGCGTTGGTGCCGCTGATCCCGAAGGCGCTCACCCCGGCCCGCCGTACCCGCTCGGGGTCCTGTGACCAGGCGCTGGCCTCGCCGAGGATCCGCAGCCCGCTGTGCTCCCAGTCGATGTGCTCGGTCGGGGTCTCGGCGTGCAGGGACGCCGGTATTCGTTCGTGCTGGAGCGCCAGGACGGTCTTGATGACGCCGCCGATGCCCGCGGCGGCCTGGGTGTGGCCGATGTTGGACTTCAGGGAGCCGACGCCGAGGGGCCGGCCGGCGGGGCGGTCGGGGCCGAAGACGGCGGCCAGGGCGCGGCCCTCGATGGGGTCGCCCAGCCGGGTGCCGGTGCCGTGCGCCTCGATGTGGTCCAGGTCGTTCGGCCGGAGCCCGGCGGCGTCGAGGGCGGCGCGCAGGACGCGTTCCTGGGCGGGGCCGTTGGGGGCGCTCAGGCCCTGGCTGCGGCCGTCCTGGTTGATCGCCGAGCCCTTGACCACCGCGAGGATCCGGTCACCGTCGCGGCGTGCGTCGGCGAGCCGCTTCAGCAGCACCACACCGCAGCCCTCGGCCCACACCACACCGTCCGCGTCGGCCGCGAACGGGCTGCACCGCCCGGACGGCGACAGTCCGCCCAGCCTGCTGAACTCGACATGCCCACGCGGCGTCACCAGCAGCGTCGCACCGCCCGCGAGCGCGAGGTCGCACTCGCCGCCCGCCAGCGCCCGCGCCGCCAGATGCAGGGCGACCAGGGAGGATGAGCAGGCGGTGTCGACGGTGACCGCCGGGCCCTGGAGGCCGAGCGTGTAGGCGATACGGCCGGACGCCACACTGGACGCCGAGCCGGTGCCGACGTGCCCGTCGAGCTGGTCCAGCGCGGCCGAGGCCAGGTAGCCGCTGTCGTACAGGCCGATGTAGACGCCCGTGGAGCTGCCGCCCAGTGTCTCCGGGACGATCCCGGCGCGTTCGACGGCCTCCCAGCCGGTCTGCAGGAGCAGCCGTTGCTGGGGGTCCATGGCCGCGGCCTCGCGCGGGGAGATCCCGAAGAAGGCCGCGTCGAAGCGGTCGATGCCGGTGAGATAGCCGCCGTGCAGGGAGTACGCCTTGCCGGTGGCCTCCGGGTCGGGGTCGTGCAGTCCTCGCGTGTCCCAACGCCCCTTCGGCGCCTCGGTGATGGCGTCCTGGCCCGCGACCAGCAGCCGCCACAGCGACTCGGGGTCGTCGGCGCCGCCGGGGAAGCGGCAGGCCATGGAGATGATCGCGATGTCGTCGTCGTGCTGCCGAACAGGGTCACCGGCCGGAGCGGGGCTCGCGGTCACCCCATGCGTCGCCGTCGTCGGCCCGTCCTCGAAGACCGCTTGGGCGAGCTCGGCGATGGAGGGGTGGTTGAAGACGAGGGACGGGTCCAGGGTCCGGCCGGTCAGCGCGGACAGCTCGGCGGCCAGCGTCACCAACTGCCGTGATCCCAGTCCGAGTTCGGCGAGGGGCCGGTCCGGCTCGACGGCCGTCCGGTCGAGCCCGGTCGCCTCGGCGACGGCCGACTCCAGCCAGGTCCGCACGCCCTCCGGGGTGGTCAGGGACGGGTTGAGGGACTGCTTCGGGGACTCGTGCGCAGGCATCTAGACAGGTGTCCTCGTGGATTCGGGCATGGGCTGGGGCCGTACGGCCCGCGGGGCACGGGTGTCGGTACGGATGCTGCGGCCGACGCGGCGCCGGCGCGCCGGGTACGACGGCGGTCCGGGCGGGGTCAGCTCGGGGCGGGTCCGTCGATCACGGCGAGGGTGCCGTTCAGGTAGGCCGTGCGCGTGGCGTGGCGCTGGATCTTGCCGCTGGACGTCTTGGGGATGGTGCCGGGCCGGACCAGGACCACGTCGCGCAGCGACAGGCCGTGGGCCTCGCCGGTCCCGCTGCGGATGACATCGATGATCTTCTCCGCCTCGGACGCCGCGTCCGGGGCGACCTCGGCGACGACGACGGCCTGTTCACCGTCGGCCATCCCGTCTTCACCGTCGGCCACCCCGTCGTCCGTCGCCGCCCCGTCCACGGAGAACGCGGCGGTGCAGCCGGGGCGCAGGGCCGGGTGGGCCATCTCGGCGGTGAGTTCCAGGTCCTGTGGGTAGTGGTTGCGGCCGTCGATGACGATGAGGTCCTTGAGGCGGCCGGTGACGAACAGCTCGCCGTCGCGCAGGAATCCGAGGTCGCCGGTGCGCAGGAAGCGGCCGTCGTGGCCGGTCAGGGTGGCGCGGAAGGTCTCGCGGGTGGCGAGTGCGTTGCGCCAGTAGCCCTTGGCGACGCTCGCGCCGCGCACCCAGATCTCGCCGGTCTCGCCCTCGGGGAGTTCCTCGCACCGCTCCGGGTCGGCGATCGCGACGGTGACCTCGGGGCCGGGACGGCCGGAGCTGACGGCGGCGGCGTCGGACTGGCCGGCGTGCGGGCCGGTTTCGGCGGCCTGGAGCAGGGTCGGCGGGGTGTGGACCGTGCTGCCGGTGACCATGAGGGTGGCCTCGGCCAGGCCGTAGCAGGGGTAGAGGGCCTGGTGGCGGAAGCCGGCCGGGGCGAAGGTGTCGGCGAAGCGGCGCAGGGTGGCGGCGCGTACCGGTTCGGCGCCGTTGAAGGCGACCTTCCAGCTGGAGAGGTCGAGTTCGTCCAGGAGCCGGGGGCCGGCGTGCTTGAGGCAGAGCTCGTAGGCGAAGTTGGGGCCGCCGCTGGTGTGCGGGCGGTAGCGGCTGATCGCGGTCAGCCAGCGCTGGGGCTGCTGCAGGAAGTGCAGCGGCGAGAAGAGGGTGGCGGTCACGCCGAGGTAGACGGTGTTGAGGACGGGGCCTATGAGGCCCATGTCGTGGTAGACGGGCAGCCAGCTGACGAACATCTCGTGGCCGTGCTCCGCGATGGTGTCCGGGGTGTGGCCCATGCGCTCGGTGATGACCCGCTCGTTGTCGAGCAGGTTGCCGTGGGTGACCATCACGCCGCGCGGGGCGGAGGTGGAGCCGGAGGTGTACTGGAGGAAGGCGACCGAGTCGGCGGTGAGGTCGGGCTCACGCCAGGAGGCGGCGGCCTCGTCGGGGATGTCCTCGGTGGCGACGCGGGTGATGTCGGCGAGCTCGGGCAGGTGCTCGGCCATGCCGGACAGGGCCGTGATCACCTCGCGGCCGCCCAGGATCACCTTGGCGTCGGCGTCGGCGACGAGGCGCTTCATCCGGATCAGGGCACGGTGGTTCTGTGCGCGGCCCTGCGGAGGGACGCCCGGTACGGCGACGACACCGGCCGCGAGGCAGCCCAGGTAGCCACTGATGAACTCGGGGCCGGGAGGGTAGAGCAGCACGGCGCGGGCTCCGGCCAGGCCGCGTTCCTGCAGCCAGGCGGCGATGGCCCGGGCGCGGTCGGCGAGACGGCCGTACGAGATCTCCTGGATCTCGCCGTCGGCGTCGCCGGTGACGAGATAGCGGTAGGCGGTTCGGTCGGGGTGGTGCGAGGCGTGCTCGGTCAGCAGATCGACCAGGGAACGAACCATGTTGCGAGTCTCACCTGTCTGGTCTGGATCGGTGGGCCAGGAAGCGGAATGCGAGGGGCGCGTCAGGCAGACGCGCGGACGCCTCGGTCGATCCGGCCCCCTTGCCGGACTTTCCGTCTCGACGACCCGCCGAGAGGTTGCGACGCCGGTCGAGTCGTGGCGCTGGTCGGCCGACCCCCCGCGCCCTCGTTCAGTTTGCTACCGGCGAGTAACACCATAGCAACTCCGTGCGACCCGACGAGTCGAACAGAAGTAAACCCTACGTATCCAAAAGGTGGTTGACGAAGCAAGAACCCGCGCAGAGACACCACCAGGGCCGCCGTACGGGCCCGGACAGACGAAAGCCCGGACACCTCGGCTTCCTCGGCGTCCGGGCTGGGCGGGCAGGGCTCGGTCAGCCGCCGCTCAGTCGCGTTCGCAGGAGCGCCTTGCCCATTTCCGCGCCCTTGCGACTGTCCGCCTGGGCCTTGCGGAACAGGTCGGCCACCTCGGTGTCCTTGCCGCGTTCCGCGTCCTGGATGTAGGTCTCCAGCCGCAGCGCGTTGCTCAGGCACGCCTCGACGTACCAGATCAGGTTGTAGTCCTTGTCCTGTGTACCGGTCACGCCACCGGTTTCCGTGCCACTGGTCATGCGGGCCTCCTCCGGCGTTCTCGTTCCTGGATTCGCCGAGTACCCGCCGCCGGGACGGGCACACACCCCGACGACAGAGGCGGGCACATACGCCAACTCCCCCATGCCATGGGCCATTTCAGACAGTCGACGCAGATACGAGCAGAGCCCCGGCACTTTCGGAACGAAGTGTCCGCCGACCGTGCGAGATCGGTCGATGACGGTGTGTACTGTGCTCCGAGCGCCTCGTCCCATGGCTCTGGCCCAGCCCTGCCCGACCGCCCCCGAACCGACCTGGGAAACCGACTCGATGATCGAACTACCGGACCTGGCGACCGGCGGGCTCGCCGTCGGCATGCTGTCCGCGCTCGCCCTGGGCGGCGGGCTGCTGCGCGCTCAGCGGCAACAGGCGCGGCAGCGCGCCGAGATCGCCGCGTTACGCCATCAACTCGACGGCGCGGTGAAGGCGTTCACGGCCGAGGTGGAGCACCTGGCGGCACGGCGTGTCCCGGCCGCCGCCCGGCAGCTGGCGCACCCGCATGTCACCGTGCCGGGTCCGCTGGATCCGCACACCGCGGGGTCGCCGCCGGCCGTGGCACTGGAGCATGTCCTGGTCGGGCTGCGCACCGAGCTGGCCACACAGCGCACGCGGATCGACGCGGCCGCACAGGCCGGCATGCGCGGGGTGACACGCGAGATCCAGGCGGCCCTGTACCGACTGCAGGACGCGTTGCGCGGGCTTCAACAGAAGTACGACGACCCCGAGTTGGCGCAGACCCTGTTCCGGCTCGACCACGAGAACGAGCAGTCGCTGCGGCGTGCCCAGGTCGCCGCCGTGGTGTGCGGGGCGTGGGTCGGGCTGGCCCGCGAGGAGTCGCATCTGGTGGACGCGGTGACCGGCGGCCAGGCCCGGCTCGCGGGCTATCACCGGATCCGGGTGCACAACCATCTCGCGGCGGGGACCGGCCTCGTGTCGCATGCCGTCGAGCCGGTCGCGATCATCGCCGCCGAGCTCCTGGACAACGCCCTGCGGCACTCCGCGCCGGACACGGACGTCGTGGTCAACCTGGAGCAGGTCCATCACGGCGTCTGCGTCACGGTCGACGACGCCGGCCTGGGCATGACCCAGGACGAACGCGCCCGCGCGCAGCGGCTGGTGGCGGGTTCCGAGCCGATCCTCCTGACCGAGCTGGGCGATCCGCCGCGCATGGGGTTCGCCGCGATCGGGCAGCTGACCCGGCAGTTCGACCTGAGCGTGGACGTGTCGTCGCCGTCGCCGTACGGCGGAGTGCGGGCGGTACTGCGGGTCGAGAGCCACCTGCTCAGCCATATCGACTCCGCCGAACGACCGCCCGCCGCGAGCGCGCCGCGCTCCACGCGCAAGGCTTCCCGGGACGCCACACCACCCGCCGGGACCAGGGGCGCAGCCCCAGCCGAGGCTGGGGCCGAGGCACCGGTCGAGTCCCGGGGCGGCGCGCCTGTCGAGTCCCGGGGCG
>JABFVM010000209.1 GCA_013362785.1 Streptomyces sp. | reverse complement strand
CACGCGGGCCCGCTCGCCGAAGTGGGTCAGCCAGCGGCCGAGCAGCGGCACGCGCGGGGGCGCCGGGTAGGGGGCCTCCGGGTCCTGTTCCGCCGTGCGCCGGAAACGCATGGAGCGGCCCAGGAGCCGTACGAAGTCGATGCCCGTGCGGTTCGGCACGATCAACTGGGCGGCGTCCGCGCACAGTTCGACCTCGACCTTGACCCGCTTGCCGGTCTCCGGATCGGTCTCGTTGCGCTCGGCGGCCTCCACGGCGTCGGCGTGGGCGTCGATGTACGGCAGGACGATGTCCGCCAGCTCGGCCAGGAACGCGAACCTGAGGTCCCGGTCGCGCGGCTGCGGTACGACCAGCAGATGCGGGGCGTCCCGGTTCGTACCGACCAGGGCGCCGAGCGGGGCGCCGGCCTCACCGGCGGTGGTGAGCGGCACGAAGACGAGCGGACGGTCCGACAGATGCCGGTGGCGGACGGTCGCGGCGGGCTGGGCGCTGCCCGTGCTGACGGCTTCCAGCCGGGCGAGGGTGGAGATCAGCGACACGCGGCCACCGCCTCCGGGCCGGACCGCGCGGGTTCCCGGCCCAGTGCCCGCGCGTCCCGGCCGAGGGCCTCGGCCCGCAGCTGCGCCGCCCTGCGGAGGGCCGCCACCGCCGGGTCGTCCGGGTCGCCGGACTCGCCGCGGGCCGCCGACAGGACGTCCTCGACCGTCGTCAGACCGCCCAGCTCGGCCCGCACCGAGCGGCCCAGCGATGTCACCGCGTCGGACGCGCGCGAACGGGCGCGGCAGTGGAAGGCCAGCTCACAGGCGGACAGACACTCGGGCGCGTACGTCGCCGGCACCGACTCGACGGCGGCCGTCAGGTCGGCGGCGGGCAGTTCGGGGGAGAAGCAGGTGCCGTCGGGGAGCGCGTCGGCGATGTCCTCGATACGGGTGAGACGGGCCAGCTGCCGGGCGGTCACCGCGCGCTGCTTGCGGACGTCCACGGGCGAGGCGGTGGGGAGGTTGGAGAAGTCCTTGGGGCAGACGAGGAGGACGCGATGGCGCACCTCCGGGGCCGGGGAGCCGTCCTGCGCGGGCGGTCCCGGCAGCCGGGCGGCGACCTGTTCCAGCGCCAGCACGTACACCGCCGCCTGCCGTGCGGCCGCGCCGACCTTCGCCGGGTCCGCCGAACCGTCCAGCATCGGGAAGGACTTGATCTCCACGACCGTCCAGCTGCCGTCCGGGTGCACGACGACCGCGTCCGGCTCCAGGAAGGCGGGTGAACCGGCGACGTCCAGCGCGACCATCGGATGGTCCAGCAGGGTCCACTCGCCGTGCGCCTCGGTGGCCTCGCGCAGGGCGAGGGCGGTACGGGCCGTGCGGCCCTCGGGTCCGGTCGCGGTGAGCTCGGGTACGCGTGCGTGGGCGGGCGGTTCGGCGGTGGGGTCCAGCTTCTCGTGCACCAGCCGCAGCAGCTCCGCGCCGCCGTCCGCCTTGACCTTGGCCTCGAAGGCGTTCCCGCGGGTGAGGGCGAACTGCGACTGCCCGAACGCCGACGGCGAACCCAGCGCGCTCGCCAGGACCGCCTTGTTCACCCCGGCGCCGTCCAGGATCGCGCGCCGTTCGCAGCCGGGGTTGGCGGCGAGGGCGGCCAAGGCGCGTGCGTCCAGCGCCTTGGCCGGTACGTCCGGACCGCGCAGCTCAGCGAGCCGCTGCCGGAGCGCCGTCCCCCGCGTCCTGGGGAGAGGCACTCGGCTCGGTTTCGGCTCCGAACCCGGACTCGCGCTGCCGTGGAATTCGCTCACCCGCGGAAGTCTGGCATCCGCCACTGACAATTGAGGAAGTCGAGTCGCCGGAGCCCACGGAGACGGGAGTGCCGGAGCTGTGTGCGTCCGCTGCGTCCGCCGCGATGGACGGGGAGGCGGCGGTGGCGGCCGTGGCGGACCTGGCGGTGGCGACCTGAGTGGCGATGCGGGCCCGGACCCGGTCCGCGGTCCGCATCACATGGGGTGCGAGGAGCAGTCCGACGCCCATCACGGCGGCGCCCGCGGCCGCGTCGAGGAAGTAGTGGTTGGCGGTGCCCATCACCACGATCGTGGTGATCACCGCGTAGGCGACACCCGCGGCCTTCGCGAGGCGCGTCCCGCCGTACCGCCACAGGACCACCGCGCACCACAGGGCCCAGCCGACGTGCAGGCTCGGCATCGCCGCGTACTGGTTCGTCATGCCGCCCATACCGCGGGGGGCGCTCGCCTCGCCGCCCCACCAGCCGTACGAGCTGTACTGCGCCATCGTGTCCACGAAGCCGTGGCTCGCGTCCAGCAGCCGGGGCGGGCAGGTGGGCATCAGGGTGAAGCCGATCAGGCCTATGAAGGTCGACGTCATCAGCCAGGTGCGGGCCGCGCGGTAGTGCACGGTGCGCGATCTGAAGAGCCAGACCAACAGCACGGGCGTGACCAGGTAGTGCAGCGAGGCGTACCAGAAGTCGGCCGGGACGCCTATCCAGGGCTCGCTGGTGAAGAGGCGGTTGAGGGGGTGCTCCGCGTTGAGGTAGAGGGCCTTCTCGATGTCCAGGATCGCGAGGCCGTGGTCCACGGCGGTGCTGACGTCGCCGCGGGCGAGCAGTCGGCCCGCCGAGTAGCAGGCGTAGACCAGGAGTATCAGCGGCAGCTCGGTCCACCAGCGCAGGCGGGTCCGCGGCGTCGCCTCCACGCCAGTTGTCTCGGCGTGTGGCATCCGATCGCCTCCCCCTTCTCGTCGCGGCGCCCGGTTGACCGGTCGTACCACTTTACGGTGTACGCGTGCGCCCCTTTCGGGGGGCCTCGGCCCTCTAGACGCAGAGATCGCCCGCCGGGTTGCCCCGGCACAGCGTGCGCGATGATGGAGGTGCTCCGCCTCTCATTTCTCCCGGAAGGCCTCTTCATGGCACCGCGCATCCTGCTGGCCCGGCACGGACAGACCGCATGGTCGCTGTCCGGCAAGCACACGGGCAGGACCGATGTGCCGCTTCTTGAGGAGGGCCGCCGGGGCGCGAAGCTGCTCGGGGAACGCCTGAACAGGGCGCCGTACGACGGGCTGGCCGGGGTCGAGGTGCGCACCAGCCCGCTGGCACGCGCGCGTGAGACGTGCGAACTCGCCGGCTTCGGTGAACGCGCGCGTGCCTGGGACACGCTCATGGAGTGGGACTACGGCGCGTACGAGGGCATGACCCCGGCCGACATCCAGGCCGTCCGGCCCGGCTGGCTCATCTGGCGCGACGGTGTGCCCGAGGGCGAGAGCCTGGCCGAGGTCACGGCCCGGGCCGACGAGGTGGTGGCGTGGGCGCGCGAGACGGACCGGGACGTGCTGGTCTTCGCCCACGGGCACATACTCCGCTCCATAGGCGCGCGCTGGCTCGGCCTGCCCCTCGACTTCGCGGCCCGGATCCGTCTGAACCCGACGTCGCTGTCGGTACTGGGCTGGGCCTACGGCGAGCCGGCCATCGAGAGCTGGAACGACCTGGGGCACCTGGCGTCGTAGCCGTAGCCGTAGCCGTAGCCGTAGCCACAGCCGTTCGCCCGTCGCCGGTCACGCCGTGCGGGGCACGCTCGCATGGCGTTCCAGGAACGCCGACACCCCGCTCGCCCGCCGGTGCGGCAGCAGTACCCGTGCCGTCCCCGCCAGCATCGTCTGCACCCGCGACGACTGCACCTGGTCCAGCAGGTCCAGCACCCGCATCCCGGCGGAGGCCGCCTCGTCGGGACGTCCGCCCCGGGCCAGGTCGTCCGCCAGTTCCGCCGTGTACAGCGCGATGTTGCGGGTGAAGTGCGGATCCTGCAGTTGGGCCGCCCGCCCCGCGTGCTGCGCCGCCCGCCGCCAGTTGCCCAGCGTCGACCAGCACTGCGCCTCCAGGACCTCCAGCTCGGCCTCTCCGTAGAAGGTCATCCACTCGGGGTCGGCGTCCGAGTGGCCCCGCTCGAAGAGGGCCTGTGCGCGAACGAGGGCCTGTTCGCAGCCGGTGCGGTCGGCGAGCCCCGCCCAGCCGCCCGCCTCGCGCAGCGACAGCAGCGACATCAGCCGGGCGGAGCCCAGGGCGCGTGCGACACGCAGCGCGGCCTGGGCCGCCCGTACCGCCTCGCGGGGCCGGCCGGCGTCCCGCGCGAGGAAGGACGTATTGCAGAAGGCGTGTGCCTCGACGGCCGGGTCCCCTGACATCCGGGCGGTCGCCAGCGCCTCCGCGTAGTGCGAGCGGGCGTCGTCGAACCGCCCCGAGTCGTGCGCCAGCCATCCCACCGAGATGGCCAGCTCACCCGCGCCCGAGTGGAGCCGGTCGCCGATCGCCTGCCGGGTGGTGCCGGCGTCGAGCAGTGCGTAGGCGGCCCGCAGCGGGGCGGCCGCACGTCGGTAGAGGCCGTCGGCGCCGTGCCGGTCGTCGAGCAGCCGGATACGGCGTACGGCTTCCTCCAGCGCGTCCGCCTCGCGTCCCCCGACACGTCGGACGGGACGCTCGGCGGCCGCGGCGTCGTGGGCGAGGCCCAGGGGGCCCAGCGAGGCGGCGGCCACTGTGGCACCACCGCCGGTCATGAATGCGCGACGTAGCACGTCGCTCTCCTCGTGGATCTCGTGGTTCTGGTCTGCCCCGTACGGGTCGTGAGGGTCGTACGGGTCCTGAGGGTCGTACGGGTCCTGAGGGTTCAACGGGTCATACGGCTCGTTGGCCCTCCACTTCTCACCGGTGGCATGTGCCGGGATCGTGGTGTGCATGGGGGGCGTGTCCTCTCCGGCATGCGCCCGGCGTCCGCGTACGGACGAGCGGGGCGCGAAACCGAGGTCGGCGAGCGTTCGGCCGGGGAACATGTGCAGGAACACCCGTTCGTACGCGTAGTTGGGACAGCGGATCTCGCCGGCCTCGACGCGTCCGACGTAGCGTGCGTCACAGCTGACCCGCTCACCGATCTCGCGGGCTGCCCGCCGCACCACGGCGGCGAACTCGGCCGGCGAGCGCTGTCCGCGCAACCGCCGGAACGCGAGATTCGGCCGCGGTGGCCTGGGGGGCTGGGACGAGGTCAGCTCTGACGACGCCATGGCCGGGTCCTCTCGTGCGAACCGTCGAACCATGCCGGAACGAGGACGAGTTGAAAGGACGAGGTGAATCGAAAATTCCGGCTCGGTCCCTTGTCTCCGGCGGGCAAGAACGTACCTGCTGTGTCGGACCCGTGACGCAGGGTTTGGCTACAAACCGGATATCTCATACACGATCTGCCATGAAGTGCCATCCTTTGCGGCTGACTTCCGCCGTAGCCGTTGACGCGGCGATGCGTTGAACTCTTCGGACTGCAAAAGGGGTTCCGTGGTGGAGGTCGGGATGGAGACCAGCCAGAGCATCGCTCCTCGTACGCCGTCGACAACGGCGGGGCATGCGCCGACCGCACAGTGCAGCGAGCCACCGGGCGAGGGCTGCGACCTGGTCACGGTCCCGGCGCGGCAGGGCCTGGAGGCGGTCGACATCCTGCGCCGGGGGGCCGGCGACGCCGTCGGGCCCGTACTGCACGACGACGGCGGCGACACCCTCGGCTTCGTGGTCCCGCCGGGCACGGCCGCCGCCTGGGACGTGCCGGGCAGCACCTGTACGGAGACCGACGGCCGGGGCATGAGCCTGGTGGACCCGCACCCCGAGCCGCCGGTCGAGGGCTCGGACTGGCTGCTGCCGCCCGGTGAGGCGGACCTGGCGACGGATCCGGCCGCGCTGCGGGCGGCGCTGGGCGAGGCGGCGCGGCTGATCGAGGCGGCCGACAACTGTCAGTGACCGGCTGCCCGGGCGCCGCCGCCTCCCGCTTGCGACAATGACCCGGTGAGGAAGCCCAGGAACACCCGGCGCCGGCCGGCCGCCGTCGAAGCCGTCGTCGAGCGCATCGACGGCGGGCTCGCCGAGCTGATACCCGACCGGGACCGCGCGAGGGCCTGGACGCTCCTCATCGACGGGGCGCCTCAGTCGTACGTCGATCTGGACGACCCGGCGTACCTCTCCTTCGAGTACCAGCGCCGCCTCGGCCATGTCATCGACCTCGTCGCCCCGCCCGGCAGGCCCGTCCACGCCGTCCACCTCGGCGGCGGTGCGTTCACGCTCGCCCGGTATGTCGCCGCCACCCGCCCCCGCTCCACCCAGCAGGTCGTAGAGCGGGACGCCAGCCTGGTCCAACTGGTCAGACGGGAGCTGCCGTTGGACCCGAACAGCCGGATCCGGGTGCGGTCGGCGGACGCCCGGGACGGACTCGCCAAGGTGCCCGACGCCTGGGCCGACCTCGTCATCGCCGACGTGTTCAGCGGGGCCCGCACACCCGCCCACCTGACGTCGGGGGAGTTCCTCGACGACGTCCGCAGGGTCCTGCGGTCCGACGGTGTCTACGCCGCCAACCTCGCCGACGGGCCCCCGCTCGCGCATCTGCGCGGCCAGATCGCCACCGCCGCCGACCGGTTCGCGGAACTCGCCCTGGTCGCCGACCCGGCGGTGCTGCGCGGCAAGCGCTTCGGCAACGCCGTCCTCGTCGCCGGCGACCGCCCGCTCCCGGTCGCCGAACTGACCCGGCGCGCCGCCTCCGACCCGCACCCCGGCCGCGTCGAGCACGGCAAGGCGCTCTCCGACTTCACCGGCGGGGCCGTACCCGTGACCGACCTCGCGGCGGTGGCCTCCCCGGCCCCGCCCCCCTCCGTTTTCCGGTGACGGTGACGGTGACGGCGGGTCAGTAGTTCCCGATCTCCACCCGCGGCGGCCCGTCGTGCCAGGTGCAGAACACCGACACCCGGTCCGCGCCCGCGCCGAACTCCACCCGGATCCAGGTCTCCGTCTTCCACACCTGCATCGACCAGCCCGCCCCCGGGGTGGCCGAGACGAGGGCCGCGGAGCTCGCCCCGATGTCGAAGACGACCCGGCCGCCGTCGGTGTCGTAGCTCTTGACCTGGCCGGATGTGGTGGGGGAGGGGTCGGTGGGCTTCGCCGACGGCTTCGCGGGGGACGGGGTGCGGGGCTGTCCGGTCGGCTTCGGCGAGGGGCTCGACGGGCTCTTCGACGGGGTCGGCCGGTTCGTGGACGACGCCAGCGGCTTCGACTCCTGAGTGGTCGCGTCGGCCGCGGTGATGGGCAGGGCGCGCGGCCGGTCGTACACCGTGCCCGCCATCACCGTGTGGACACCCCACCACGACAGCGTGACCGCCGCGCCCGTGGCGAGCGACCAAGCCAGTACGTGTACGAGTCCTCTGCGCATCGCGGGCCATACTGCCTCACGTGTCGCGGACGTGTCGCGCGGTTGTCCACAGGGGTGAAGTTGCCCACGGACGGCGGGGTTGTCCACAGCTGGTGAGTTGTCCACAGGCCCGGACCGGGCTCGCCCGCATGGCGTACGGTGCGGCGCATGGCAAGTGTGCTCGTGGTCGAGGACGACCAGTTCGTACGCTCGGCGCTCATCCGGCACCTGACCGACGCCGCCCACACGGTGCGCAGCGTCGGCACGGCACTGGAGGCGCTGCGCGAGGTCGCCCATTTCCGCTTCGACGTGGTGATCCTGGACCTCGGTCTGCCGGACCTGGACGGCTCCGAGGCCCTGAAGATGCTGCGCGGCATCACCGACGTGCCTGTGATCATCGCCACCGCACGGGACGACGAGACGGAGATCGTCCGGCTGCTGAACGCGGGGGCGGACGACTACCTCACCAAGCCGTTCTCGGTCGAGCACCTGTCGGCCCGGATGGCCGCCGTCCTGCGCCGCGCCCGGTCCGGCAGCGCGGAGGCCGCCCCGTCCAGCGTGCTCCGCGTCGGCGGCCTGACCGTCGATCCGCTGCGCCGCCAGGCCGAGCTGGACGGCGCACCCCTGGACCTCACCCGCCGCGAGTTCGACCTGCTCGCCTTCCTGGCCGGACGGCCCGGAGTCGTCGTACCCCGCAAGGAACTGCTCGCCGAGGTGTGGCAGCAGTCCTACGGCGACGACCAGACCATCGACGTCCATCTGTCCTGGCTGCGCCGCAAACTGGGCGAGACCGCGGCCAGCCCGCGCTATCTGCACACCCTGCGCGGCGTCGGCGTGAAGCTGGAACCACCCGTGGGGGAGCCGCCACGATGAGGTGGGCACTGGTCAAGGTCTGTCTGGCGGTCACCACCATGGTCGTGGTCGCCTTCGCCATCCCCCTCGGACTGGTCATCAGGGAGATGGCCCGCGACCGCGCCTTCTCCAACGCCGAGCGCGAGGCCGCCGCCGTCGCCCCCGCCCTGTCCATCACCACCGACCGGGACCAGCTGGAGCGCGTCGTCGCCTCCGCCGGATCGGACGCGGGCATGGCCGTGCACATACCGGCCTCCGACGCGGCCTCCGACGATGCGACCGCCGTCGACCTCGGTCGGCAGCGCGCCGCCGCCGATGACATCGCGACCGTACGACGGCTGGGCCGCGCCTCCACCACCGAGGTCCCCGGCGGATCCACCCTGCTCCAGCCGGTCGCGCTGAGCTCCGGCGAGATAGCCGTCGTGGAGGTGTACGTCCCCGACACGGACGTCACCAACGGCCTCGCCACGGCCTGGGCGGTGCTGGCAGGGGTCGGCCTCGCGCTGATCGTCGGATCGGTGGCGGTCGCCGACCGGCTGGGCGTACGGATGGTGCGGCCGGCGCAGCGCCTGGTCGAGGGCGCGCATGAGCTGGGGGAGGGCAAGCTGGGCTCCCGGGTGCCAGAGGAGGGGCCGACCGAACTGCGGCTGGCGGCGGTCGCGTTCAACTCGATGGCCGACCAGGTCGTCCAACTCCTGGCGAACGAGCGGGAGTTGGCCGCCGACCTGTCCCATCGCCTGCGCACCCCGCTGACCGTGCTGCGGCTGAACGCGGCCTCGCTCGGGGACGGCCCGGCCGCCGAGCAGACCCGGGCGGCCGTCGCCCAGCTGGAGCGTGAGGTCGACACCATCATCCGTACGGCACGGGACGCCAAGCCGCAGACGGTGGCGGCCGGTCCGGGCGCCGGGTGCGACGCGGCCGAAGTGGTGCGCGAACGCATGGCGTTCTGGTCGGCGCTGGCGGAGGACGAGGGCCGCAAGGTGCGGGTGGCCGGCGTGGACCGTCCGGTGCGGATACCCGTGGCCCGGGCGGATCTGGCGGCCGCCCTGGACGCCCTGCTCGGGAACGTCTTCCGGCACACCTCCGAGGGCACGGCGTTCGCGGTCGACGTGCACAACGGCGAGGACGCGGTGATCGTGCTCGTCTCCGACGCGGGGCCCGGCATATCCGACCCCGAGGCGGCGATGGCACGCGGCCGGGGTTCGGGCAGCGCCGGTTCGACCGGGCTCGGCCTGGACATCGTGCGCCGCCTCGCGGAGTCGACCGGCGGCGACGTACGGATCGGGTCGTCGGTGCTCGGTGGCACCGAGGTCCGGATCTGGATCCAACTGGACGGAAGGGAGCCGGTGCGCCGAGGGCACCGGGGGTCGGTACGACGGCGCCGGCGCGTCAAATTGGTCTCGACCTTTAACCGTCCCCGATCCCTTCCTTAAGCGCACCCTAAGATCCTCAACACCGGTCTGGATCAGGGCTTTTGCCCGATTCCGGCTCGCTAGCGTGCTGCCGCACCCACCCCCTCGTGAACAGTGAAGGCAGGCATGCGATGAGCACCCACCGGCGCAGGATCAGCGGCAGGAACAAGGCGATGGGCGGCTTGGTGGCCGCGGCCGTCGTCGGCGGCGGTGCGATCGTGTTCACCGGTACCGCCCAGGCGGCCGGCACCGGGGCGGCGTACACGAAGACCAGTGACTGGTCGACGGGTTACACCGCGCAGTACGTCGTCACGAACAACGGCGAGCAGGCGAAGAAGGACTGGAAGCTGGAGTTCGACCTGCCGTCGGGCACGAAGCTCAGCTCCCTGTGGAACGCCGAGTCGAGCGTGAGCGGACAGCACGTCACCGCGACACCGCCGAAGTGGGACACCGACGGCCTGGCACCCGGCGAGTCCGTGACGGTCGGCTTCGTGGTCAACGGCACGGCCGCGCCGACGGGTTGTCTGATCGACGACGTCAAGTGCTCCACGGACGACACGGCCACCCCGGTGCCGAGCGGCCGCCCGACCCAGTCACCGAAGCCGACCCCGACGGCGACCTCCACCACGACGCCCAAGCCCAGCGCGACGCCCACCCAGTCCGCGACCCCCACCGCCAAGCCCTCGGAGACCTCCGGCACCGGCACCAAGGGGTCCGCCGGCTTCGCCCCGTACATCGACACCTCCCTCTTCCCGGCCTTCGACATGGCCGCGAGCGCCGAGGCCACCGGCGTCAAGAACTACAACCTCGCCTTCATCACCGACGGCGGCGGCTGCACCCCGAAGTGGGGCGGCGTGACGGACCTCGGCGGTGACGCGGTCGCCGCGCAGATCGGCGACCTGCGGGCCAAGGGCGGCGACGTCCGCGTCTCCTTCGGCGGCGCGGCCGGCAGTGAACTGGCGACGACCTGCTCGTCGGCGGACGCGCTGGCGGCGGCGTACGGCAAGGTCGTGGACGCGTACAAGCTGACGAAGGCCGACTTCGACGTCGAGGGCGGCGCGCTGCCCGACAAGGCGGCCAACACCCGCCGCGCCCAGGCGATAGCCAAGCTCCAGGCCAACCACCCCGGCCTGGACGTCTCCTTCACCCTCCCCGTCATGCCGGAGGGCTTGACCCAGCCGGGCGTGGACCTCCTCGCCGACGCCAAGCAGAACGGTGTGAAGATCGACGCCGTCAACATCATGGCGATGGACTACGGCCCCGCGTACAGCGGCGACATGGGCACCTACGCCGAACAGGCGGCCACCGCCACCCAGGCCCAGGTCAAGAGCGTGCTCGCCCTCTCCGACAGCGCGGCCTGGAAGACGGTCGCCGTCACCCCGATGATCGGCGTCAACGACGTCACGACCGAGATCTTCAAGGTCGACGACGCCACCCAGCTGGTGAACTTCGCCAAGTCCAAGGGCCTCGGCTGGCTGTCGATGTGGTCGGCGACCCGCGACAAGCAGTGCGCGGGCGGCGAGAAGCCGTCGGCGGACGCGACGTGCAGCTCGATCCTCCAGGACAAGTTCGCGTTCTCGAAGGCGTTCGCGGCCCACAAGTAACGCAGGCCGCCTCTCGACCCACGGGGGGCGCCCCGGCCGGTCTTCCCCCCATCCGGCCGGGGCGCGGTACGTTCCCCCCTCCTCCAGACCCCCTCTTCTAGACCTCCGCCACCCCCGGCAACGCCCCCGTCCGAGCCGCCTCCCCGTACCAGTAGGCGCTCGACTTCGGTGTCCTGGTGAGCGTCGAGTAGTCGACGTACACCGCCCCGAACCGCTTCTCGTAGCCGTACGCCCACTCGAAGTTGTCCATCAGGGACCACAGGTAGTAGCCGCGGACATCGGCGCCGTCGGAGATGGCGCGGCGGACCGCGGAGAGGTGGCCGTGCAGGTAGGCGATGCGCTCGGGGTCGTGGACGCGGCCGTCGGGGTCCGGCTTGTCGTCGTAGGCGGCGCCGTTCTCGGTGATGTACAGGGGCAGGCCCGGGGCCTCCCGGGTGTAGCGCATGATCAGGTCGTGCAGGCCGGTCGGGTCGATCGTCCAGCCCATCTCGGTGCGGTCGCCGGGGGTCTGGTGGAAGGCGACGTCGTCCGCGCCCGGCCAGGGGGTGTGGTCGCTGGCCCCGTGGCCGTCGGCGCGCGGCCCGGCCACGTCGGTCTCCGCGGCCGAGACCAGCGCGGGGGTGTAGTAGTTCAGGCCCAGCGCGTCCAGCGGCTGGTTGATCGCCGCCAGGTCGCCGTCGTGGACGTAGGACCAGTCGGTCACCAGCTCCGTCGCCGCGAACAGGGACTCCGGGTACGCCCCGTGCAGGATCGGGCCGTGGAAGACCCCGTTGGCCAGGTCGTCGATCTTCCGGGCGGCGGCCAGGTCCGCCGGGTCCTGCGTCAGCGGCCGTACTGTCGAAGAGTTGAGGCTGAGCGCCACCGAGTTGCGGGCCGGCATCACCGAGCGCAGGGCCGAAGTGCCCAGGCCGTGGGCCAGGTTCAGATGGTGGGCCGCCCGCAGCGAGGCCGCCGGTTCGGTGCGGCCCGGTGCGTGCACGCCCGAGCCGTAGCCCAGGAAGGCGCTGCACCACGGCTCGTTGAGCGTGATCCACTGCTCCACACGGTCGCCGAGCGCCTCGCCGACGATCTGCGCGTACTCGGCGAACCGGTACGCCGTGTCGCGCTCCGGCCAGCCGCCCGCGTCCTCCAGTTCCTGCGGCAGATCCCAGTGGTAGAGGGTGACGGCGGGCTTGATGCCGTGCTCCAGCAGTTCGTCGACCAGACGGCGGTAGAAGTCCAGGCCCACCTGCACCGCCGGGCCCCGGCCGGTCGGCTGCACGCGCGACCACGAGAGCGAGAAGCGGTACGCGGTCAGGCCGAGCTCGGCCATCAGCGCCACGTCCTCGCGGTAGCGGTGGTAGTGGTCGACAGCGATGTCACCGTGCTCGCCGCCGGCCGTCCTGCCCGGCGTATGGCTGAAGGTGTCCCAGATCGACGGGGTGCGGCCGCCCTCCCGCACCGCTCCCTCGATCTGGTACGCGGACGTCGCGGCGCCCCAGAGGAAGGAGGGGGGAAAGGACACGGAGGACATGGGCTCAGGCATGGAAGCGCTCCCATAGGGGGTCGTGGAGACCGACGGGTAGGAGGAGAGGGGAGGGGAGGAGACGGGGGTGAGGTGACGGGGGGAGGAGACGGGAGGAAGAGGGGCCGAGGCTGCGGTGACCCGGCCCCCCAGTGATGTAGTCGAAACGAGAAACCGGAAACGGGAAACAGGAAACGAGATATGAACGGGCGTCAGCCCTTGATCGCTCCCTGCATGATGCCGCCGACGATCTGCTTGCCGAACAGCAGGAAGGCGATCAGCAGCGGCAGCGTGCCGAGCAGGGCGCCCGCCATGATCACCGCTTGGTCGGGGACATAGCCGGTGCCCAGGGAGTTGAGGGCGACCTGCACGGTCGGGTTCTCCTGGTTCAGGGCGATGATCGGCCACAGGAAGTCGTTCCAGGCGAACACGAAGGTCAGCAGGCCGAGGACGGCCATCGCCGGCCGGGCGGCCGGGAACACCACATGCCAGACGACCCGCAGACTGCTCGCGCCGTCCACCCGCGCCGCCTCGATCAGCTCGCTCGGCAGCGCCTGCACCAGGTACTGCCGCATGAAGAACGTACCGAAGGCCGTCACCAGGGTCGGCAGGATGACCGTCTGCAGCTGATTGGACCAGCCGAGGTCGGCCATCCACAGATACAGCGGTACGACGGCCAGCTGCGGCGGCACCATCATCGTGCCGATCGTCAGCATCAGCAGGAAGCCCGAGAACCTGAACCGCAGTTTGGCGAAGGCGAATCCGGCGAGCGTGGAGAACAGCACCGTGCTGACCGTGATCGCGGTCGCGACGATCACGGTGTTGAACATCGCGGTGCCGAGCCCGGCCTCCTCCCACGCCCGCTCCATGTTCTTGAACAGGTTGCCGCCGAACCACAGCGGCGGCGGGGTCTGGGCGAGCCGCTGATCGGTGCGCGAGGCCGCGATCGCCGTCCACACCAGCGGGGCCAGCGAGACCAGCGCGAACAGGGTCAGCACGACGTAGGTGACCGGACCGGCGTGCAGCTGCTTCCCGGCGCCCATCACCCGGCGGCGACCGCGGCGACTCTGCACACCGCTCTGAGGAGTCGTCAGTTCAGTAGTGCTCATTGGGACTTCCTCAGACGTCGGGAGACCAGCATCTGGATCACGCCGATGATCAGCAGGATCAGGAACATCGTCCAGGCGATCGCGGACGCCTTGCCGAGGTTGCCGATGATCCAGCCCTGGTCGTACATGTACAGGCCGAGCGTCTGGTACTGGTGATCCGAGCCGCCCTTGGAGCCGGACACCCCGCCGAACAGCAGCGGCTCACCGAAGAGCTGGGTCGCGCCGATCGTCGAGACGACCACCGTGAACAGGATCGTCGGCCGCAGCTGCGGGATCGTCACATGACGGAACTGCTGCCAGCGGTTCGCGCCGTCGATCGCCGCCGACTCGTACAGGTCGGAGGGGATGGCCTGCATCGCGGCCAGATAGATCAGCGCGTTGTAGCCGGTCCAGCGCCAGATCACGATCGAGGACACGGCGAACTTCGAACCCCAGTCGGACTCACGCCAGTTGACCGGATCGATCCCGAAGAAGTCGAGGATCCAGTTGATCATGCCGCCGTCCCAGGAGTACAGCAGCACGAACACCAGCGTCGCCGCCGCCACCGAGGTGGCGTACGGGGTGAGCATCACGACCCGCCACACGGTCGAGCCGCGCAGCTTGTAGTTGAGCAGATGCGCGATGCCGATCGCCATCAGCAGCTGCGGCACCGTCGAGATCACCCCGATGGCGAAGGTGACCCACAGGGAGTTCCAGAAGAAGTCCGAGGACAGCAGATTCCGGTAGTTGTCCAGGCCGGCCCAGGTCTGGCTGTCCAGGTTCGCCAGCTGCACGTTGTGCAGCGAGTACCAGGCCGTGTACAGCAGCGGGACCAGCGAGAACGCCCCGAAGACGATGAAGAAGGGGGAGATGAACGCGTACGGCGACGCCTTCATGTCCCAGCGGTACAGCCGGCTCCGCCAGGAACCGTTCCCCGGCGGCGGCGTACCGCGACCGTGCGTGCGGCCGGCCGCGCCCGGCTGGTCACCGGGCGCGGCGTCGGCGCTCGACGCGGAATGCGCGAGAGCCTGCTTGGAGCTGCTCACTGGCCGAGTACGTCCTTGATCTCCTTGGAGGCGGCCTCCCAGCCCTCGTCGGGCGTCTTGCCCTTCTGCTCGACCTGGAGGATGCCGATGTCGGTCATCGCCGTGTTGATCGCCTGGTCCTTGATGCCGAAGTACTGGCTCGGGATGGTCTTCGCCGAGTCGGAGAAGATCTGGGTGATCGGCGCGTTCGAGAAGTACTCGGTGGTGGCGGCCGCCGGCTTCAGACCCGAGTACGCCGACGGGGTCGACGGGAAGCTGGCCTGCTTGGCGAACACCTTCGCCTGCTGCTCCGGCGCGGTCAGCCACTTCGCCAGCGCGACGGCCTCCTTCTGGTGCTTGCCCGAGGTCGGAACGCCGAGGAAGGAACCGCCCCAGTTGGCCGCGGTCGGCGCCGCCGCCACGTCCCACTTGCCCTTGCCGGACTCACCGGACTTCTCCAGGATGTAGCCGATCATCCAGGCCGGGCAGGCCACCGTGGCGAAGGTGCCGTTGGCGTAGCCCTGGTCCCACGGCTTGTCGAACTGCTTCAGCTTGGCCGACATGTCGCTGGTCGCCACGTCCATGGCGGCGTCCCAGGCGTTCTTGACGCCCGGCGAGTTGTCCCAGTCGACGGTGCCGTCGTCCTTGTAGTAGCGCTCGTCCGCGCCGCCGAGGGCCGCGTTGTAGACCGAGGAGGCCGAGTCCACGAACTTGGTGCCGTCGGGCGCCTTCTTCATGTACTGCTTGCCCAGGTCGACGTACTTGCCCCAGTCGCCCTTCCACTGCGCGGCGAGCTTGGTGCGGTCGGTCTCCAGACCGGCCTTCTCGAAAAGGTCCTTGCGGTAGCAGACCGCCATCGGTCCGACGTCGGTGCCGAGGCCGATCAGCTTGCCGTCCTTGGTGGTGGCCTGGGCGTTCTTCCAGTCCAGCCACTGCGACTTGTCGACGTCCTTGCCGAGGTCGACGAACTTGTCGGCCTGCGTCTCCACGGCCTCCGTGACGTTCATGATCTCGATGGCCTGGATGTCGTCGGCACCGGCCCCGGCCTGCAGCCGGGTGAGGACCTTGGGCCAGTAGACGTCGGTCCGGGTGGTGACGTTCTCCTTGATGGTGATGTCCGGGTGGGCCTTCATGTACTCGTCGTAGAGGCCGGCCTGCTTGTAGCCGAAGGTGCCGAAGGTGCCCACGGTGAGGGTGGTCTTGCCACCGCCGCCGTTGCCACCGCCCCCGTTCGCATTGCTGTCGTCCGAGTCCTCGGCGCAGCCGGCGAGCAGCCCTGTCGTGAGCGCGGCGACGACCGCGAGGGTCGTCAGCCTGCGGGACCCGCGGGTACTCGTGCGCATTGCGTCCTCCTGTTGCCTGACGTGCCGACCCCCCGGCCAACGGCATTGTTGGGCCCGTTGAAACGTCATCTTGCATCGCTGCGGCGCGGGCGGGGAACGTGCGGGATGTGTATGTGTCAGGTACTGTGGGAGCGCTCCCACAAGTGATGTGTTGAAGGGTCGTCGGTCGAAGCGGGGGTGTCAAGGGAGCCGACGCGGAGTTCTGCGTTCAGTTATCGGGCCGTTAACTGGACCCACTTCAGCTCGTCCCGCGTTCGAGTACGAGGCCGTTTCAGGCCGAAGCGGGGTCCGGGGACGGCGGCACCAGGGGCGGTCACCATGCCTGGCGGGACTGTTAAATTCCAGGCCAGCGTGAAGACAACGGCGGAAGGCGGGGCCCAATGGCAAGCCACGGAGCGCGAGGCCGCAGCGGCGGCCGGCCCACCCTCGAAGAGGTGGCGGCCCGCGCGGGCGTCGGCCGCGGCACCGTCTCCAGGGTGATCAACGGTTCGCCCCGGGTCAGTGACGCCACCCGCGCGGCGGTGGAGGCGGCGGTGGCGGAGCTCGGCTACGTCCCGAACACGGCCGCCCGGGCCCTGGCCGCCAACCGCACGGACGCGATCGCGCTGGTCGTGCCCGAGCCGGAGACGCGGTTCTTCGCGGAGCCGTACTTCTCGGACATGCTCAAGGGCGTGGGCGCCGGTCTCGCCGACACCGAGATGCAGCTGCTGCTGATCTTCGCGGGCAGTGACCGGGAACGCCGCCGGCTGGCCCAGTACCTCGCGGCCCACCGCGTCGACGGAGTGCTCCTGGTCTCGGTCCACGCCGACGACCCCCTCCCGGACCTGCTGGCCCAGCTGGAGATCCCGGCGGTGATCAGCGGCCCGAGATCGGCCGCGGAGACCCTGACCTCGGTGGACTCCGACAACTACGGCGGCGCCCGCTCGGCGGTGGAACACCTGCTGTCCCGCGGCCGAACCCGCATCGCCCACATCACCGGCCGCCTCGACGTCTACGGCGCCCAGCGCCGCGTCGACGGCTACCGCGAGGCCCTGCGCGACGCCGGGCACGGGCCGGACGAACGGCTCATCGAACCGGGCGACTTCACCGAGGAGGGCGGCGCCCGGGCGATGCGGGCCCTGCTCGCGCGCTGCCCCGACCTGGACGCGGTGTTCGCGGGGTCGGACGTGACGGCGGCGGGCGCCCGCCAGGTGCTGCGCGAGGTCGGCCGCCGTATCCCCGAGGACGTGTCCCTCGTCGGCTACGACGACTCGGCCATCGCCCGCCACATGGAGCCGCCCCTGACCAGTGTCCGCCAGCCCATCGAGGACATGGGCCGCCGCATGCTGGACCTCCTCCTCTCCGAGATCGCGGACCGGAGGCCGGCGGTGTCGCGGGGGCTGGAGCGGTCTCAGATGGTGCTGGCGACGGAGTTGGTGGTGAGGACTTCGTCTTGAGGGCTTCGTTCTGAGGACTTTGTTCTGAGAGTCCTGAAGTCAGGGTGATTGTCGGTGGCTGTGGCTGTGGCTGTGGCTGCGGCGGCGGCGGAAGGGGACGGGGCGGAGCGGTCCGGCCCGTCCCGGCCCGGGGCTCCTCAGGCCAGGTCCGCGAGGAAGTCCCACACCGCGGTGTGCAGGGCCTCGGGTCGTTCCAGGTGCAGGTCGTGGCCGGTGCCGGGGATGCTCATGGACAGGGTGGCGGGGCCTTGGCCCAGCATCTCGTCGGCCTCCTGGGCGGGGATGATGCCGGACTGGGCCAGGACGACCAGGGTGGGGCAGGTGATCCGACCCCACTCGGGCCAGAAGGAGCGCCGGGCGTTCTCCGCCAGCGAGCCGACCATCACGTCCCGGTCGAAGCGGGGCCACCAGCCGTCCTCGCGTTCCTCCAGCCCGGCCGCCCAGCCCGTGCCGACCGCTCCGCCGCCGAGGAACGCGGCCGCCGCGTCGCGCGTGGGGAACGGCGTCGGCCAGGAGTCGAGCCAGCCGCCGATGTCCGCGGGGGCGTCCGGGTTCGGGCCGCCGGGACCGGCCTCGACCAGCACGAGCGCGCCGACCAGCCCGGGATGCGCGGCGGCGGTGAGCATGGCGGTGTGGCCGCCCAGCGACTGGCCGACGAGGACGGGCCGCCGTAGGGCGAGTTGGCCGGCGACGGCGATGACGTCGGCGACGTAGGCCGCGCGCGAGACATCTCCCGGGTGGCGCTCGGCGGCGCCGTGCCCGCGCTGGTCGACCGCCACGACCCGGTACCGCGGACTCAGCCGCCGTGCCAGCGCGTCCCATTCACCCGCGTGCCCGGCGAGGCCGTGCAGCAGCACGACAGGCCGCCCCGACCCGCCCCAGTCCCGGCAGACGAGCCGGACGCCGTCTCGCACGACCATGCGCCGGGTCCATGCCACGTAGTACCTCCGGAGGATCGGCCGGTCTCGATCATGCCGTGGGAGGGGCGGATACGCAGCCCTCGGACCGGGCAGAGTTGGACCGCACGCGCTTCGGACGGACCGCACGCGCATCGGACGGCAGCCCACGGAGGATGACCATGCGTTCCTTGACCTTCGTCATCGGTACGGGACGCAGCGGCTCGACCGCGCTGTCACGCATCCTCAACGCCCACCCGGAGGTACTGAGCCTCAACGAGTACATGGCCTCCGTGGGCGACGCCGCCTTCCCCGAAGGCAAGGTGAGCGGTGAGGAGTTCTGGCAGACGCTCTTCCGTCCCGCCCCGCACTTCGAGCGGATGATCCGCAGCGGGCTGCCGCTCCCGGAGTTCTTCTACACTCGCCGCCCCGGCAGGTACTCGGCGGAGACCACCGGAATCCCCGCGCTCTCCCTGATGGTGCTGCCCCACCTCACCGACGACCCGGACGGCCTCCTCGACGAACTCGGCGCGGCGGTACCCGGATGGCCCGAGCGCACCGCCGCCGAGCACCACCGGGCCCTGTTCGACCTGCTCTGCGGCCGGTTCGGGCGAAGCGCGGTCGTGGAGCGGTCCGGTTACTCGACCGGCTGGGCACCCGGGCTGCGGGAGGCGTTCCCGGAGGCGAGGTTCGTGCACATGTACAGGGACGGGCCGGACTGCGCCCTGTCCATGAGCCGCCACCCCGGCTACCGCACGATCACCCTGCTGCGCGAGATCAAGGAACACGCCGGCATCGACAGCTTCGCCGACCTGACCCCCGAGCACGTACGCGCGCTGCCCGCCGACCTGGCCCCGCTGCTCGACGACCGCTTCGACCCCGCCCTCGTACGCGACCGGGACCTCCCTCTGCGGAGGTTCGGCGCCCTGTGGTCCGAACTCGTCACCGACGGCACGGAGTTCCTGTCCACCCTCCCCACCGCCCGACGCACCACCCTCGCCTACGAGAACCTCCTCGACAAACCCATTGAAGAACTCACCCGTCTGGCCGAGTTCATCGGAGTGCCCCCTCAACAGCAGTGGCTGAACACCGCATCGGCACTGCTGGACCACGGCCGCCGCGGCTCCGCGAGCAGGCTGTCGCCCACGGACCTGGCGGAACTGACAGAGAGTTGTGCGCCGGGCACCCGTGCGTTGGAGGGACGGCGACCTCTGTAGCGACGGTCGAGCAACGCCCTTCAGGGGCGCGGGGAACTGCGCGACAAGCCCCCACGCACCCGCAGAGGCCACCCAACAGGACGGACCCCCACGTGATGCCACCTGTCACGGGGGGTCCGTTCGGATCGCCGGGGAGCCGCCCAACCCCCCGGCCTGCGCAGCTAACCGGTCGCCGTCACGCCCCGGCCCGCAGCGCGTCGCGGAAGCGCGGTCGGCCAGTGGGCCAGCGCCGCGGTCGCCGCGTACCAGGCCACCGCCCCGGCCGCGACGGCGAACCAGCCGCCCACCTTGGTGAGGCCGTCATTGTCGGCGAAGGAGGCGATCGCCATGAGCAGCAGGGAGACGAAGAACAGCCCGTACGCACCCTGACCGAGCTGGTCACCACCGGCGAGCGTCAGGGACAGTGCCACAAGGGCGAACAGCAACAGGAACAACCCGGCTGCATTGGCGGAGCCGTCCGCGGAGACGGCCCAGGTGAACCAGAGGGCGCCGAGCGCCACGAACGCGGTCCCGTTCGCGGAGTCACGGTCGCGCAGGGCCATCAGGCCGGCGACGAAGAGGGCTATGCCGCCCACGTACTGGGCGATTGATACGGCGTCAGCGGCTGACACACCGTCGATCACTTCGGTGTACCCCAGGCCGAAGGCCAACAGGGTGATACCAAGGGCGAGTCGGCCGACCACGGTGGTGATTCCGCTTCCCGCAGAGACGTCGTTGTCCACGGCGGGCTCCCTTCTTGCATGTGCAGTTGTGCGGTGAGCGTTATATGCCCTTCACAAAGGCACAAACACCTCTACGCGCCAGTAAATTCACACATCGCAGAAAGGAGGGCGAGGTCCCGAACGGCTCATCTCACCAGGGGCAACGGCGAGTTACGGAATGACAACGACGGGACGCTTGGCCCGCTTGGCGAGTCGCCCCGCGACGGAGCCGAAGATCCGCCCGACGATGCCGTGCGTGGAACCGACGACGATCGCGTCCGCCTCGTACTCCCGCCCGACCTCTTCGAGTTCGTGGCAGATGTCCCCGCCGCGCTCGACCAGGATCCACGGCACCTCGGCGAGATAGTCCGCGCAGGCCAGTTCGAGGCCGAGCACCTCGGTGCGGTGGTCCGGTACGTCGACGAAGACCGGTGGCTCGCAGCCGGCCCACACCGTGGTGGGCAGCCGGTTGGCGACGTGGACGATGATCAGGCCCGACCCGGAGCGATGGGCCATGCCGATGGAGTACGCGAGGGCGCGCTCACTGGATGTGGAGCCGTCGAAGCCGACTACGACGCCGTGCTTGAAGGCGGGGTCGCAGGAGTGGCGTGGCTCTTCCGCCGCCAGGGGCTCGGCCGCCGTGGGGTCGGCGACGGGCCGCTTGCGGTCCGCTGGTTCGAAGAATTCGTGACCGGCCATGGCTGTCTCGGCGTATTGATCCTTATATGGGGGCCCGCGAGCGGAGCTCGACGGATGCGGCAGTGTGCGGCGGAGCTGTGTCCGGGAATGGTCTTCCCAACCCCATACCCCAAGGGTACGGCGGCACGCCTCCTTAGCCCAGATACCCGCTCACGGTCGGTGCGGGTTCCAGGGAGCATGCACGAGGGGACGCCCGTAACGCAATGGTTGCTGCGGTGTACAGGCGGTTTGCACACGGTTCACCTGCCCGGGGCGGCCCCGCACCAGTGACCGACCGCTCGAACAGGCGTTGATCACCGTGATCCACCGCCCAGGGAGCCCAGGGAGCACGCACCCATGACCGGACCCCGCACCACCTACTCGGACAGCACCACCGTGGTCCGGTGGGCGGCCTTCAGCTGCGTCCTGGTCCCCGTCGTCCTGCTCTGGTACGGCACCTCCCTGGCCGGCGCCACCGGTACGGCCCTCGGTCTCGCGGCCGTGACCGCGGTCTGCCGGCTGCTGCTGCGCGAATCGGAACGCGGCGCGGCGCGGCTGCGGGACGAGGCGGCCCGGTTGAAGGACGAAGTGCGCAACGGTCCGACGCCGTCCCGTCGCGGACGCCATCATCGGACCGGAACCGGGGCTCATCGAGGCGGACGTCACAGTGGGGGAAATACACCGGTCGGCTGACCGGTTTCCGCGCACGGGAGCGTTGGTTTTCAGCCAACTTCTGGCGTGCATGCATCCCCTGCCCAGAACACCCCCCAACCCCCGTTCCACCTGCACGGAAAGGGCCTCAAGGGCCCTGCGCACCCTACGTGGATTGGCCACTGCGACAAGGCGCACTTCCCTGCACGCCCCGCGAGTGCAACGCTTCGTGATCGAATGCTTCACGCCAAGTTGCCAAGTCGACAATGTGCCGAGTGCCGAACCGGCCACTCCGGCACGACGCGACACAGTAAGTTCGATCTTGACTGTCTACGGCGGGGGACTCGTGCAGGACCGAGGGGAAACGTGCAGGAGCGACACAACCGAGGAGCCGCGACCACCGAGGGGGGCTTAGCAGTATGAGCCACGACTCCACTGCCGCGCCGGAAGGGGCGGTCCGGAAGCTGTCCGGGCGACGCCGCAAGGAGATCGTTGCGGTGCTGCTGTTCAGCGGCGGCCCCATCTTCGAGAGTTCCATACCGTTGTCGGTGTTCGGGATCGACCGCCAGGACGCCGGCGTACCGCGCTACCGCTTGCTGGTGTGCGGCGGTGAGGACGGCCCACTGCGGACCACAGGGGGCCTGGAACTCTCCGCACCACATGGCCTGGAGGCGATCTCGCGGGCGGGCACGGTCGTCGTGCCGGCCTGGCGCTCGATCACCTCGCCGCCGCCGGAGGACGCGCTCGACGCTCTGCGCCGGGCGCACGAGGAAGGCGCCCGCATAGTCGGGCTGTGCACCGGCGCCTTCGTCCTGGCCGCGGCCGGCCTGTTGGACGGCCGTCCCGCGACGACGCACTGGATGTACGCACCGACGCTGGCCAAGCGCTATCCGTCGGTGCACGTGGATCCACGAGAGCTCTTCGTGGACGACGGGGACGTACTGACATCGGCGGGCACAGCCGCCGGCATCGACCTGTGCCTCCACATCGTGCGGACGGACCACGGCAACGAGGCGGCCGGTGCGCTGGCCCGCCGCCTGGTGGTCCCGCCGCGCCGGTCCGGCGGTCAGGAGCGCTACCTCGATCGATCTTTACCAGAGGAGATCGGCGCCGACCCGCTCGCGGAGGTCGTCGCCTGGGCGCTGGAGCACCTGCACGAGCAGTTCGACGTCGAGACGCTGGCGGCACGCGCGTACATGTCACGCCGTACGTTCGACCGTCGCTTCCGCTCGCTGACGGGTTCGGCCCCGCTGCAGTGGCTGATCACCCAGCGGGTGCTTCAGGCACAGCGTCTGCTGGAGACGTCGGACTACTCGGTGGACGAGGTCGCGGGCCGCTGCGGCTTCCGCTCGCCGGTGGCGCTGCGCGGCCACTTCCGCCGCCAGCTGGGTTCGTCGCCGGCGGCGTACCGGGCCGCGTACCGGGCGCGGCGCCCGCAGGCCGAGAAGCCGACGGACACCGACCCCACGGTCGGTCCGCCCGCGCCTCCGCCCGGCCCACCGCCCTCGCCCTACCCGGAGGGCGGCCCGGTCCCGCTCCAGGCCCGCCGCACCCCGGCGCCGAGTGCCCTGGGCACGTCCGCGTCCCTGGCGGTGCCGTCGGACAACGGCCGGGAGGCCTACGCGGCCGGCCGCGCGAGCCTGCCGGGGCAGCGCAGCGGGATGTGACGTGACTTCGCGACGCCGGACGGGCACCTTGGCCCGTCCGGCGTTTCGGGTCCCAGGGCCCGCGACGCCGGCATGATCCGCCGGACCGGCCCTAGGCTCCGCGCCGACGCGGGGCACCACATAGGCGGACGTCGGCCGTAGGGTGGTCGCATGAACGATCGCATGGTGTGGATCGACTGCGAGATGACCGGCCTCTCGCTGTCCGACGACGCGCTCATCGAGGTTGCCGCCCTCGTCACCGACTCCGAGCTGAACGTCCTCGGCGAGGGCGTGGACATCGTCGTCCGCCCGCCGGACTCGGCGCTGGAGACGATGCCGGAGGTGGTGCGTCAGATGCACACCGCGTCCGGGCTGCTGGACGAACTCGCCGGCGGCACGACCCTCAAGGACGCCGAGGACCAGGTCCTCGCCTACGTCCGCGAGCATGTGAAGGAACCCGGCAAGGCCCCGCTGTGCGGCAACTCCGTCGGCACCGACCGCGGCTTCCTGCTGCGTGACATGCCGACCCTGGAGGACTACCTCCACTACCGGATCGTGGACGTCAGCTCCGTCAAGGAACTGGCGCGCCGCTGGTATCCGCGGGCCTACTTCAACAGCCCGGAGAAGAACGGCAACCACCGCGCGCTCGCCGACATCCGCGAGTCCATCGCCGAACTCCGGTACTACCGCGAAGCCATCTTCGTGCCCCAGCCCGGCCCCGACTCCGACACCGCGAAGTCGATCGCCGCGAAGCACGTTCTGCCTGCTCAGTAGGTGTCCGAGGGGGGCGAGCCAGGGCGCCCCGAAAAGGCGTGCACGAGCACCCCTTCGGACCCTGTACACTTTTTCTCGGCCGGTCGGGGACTCCACGGAAGTCAACAACCGGGCATGGTGGGTGTAGCTCAGCTGGTAGAGCACCTGGTTGTGGTCCAGGATGCCGCGGGTTCGAGTCCCGTCACTCACCCTGATTGATCAGCCGGTGGCTTCAGAAAAGAAGCCACCGGCTGAATCATTTTCCGTATGCCTCGTATAACTGCCGAGCCCGTCTCCACCGACCGGCTCGATCTTCTCCCTCTGCGTGTCGAGTACGCCGCGGAGATGGCCGCCGTCCTGGCGGACCCGGCGCTGCACCGTTTCATCGGCGGCGCCCCGTACTCCGCCCCCGACCTGCGTGCCCGCTACGAGCGTCTCGTCGCCGGATCCCCCGACCCGGCGGTCTCCTGGTGCAACTGGGTGCTGTTGCTGCGTGCCGAGTCGTGTCTCGTGGGCACGGTCCAGGCGACGGTCGGCGCGGACGGCGGTGCCGAGATCGCCTGGGTGGTCGGTACGGCGTGGCAGGGGCGCGGGTACGCGTCCGAGGCGGCGCGGGGGCTGGTGGGCTGGCTCGGGCGGCACTCGGTCCGTACGGTCGTCGCCCATGTCCACCCCGACCACCTGGCGTCGGCGGCGGTCGCCGCGGCGGCCGGGCTGTCCGCGACCGAGGAGGAGCAGGACGGGGAGACGCGGTGGCGGCGATCAGAACGGCCCCCCGCGTGATGGATGCCATCACGCGGGGGGCCGTCTGGTTGTCCGGCCACTGCGGCCAATTACTCGACCGTCACCGACTTGGCGAGGTTCCTGGGCTTGTCGATGTCCCGGCCCAGGGCCAAGGCCGTGTGGTAGGCGAGGAGTTGCAGCGGGATGCCCATCAGGATCGGGTCCAGCTCGTCCTCGTTCTTCGGGACCACGATCGTCTGGTCGGCCTTCTCCTGGGGCTGGTGGGCCACCGCGAGGATCTTGCCGCTGCGGGCCTTGATCTCCTCCATGGCGGCGCGGTTCTTCTCCAGCAGATCGTCGTCGGGGACGATCGCCACCGTGGGGAGGGCGGGCTCGATCAGGGCCAGCGGGCCGTGCTTGAGCTCGGAGGCCGGGTAGGCCTCGGCGTGGATGTACGAGACCTCCTTGAGCTTGAGGGAGGCCTCGCGGGCGACCGGGTAGCCCCGGACGCGGCCGATGAAGAGCATCGAGCGGGCCTCGGCGAACTGCTGGGCCAGCTTCTCGATCTCGCCCTCCTGCTCCATGATCTCGGAGATCTGGGCGGGCAGCTTGCGCAGGCCCTCGATGATCCGCTTGCCGTCGCGGACCGAGAGGTCGCGGGTGCGGCCGAGGTGGAGCGCGAGCAGACCGAAGGCGACCGTCGTGTTCGTGAAGCACTTCGTGGAGACGACGCAGACCTCGGGGCCCGCGTGCACGTAGATGCCGCCGTCCGCCTCGCGGGCGATCGCCGAACCGACCACGTTCACGATGCCCAGGACCCGCGCGCCCTTGCGCTTCAGCTCCTGGACGGCCGCCAGCACGTCGTACGTCTCACCGGACTGGGAGACGGCGATGTAGAGGGTGTCGGGGTCCACGACCGCGTTGCGGTAGCGGAACTCGGAGGCCGGCTCGGCGTCCGCGGGGATACGGGCCAGCTCCTCGATCATCTGGGCGCCGATCATGCCCGCGTGGTACGAGGTGCCGCAGCCGAGGATCTTCACGCGGCGGATCTGGCGGGCCTCACGGGCGTCCAGGTTCAGGCCGCCGAGGTGCACGGTGGAGAAGCGGTCGTCGATGCGGCCGCGCAGCACGCGGTCCACGGCGTCGGCCTGCTCGTGGATCTCCTTGTGCATGTACGTGTCGTGGCCGCCCATGTCGTACGACGCCGCCTCCCACTCCACGGTGGTGGGCTCGGCCGTCGTACGGGTGCCCTCCGTGGTGTACGTGCGGAAGTCGTCGGCCTTCAGGGTGGCCATCTCGCCGTCGTCCAGCGTCACTATCTGCCGCGTGTGGGCGACCAGCGCGGCGATGTCCGACGCTACGAACATCTCCTTCTCGCCGATGCCGAGGACGACCGGGGAGCCGTTGCGGGCGACGACGATGCGGTCGTTGAAGTCGGCGTGCATCACCGCGATGCCGTACGTGCCCTCGATGACGCGCAGCGTCTCGCGGACCTTGTCCTCCAGCTTCTCCGCCTGCGAACGGGCGATGAGGTGGACGAGGACCTCGGTGTCGGTCTCGGAGAGGAACTCGACGCCGTCCGCCTCCAGCTTGCGGCGCAGGTCGGAGGCGTTGTCGATGATGCCGTTGTGGACGACGGCGACCTTGCCCTCGGCGTCCAGGTGCGGGTGGGCGTTCACGTCGGAGGGGGCGCCGTGGGTGGCCCAGCGGGTGTGGGCGATGCCGGTCGTGCCCTTGAAGCGCGCCGGGACCTTGGCCTCCAGGTCGCGGACCCGGCCCTTGGCCTTGACCATCTTCAGGCCCGTCGCCTTCGGGGAGGTGACGACGATGCCCGCCGAGTCGTAGCCGCGGTACTCCAGCCGCTGCAGGCCCTCCAGCAGCAGAGGAGCAACGTCACGCTTCCCGATGTATCCGACAATTCCGCACATACAGATGTATTCCTCAGCCGTAGACGATGCGGCGCAGTTGCCTGAGCGTAAGCTCGGGCGGTGCCACCGCTCGGTATTTCAGGTCCGCCTCGATCCGTTCGAAGATCGTCGCGTTGACCAGGCCCTGGGCCTGCAGTTCGCGGTGGCGGCGACGGACGTAGTCCTCGGTCGTCTCGTCGAAGTAGGCGAGCACGTCCTGGATCACCCGCAGCGCCTCGCCCCGGTTGAGGGGCGAGGACCGCGTCAGATGATCAACAAGTTCGTCGTGCACCCGGTAGATCCTGAAGCATGGGCGACGCCTTCGCAAGAATCCTGCCCGATTTCGGGCACGTAGCTGCACGTAGCTGTTGAAACACTTATGGGACGCCCATGGGAGTCTGTTGGCCGGCTGTTCCCCGGGCCGATGTGTGTGGCGAGCACCTTGTGACGCCATGGACATTCCACGTATGGGCGTACCCGAGCAGCTCGCCGAGCGCATGAGTATGGCCGAGCAGCACGAGTACCTGCGCGCCAAGTTCTCGCGGCGCAACATGATCAGAGGCGGCGCCGTCACGCTCGGCGCCGTCGCGGGCGGCACCTTCGTACCGGGCGCCACCGCCCGGGCCGCCGTACCGACGCAGGCCGTACCGACACAGTCGGCCCCGCGCACCGAGACCGTCGACGGTGCCCTCGTCGCCCCGTTCGGCCGCCATCTCGCCTACGGCAACGACCCCCGCACCGAGATGACCGTCTCGTGGCAGGTCCCGGTCGCCGTGCGGAAGCCGTTCATCCGGATCGGCGCCCACCCCTGGGACCTCTCCCGCAAGATCGAGGCCGAGGTCCGCTCCCTCTACACACCGGCCGGCGTCGGCACCAGCGCCGACCACACGCAGTACTACGTGCACGCCCAGCTCGCCCGTCTGCGCCCCGGCCGGACCTACTACTACGGCGTCGGCCACGACGGCTTCGACCCCGCCGAGCCGCACCTCCTCGGCACCCTCGGCACCTTCACCACCGCCCCCGCCCACAAGGCGCCGTTCACCTTCACGGCCTTCGGCGACCAGGGCGTCAGCTATCACGCGCTGGCCAACGACAGCCTGATCCTCGGCCAGAACCCGGTCTTCCATCTGCACGCCGGGGACATCGCGTACGGCGACCCGGCCGGGCAGGGCAAGACCTCCGACACCGGCTTCGACTCGCGCACCTGGGACCAGTTCCTGTACCAGACCGAGTCGGTCGCCAAGTCGGTCCCGTGGATGGTGAGCTACGGCAACCACGACATGGAGGCCTGGTACTCGCCCAACGGCTACGGCGGCGAGGAGGCCCGCTTCACGCTCCCCGACAACGGGCCGGACCGGAAGAACCTGCCGGGCGTCTACTCCTTCGTCCACGGCAACACCGCGATCATCTCGCTCGACCCCAACGACGTGTCGTACGAGATCCCCGCGAACCTCGGCATCTCCGGGGGCACCCAGACCAAGTGGTTCGAGGCGCAGCTGAAGAAGTTCCGGGCCGCCCACGACATCGACTTCGTCGTCGTGTTCTTCCACCACTGCGCCTACTGCACCTCCACCGCGCACGCCTCGGAGGGGGGCGTGCGCCAGGAGTGGGTGCCGCTGTTCGAGAAGTACCAGGTGGATCTGGTCATCAACGGCCACAACCACCAGTACGAGCGGACGGATGTGATCAAGGGGGACGAGGTCGTCAAGAAGCTGCCGATCGGCGGCACGGCCTACCCCGAGACCGAGGGCGTCGTCTACGTCACGGCGGGCGCCGCCGGCCGCAGCCTGTACGCGTTCTCCGCGCCCGACTCCTACGAGGGGCACGAGCACGAGGTCGACTCCGTGGCCTCCTTCGTCAACCTCAAGGACGGCAAGAAGAACGAGACCGTCGCCTGGTCGCGGGTGCGCTACCTCAACTACTCGTTCCTGCGGGTGGACGTGAACCCCGCCCCGAAGGGCCGGTACGCCACCCTGAAGGTGCAGGGCATCGCCGAGACGGGTGACCGGATCGACCACTTCACGGTGGCGCGCCGGGCCAAGTAGGCGGGCAAGTAGCGGGGCCAGGTAGCCGCGTATGAGCCCTGCATGCCCTACATCCGCTTGAGGACCGCCTGCTTGGCCATCGTGAACTCCTCGTCCGTCAGCACGCCGGTGCGGTGGAGTTCGCCGAGTTCGCGCAGGCGGCGCAGGAAGGCGTCGTGGTCGTCCTCGGCGGACGGGGCCCGGGCGGCGGGCAGTTCCGCTCGCGCGTCCTGTACGTCGACGAGGGCGGCCCCGGCGCCGGCTCCGGCCGGGTGCGGGAGGCGGGCCTGGACGGCCGCCGCGACCAGGGCCATCAGCGGGTCCTTCTTGAAGCCCCACAGCTCCACGGAGTTGGGGTCGTACTTGGGCGGTGCCTTCGTGGAGGCGTTCCTGACGCTGAAGCGGAGGTAGCCGTTCTCCAGGCCCGCCGCCGGATGCCACTCCACCGCCGCGATGTCGGTGAGCGTGAGGGAGCGGGTGCCGGCGGCGGCCTTGGCGTCCTCCGTCTTCCAGTTCCACTCCAGGCGGATGTGCTCACCGTCGAAACTGGCGGTGCCGTCCCCGGCGGACACCGACAGGGGCACGGAGGGGCCCGGCAGCAGATACGCGTCGACCGGTTCGGCGGGCACCTGGTCCAGGAGGAGGGCGTTGCGGACCTCGTCCACGAAGTACTCGGCGACGCCGTAGCGGTCGGACTCGACGGTCAGCTGGTACGGGTCGTTGGGCTCGACGAGACGGCCGCCGGTGGCGTGCAGCAGCGGGTCGGCGCCGTCGCGCAGGCGCAGCCTGAGCCGCCCGGTCTTCTTGCCCTGTTCGAAGGAGATTCCCGCCAACGCCCCCAGCGGGACCACCAGTTCACCCAGAGTCTTGCGGAAAAGGCTGACGTTCTTGTCCCGTCCGGGAGTCAGCCGCAGTGCGTCGCCGTCGAAGACCCACGTGCCGTCCTTCTGGATGATTTCCGCCATGGGGTGGATTGTTCCACCAGACTCACGAGAGAGTGGTCCAGACCTCCTGGAGCGCAACGGCTCATGAAAGGGACACGCTTGTGAGAGTCGGTCCTGTGAGACAGCACCACAGAACGTTCCGCCTTCTCGGCTCCCTGCTGCTGGTCGCGACGGGCGCCTCGCTGACCGGGGCCGCCCCCGCACAGGCGGCATCGCCCACCCCGCTCGACCGGGTGGTCCCCGCGCCCGCCTCGGTCGCCCCGGCCGCGTCCCCCTACCGGATCACCGGCGGCACCCGCATCCGCGTCGACGACTCCCGCGAGACCCGCCGCGTCGGCGACTACCTCGCGGCCATCCTCCGCCCCTCCACCGGCTACCCCCTCCCCGTCACGGCCCAGGGCACCGGAGGCATCCGACTACGCCTCGCCCAGGGCCCGTTCGGCGCCGAGGGCTACCGTCTCGACAGCGGCAGCAAGGGCGTCACCATCACCGCCGCGGGGGCCGCCGGCCTCTTCCACGGCGTGCAGACCCTGCGCCAGCTGCTCCCGGCGGCCGTCGAGAAGGACTCCGTCCAGCCCGGCCCCTGGCTGGTCGCGGGCGGCACGATCAAGGACACCCCGCGCTACGGCTGGCGCGGCGCGATGCTCGACGTCTCCCGGCACTTCTTCAGCGTCGACCAGGTCAAGCGCTACATCGACCAGCTCGCCCTGTACAAGATCAACAAGCTGCATCTGCACCTCAGCGACGACCAGGGCTGGCGCATCGCCATCGACTCCTGGCCGCGCCTCGCGACCTACGGCGGCTCCACCCAGGTCGGCGGCGGCCCCGGCGGCCACTACACCAAGGCCGACTACAAGGAGATCGTCCGGTACGCCGCCTCCCGCTACCAGGAGGTCGTCCCCGAGATCGACATGCCCGGCCACACCAACGCGGCGCTGGCCTCGTACGCCGACCTGAACTGCAACGGCGTGGCGCCGCCGCTCTACACCGGCACCGACGTCGGCTTCAGCTCGCTGTGTGTCGGCAAGGAGATCACGTACGACTTCGTGGACGACGTGATCCGCGAGCTGGCCGCGCTGACGCCGGGGAAGTACCTGCACATCGGTGGGGACGAGGCGCACTCCACGAGTCACGAGGACTATGTGAGGTTCATGGACCGGGTGCAGCCGATCGTGGCCGAGTACGGGAAGACCGTGGTGGGCTGGCATCAGCTGACCGGGGCGAACCCCTCGCGGGGGGCGCTGGCGCAGTACTGGGGGCTGGACAGTACGAGTGCGGAGGAGAAGGCGCAGGTCGCAGCCGCTGCGCGGAACGGGACCGGGGTTGTTCTGTCGCCGGCCGACCGGATCTACCTGGACATGAAGTACACGGCCGATACGCCGTTGGGGCTGGACTGGGCCGGGCTGGTGGAAGTGAAGGGGTCGTACGACTGGGATCCGGGCAACTATCTGCCTGGGGCCCCTGCTTCGGCGATCCGGGGGGTGGAGGCGCCCATGTGGACGGAGACGCTCGGCAAGTCGGCCGACCTTGAGTACATGGCGTTCCCTCGGCTGGCTGGTGCGGCCGAGCTCGGTTGGTCGCCGGCTTCCACGCATGACTGGGAGAAGTACAAGGTTCGGCTTGCCGCGCAGGCTGCTCGGTGGGAGGCGTTGGGGATCGGGTTCTATCGGTCGCCTCAGGTTCCCTGGTGACTATTCGTCTGCGGGCCGGTGGGGGCTGGTCGCGCAGTTCCCCGCGCCCCTAAGAGCAAAAAGCAAAAGACAAAAGACAAAAGACAAAAGCAGGGCGTTCATGCCGGCGGGCACCCCGGGGGACCGTACCCCGGGGTGCCCGCCTGTCTGTGTAGGGCCGTGGACTACAGCCCTGCGATCGGGTTCTTCAGGTTGCCCACCAGCTGCAATGCGCCGGCCGGGTCCGCCAGGTCCACCATCTGCTTGTTGTTGCGGAGCTGGAGGCGGTTGAGGCAGGACAGGGCGAACTCGGGGGCGAACATGTCGTACTGCTTGAACTTGTCGGCGAGTTCGGGCACCGAGTGCTGGTAGTCCCGGGTGACCTCGGCGACCGTGCGCCAGAAGTCGTCCTCCTCCAGGATTCCCTCGGCGGCGAGGTTCGCGGCGAGGAAGCGGAAGAAGCAGTCGAAGACGTCCGTGAAGATGGACAGGAGCTTCTTCTCCTCCGGGACGTCCACGCGCAGCCGCTCGACCGTCGGCGGCAGCACCGCGTCCACGTCCATCACCGCGATCTCCTCGGCGATGTCCTTGTAGATCGCGCGCTCCACGACGCCGTCCTTCAGGACCAGGATGACGTTCTCGCCATGCGGCATGTAGACCAGGTCGTAGGCGTAGAAGCTGTGGAGGAGCGGGGTGAAGTAGGCCTTGAGGTAGCGGCGCAGCCACTCCGTCGGGGCGAGGCCCGACTGCTCGATCAGTGCGCCCGCGAAGGACGCGTCCTCGTGGTCGACGTGGACGAGGGAGGCCATGGTGGCCAGGGACTCGCCGTCGCGCAGGGAGGACACCGGGCTCTCGCGCCACAGTGCCGCCAGCATCTTGCGGTACGGCGAGTAGCGGTCGGTCGCCTTCTCGTACTCCAGGTGCCGGTAGCCGACGGCGGCGCGCTCGCGGATGATCGACAGGCCGGTGGCCCGGAGGACCGGGTCGTTGTCGATGAGCTGGGCCAGCCAGTCGTTGATGGCCGGCGTCGCCTCCATGTAGGCGGCCGACAGTCCGCGCATGAAGCCCATGTTGAGGACGGACAGGGCCGTCTTGACGTAGTGCTTCTCGGGGCTGGACCGGTTGAAGAAGGTCCGGATGGACTGCTGGGCCAGGTACTCGTCGTCGCCCTCGCCCAGGCAGACCAGGTGCTTCTGGGCGACCTCGGCGGCGAAGGTGATGGTGAGCTTGTTCCACCACTGCCAGGGGTGGACGGGGATGAGGAGGTAGTCGGCCGGGTCGAGGTCCTGGTCGCGCAGGACGCCGTGGAAGCGCTCGACGGTCTCCGCGCCCAGCTCGTCGCGTACGAAGGCCTCGTACTCGATGCCGACACCCGCCGTGAACGCGGCGCGCGAGCGGTGGGCCGCCAGCCAGACCAGGCGGACCGGGCTGCCGGTCTCGGGGGCGTACGACAGGTACTCGTGGATGCCGAAGCCGAGCCGTCCGTTGTTGGCGACGAAGCAGGGGTGGCCCTCGGTCATGCCGGTCTCGATGGCCTGGAAGCCGGCCTTCGCCAGCTCGGCGACCGGGATCTGCGGCTTGGTGAGCTTGTAGCAGGTACCGGAGAGGGTGGAGGAGATCTCCTCCAGGTAGACGGGCAGGACCTCGTCGCTCAGGCCCAGCGACTTCTGCAGCTCGATGAAGAAGTCCAGGGCGGCGAGCGGGAGTTCGGCGCCGTCCCGGTGGCGGGTGATCGAGTCCGCGTCGACCTGCCAGTGGTCGAGGGCGTGGGTGGTGGCCGTGAAGGTGTACCGGGTCAGGCCGTCGTCGCTGCGGACGACGTATGTGCCGTCGCCGGAAGCCTCCGGCGTGATGAGGCGCTCGTGGGTGAACTCGGCGAGCGCCTTGCGGATCAGGAGGCGGTTGGCCCGCGCCCAGCGGTGGGGGGACAGATGCGCTACGGCGTCGGACAGGGTCATACGGCTACTCCTCGGGCGGCCACTGTGCTGTGCCTTTTCAAGAACTGCTCACGGGTGCAGAAGCTCAGCAGCGCCTTCTTCTCCGGCTTCTGGATCTCGCGCTCGGGCACGAAACCCACGGCTTCGTTCAGGGCGTGGACGGCCTTGTTGGAAACGTCCGGTTCCACTACCACCCGCCGCACTGCCGGGTCCTCGAAGAGGTGCGCCATGACAGCCGTGATGACAGACCGGGTGAAGCCGCGGACGGGCCGGTCGGTGGGCGGCGTGAGGAAGTGCATGCCGATGTCGCCGGGCCGCGGCTCGTACAGGCCGACCAGTTCGCGGTGCGCGGGGTCGTACCTCTCCATCAGGAAGGCGGGGACGCCGTACCCGTCGAGGCCGAGCAGCGCGTGGTGGTGCTCGTCGGCCGCGATCTCCATGTAGGCGCGCTCGACGTCCACCAGGCTCGCGTCCTGCATCATCCAGAAGGCCGCCTTGGGGTGGGTGACCCAGCTGTGCAGCAGCTCGGCGTCCTTCAGGGGGTCGAGGGTGCGGAACGTGAAGGTGTCTGTGGTGCTCATACCGAGAACTCCTGGAACGCGATCGTCTTCTCGACCGGGTAGTACTCGGTGCCGAGCAGCTCGCGGATGATGTACGCGTTCCGGTACGGGCCCATGCCCAGGTCGGGGCTGGTGATGCTGTGGGTGTGGACGCCGGCGTTCTGGAGGAACACTCCGCGGCCGGTGACGTCGACGGCGTAGTTGCGGGCGACGTCGAAGTTGCCGTGCGAGTCGTAGACCAGGCGGTCGCGCACGGGCTTGAGGAACTCCGGCTCGGCGTACTTGTAGCCGGTGGCCAGGACCAGGCCCTGCGAGTCGAGCTCGAACTCCTTGCCCTGCTCCTCCTGGCGGAAGGACAGGGTGTACGTCCCGTTCTCGTGACGCGCGCTGTTGAGGGAGGAGTTGGTGAGCAGGCGAGTGGGCACGGGACCGGCGAGGTTCTTCTGGTAGAGCAGGTCGAAGATCTCGTTGATCAGATCGCCGTCGATGCCCTTGAACAGGCCCTTCTGCTCGGCGGTGAGCCGGTAGCGGGTGCTCTCCGGGAGCTCGCGGAAGTAGTCGATGTACTCCGGCGAGGTCATCTCCAGCGTGAGCTTGGTGTACTCCAGCGGGAAGAAGCGCGGGGAGCGGGTGACCCAGTTCAGCCGGTAGCCGTGGACGTCGATCTCGCTGAGGAGGTCGTAGTAGATCTCGGCGGCGGACTGCCCGGAGCCGACGAGAGTGATCGACTCCTTCTTCTGGAGTTCCCGCTTGTGCTGCAGATAGCGCGAGTTGTGCAGGAAGTCGCCGCCCAGGCCCTGGCAGGCCTCGGGTATGTGGGGCGGGGTGCCCGTGCCGAGGACGAGGTGGCGGGCGCGGAACTCGGCACCGTCGGCGGTCGTCACGACGTAGACCGCGTCCTCGTCGTCGTACGTCACCTCCGTCACCGTCGTGTCGAAGCGGATGCTGCTGAGTTTGCTCGCGGCCCAGCGGCAGTAGTCGTCGTACTCGACCCGCAGCGGGTAGAAGTTCTCGCGGATGTAGAACGAGTACAGCCGCCCCTTCTCCTTCAGATAGTTCAGGAAGGAGTACGGCGAGGTCGGGTCGGCCAGGGTGACCAGGTCCGACATGAACGGGGTCTGGAGGTGGGCGCCGTCCAGGAACATGCCCGCGTGCCACTCGAAGTCGGGCTTCGACTCCAGGAAGACGCCGTCGAGCTCGTCGATCGGCTCGGTCAGGCAGGCGAGGCCGAGGTTGAACGGGCCGAGCCCGATTCCCACGAAGTCATGGGTCTTGGTCGGGTTTTCAGGACGCGCGGTCAAGGGACTCTCCCAGGTACTGCTCGGCGTGGCCGGCGATCAGGTCGAGGACGGCGGCGATGTCCTCGGCCGTCGTCTCGGGGTTGAGCAGGGTGAACTTCAGGTAGTGGCGGCCTTGGACCTTGGTGCCCGCGACCACCGCGTCGCCGGAGGCGAACAGGGCCTTGCGGGCGTACAGGTTGGCGCGGTCGATCTCGGCCGGGTCGGTGACGGCGGCCGGGATGTAGCGGAAGACGAGGGTGGAGAGCGTGGGCTCCACGACGACGTCGAAGCGGGGGTCGGCGGCCAGCAGCTGCCAGCCCTCCACGGCCAGGTCGCAGACCTCGTCGAAGAGCTGCCCGATGCCGTCGGCGCCCATCACCCGCAGGGTCATCCACAGCTTGAGGGCGTCGAACCGGCGGGTGGTCTGCAGGGACTTGTCGACCTGGTTGGGGATGCGCTCGGTGACCATGCGCTTCGGGTTGAGGTACTCGGCGTGGTAGGTCGCGTGGCGCAGCGTCGAGGCGTCCCGTACCAGCACGGCCGAGGAACTCACCGGCTGGAAGAAGGACTTGTGGTAGTCGACGGTGACCGAGTCGGCGCGCTCGATGCCGTCGATCCGGCCCCGGTACTTCACGGAGGCGAGCAGCCCGCAGCCGTAGGCGGCGTCGACATGCATCCAGGTGCCGAACTGCTCGCACAGCTCGGCGATCTCGGGCAGCGGGTCGATGGAGCCGAAGTCGGTGGTGCCGGCGGTGGCGACGACGGCCATGGGGACGAGGCCGTCGCGGCGGCAGCGCTCCAGTTCGCGGGCGAGCGCGACGGTCTGCATCCGCTTGTCGTGGCCGACGGGGATGGACACGACGGCTTCCTGGCCGAGGCCCAGCAGTTTCGCGGACTTCTTCACGCTGAAGTGGCTGACCTCGGAGGCGAAGATACGCAGTTTGGCCAGGCTGTCCGTCTTGGCCTCCTCGCGGGCGAGAAGGAGCGCCTGGAGGTTGGACTGCGTGCCGCCCGAGGTGAAGACCCCGTCGGCGTTCTCGCCGAGCCCTATTCGATCCGTCGTCCAGTCGATCAGCTTGCGCTCGATCAGCGTGCCGCCGGCCGACTGGTCCCAGGTGTCCAGGGAGGAGTTGACGGCGGAGAGGATCGCCTCGCCCAGCACGGCCGGGATGACGACCGGGCAGTTGAGGTGGGCGAGATAGCGGGGGTGGTGGAAGTAGATCGCGTCCCGGAGGTAGACGTCCTCCAGCTCGTCGAGGACCGCGGCGGTGTCGAGCAGCGGCTTGTCGAGGTCGATCGCGTCGATGGCCGGGGCGAGGGCGTCGACGGTGACACCGGTGAACGGACGGTCGGTGGCGGCGAGTTTGGCTGCCACCCGCTCTATACCTTCGGTCACGGAGCGGCGGTACTGCTCCGCGGTCGTGTCATTGAGCAGGTGCGAGCGCATGGGGAGGTCCTCCGGTGGGGACGGGCCGTGTGGTGCGGGGAGTGCCGTGTGGTGCGAGAGTGCCTGTGGTGCGGGAGTGCCGTGATTTAACTTAGGTAAGGCTAACCTAACTAACAAGACGTTAGGGCGTCCTTGGCCGTGACCGTGATCACGTCGATCCCGGGGGTGACTACTCGGCGGCGCGCAGCTGTTCTTCGGTCATGCCCTGGCGCCAGTAGCCGACGAACGTCACCCTGCGCCGATCGACCCCGCGCTCACCGACGAAGTGCCGGCGCAGCGCCTTCACCCGGCCGGACTCGCCCGCGATCCAGACGTACGGGTGCTCGGCGGGCGGGAGTTGAGAGGCTCGGATGACATCCAGGGCGTCCTCCTGGACCAGCCACGTGATCTCGGCGTCGGCCTCGGTCGCCAGGTCCTGGATGTCCCCGGCGTCATGCACCTCCAGCCACACCCGGGCACGGGCGCCGGCGGGCAGGGTTTCGAGGATGGCGGAGACGGCGGGTACGGCGGTCTCGTCGCCCCAGATCACCACGAGGTCGGTGCCCTCGGGCGGCCGGAACCGGATCGCCCGGTTGTCGGCGATCGCGGGCCCGAGCAGCAGCACCCGGTCCCCGGCGGCGGCCCGGGAGGCCCACGCGGACGCGGGTCCTGCCGGGGTGTGCAGCACGAAGTCGATGTCGATCTCGTCGGGATCCCGACGCAGGGCGCGCAACGTGTACGACCGCATCACGGCCCGTACGTCGTCCGGCAGTTCACGCCACCCCTGCCACCACCCGTCTCCGAGCTCCAGGGGAACCTGCGGCTCGCTCTGCCCCGGGTGCGGCAGGAAGAGGGACAGGGACTGGTCACACCCGTCGGAGAAGAAGTACTGCAGATCGTCCCCACCGAAGGTGACCCGGACCAGAGACGGACCGAGCCGCCGCGTCCGTATGACCTGGAGGGAGAAGAACCGGAACGGAGCTGCGACGGCGGTGGTCATGGGGGTAACTCCTGAATCGACGTCAGGGCAGCGCACTCAGGGGCGCGGGGAACTGCGCGACCGACCACAGTCGGCCCGCAGTCGCCCCACAACCTCAAGTGGCTCTTTCTCAGGCGACCTTCTTGGCCTTTTCGATGGCCTCGGCAAGACTCGTCAGCAGCGGCGTGCACTTGTCGTACGACAGAATCGGCTCGGGCGAACGCGCGATGACCTGCCCGGCCTTCACCGCGGGCAGCTTCTTCCACGTCGCCTCGGTGATGTCAGCGGGCTGAATCGTCGAGGAGCGGTCATCCATCATGATGATGTCGGCCGGGTACTTGTCGACGTTCTCCCAGCTCAGGCTCTCGAACCAGCCGCCGCCCTCCTTCTTGGCGCTCTCCGGCGGCTCCACGAAGTTCACGCCGAGGGCCTTGAAGTACTCCAGGTCGATGGAGAGGTTGGTGCCGGAGACGTAGAAGATCTCCTGGCTGGCGGAACCGGCCATCACCTTGATCTCCGGGCGGGCCTTGGCGGCCTTGCGCAGCCGCTCGGCGGCCGCCTCGAAGTCCTTCTTGGACTGGACGGCCTTGTCGGCCTTCATGTCCGCGCCGAGGGACTCGGCCAGCTCCCACATCTTCTCCAGCGGCTTGGTCAGCTGGCGGTCGTAGACCGAGACGGCGGCGCTCGGGGCGAGCTTGGCGATCTTGTCCTTGGACGCCTCGGGGACGTACCAGAGGGTGCCGGCGGCGTCGAAGGTCGTGGAGAGGAGGACCTCGGGGGCGAACGCGGCGTACTTCTCGACGTTGAACTGGTCCCAGACGTTGCCGAAGACCGTGAGCTTGCTGACGTCCATGTCGCCGGCCTGGACGTCGGCCTTGCCGTCCTGCGTCTTGGTGGGGCCGAAGACGCCGTTGACCTCGATGCCGTAGTCGAACAGGGCGGCGGCGACGCCGACGAAGGCGACGATCTTCGTCGGGACCTTGTCGAGCTTCACGGTGGTGCCGCGGTCGTCCTTGAACGTCCAGGGGCCGGACTTGGCAGCGGTCGTGGCCTCGTCCGAACCACCGCTTTTCGCGTCGTCGTCCCCGCAGGCTGCGAGCACGGCCCCGAGGCCGAGGGCGCCACCGGCGGCGAGGATGCCGCGGCGGGTGAGGTGGGTGGCTCTGGCGTTGGGCATGGTTACGCTGCTTTCGAACAGGGCGGATCACCGGCCGGACAATTCGAAGGTAGGTTAGCCTAACCTGAGCTGATGTCCAGGGGTGGGGGCCCTTGTGATCGAAGCTATGCGCGGGCTGTGACGAGCGCTACCCAGCCCGCGAGGCCCAACCCCCTTGAAATCAAGGGAAGTTGGGCCTCACTGTGGCTGTGGCTGTGATGGGAACGGCAGACGGGGGCGTCATGGGGATCGGGTTTCTCTGGGTACCGCTGTCCCTCTGGGTGCTCCTCATGGTGCCGTTCTGCCTCAAGGTCGCCGACAAGTCGTCATGGCGGGTCGGCTGGCTGATGGCCACGGCCACCATTCTGTTCCCGCTGGCGCTGGTCGTCGCGGTGCTGATTCCCTGACCGGGCCGGGCCGGGCCGGGCCGGGCAGGGCAGGGCGGGGGTCAGCCCGCCAACCCCAACTCCCGCGCGATCAGCATCCGCTGTACCTCGCTCGTGCCCTCGCCGATCTCCAGGATCTTGGAGTCGCGCCACATGCGGGCGACCGGGTACTCGTTCATGAAGCCGTAGCCGCCGTGGATCTGGGTGGCGTCGCGGGCGTTGTCCACCGCGATCGTCGAGGAGTACAGCTTCGCCAGGGCCGCCTCCTTCTTGAAGGGTTCTCCGGCGACCAGGCGGCTCGCCGCGTCGCGCCAGGCCAGGCGGGCCGTGTGGGCCTTCATCTCCATGTCGGCGATCTTGAACTGGATGGCCTGGTTGGCGCCGATGGGGCGGCCGAAGGCGTGGCGTTCCTTGGCGTACTTCACCGACTCGTCCACACAGCCCTGCGCCAGGCCCGTCCCCAGCGCCGCGATGGCGATCCGGCCCTCGTCCAGGATGCGCAGGAACTGGGCGTACCCGCGGCCCTGCTCACCCAGGAGGTTGGCGGCCGGGACGCGGACGTCCGCGAAGGACAGCTCGCGGGTGTCGGAGGCGTTCCAGCCGACCTTGGAGTAAGGGGCGGCGACCGTGAAGCCCGGGGTGCCGGACGGGACGATGATCGACGAGATGAGCGGCTTGCCGTCAGGCTTGCGGCCCGTCACCGCCGTGACCGTGACCAGGCCGGTGATGTCGGTGCCCGAGTTGGTGATGAAGCACTTGGAGCCGTTGATCACCCATTCGTTCGTCGACTCGTCGAGACGGGCCGTGGTGCGCGTCGCGCCCGCGTCGGAGCCGCCGTCCGGCTCGGTCAGCCCGAAGGCGCCGAGGACCTCACCGGAGCACAGCTTCGGCAGCCACTCCCGCTTCTGCTCCTGCGTGCCGAAGAGGTGGATCGGCATGGCGCCCAGTGAGACGCCCGCCTCCAGTGTGATGGCGACCGAGGAGTCCACGCGGGCCAGCTCCTCCAGCGCGATGCCCAGCGCCAGATAGTCGCCGCCCATGCCGCCGTACTCCTCCGGGAACGGCAGCCCGAACAGCCCCATACGGCCCATCTCCCGCACGATCTCGTACGGGAACTCATGACGCTCGTAGAAGTCGCCGATCTTCGGCGCCACGACGTCGTGGGCGAACTCCTCCACCGTACGGCGGAGTTCCTCCAGCTCGGGGGAGAGACGGTGGTCCATGGCTGTTCAGTGCTCCTTGTGGGACAGGGCTCGGACGGTGCGGGACGGGCTGGGTCGGCCCAGTTGTTCGGCCATCCACGCGCTTGTGGCGACGAGGCGGTCGAGGTCGATTCCGGTGTCGATGCCGAGGCCCCGCAGCATCCACACGAGGTCCTCCGTGGCGAGGTTGCCGGTGGCGGACTTGGCGTACGGGCAGCCGCCCAGGCCGCCGGCCGAGGCGTCGATGGTCGTGACGCCGTGCTCCAGGGCGGCGTAGGTGTTGGCGAGGGCCTGCCCGTAGGTGTCGTGGAAGTGGACGCCGATGACATTCGTCGGCACGCCCTCCTCGTTGAGCAGGGCGAGCAGCTCCAGCACATGGCCCGGCGTCGCGACGCCGATCGTGTCGCCCAGGCTCAGCTCGTCGCAGCCCATGTCCCGCAGCGCCTTGCAGACCCGCACCACCTGGTGGACCGGGACCGCGCCCTCCCAGGGGTCGCCGAAGCACATGGAGACATAGCCGCGCACATGCAGCCCCTCGTCCCTCGCCCGCCGCACGACCGGGTCGAACACCGCCAGCGACTCGTCCAGCGTGCGGTTGAGGTTGGCCTTGGCGAAGGACTCCGTGGCGCTGGCGAAGACGGCGACCCGGCGGGCGCCCAGCGCCAGGGCGCGGTCCAGGCCGCGGTCGTTGGGGACGAGGACGGGCAGGTGTACGCCCTTCAGGCCGGCGACGAGCGGGAACAGCTGCTCGGCGTCGGCGAGTTGGGGCACCCACTTGGGGTGGACGAAGCTGGTCGCCTCGATCGTCGTCAGTCCGGCGTCGGCGAGGCGGCGGACGAACTCCGCCTTGACCTCGGTCGGCACGGTCGACTTCTCGTTCTGCAGGCCGTCGCGCGCGCCGACCTCGTGGATGCGGACGCGGGCGGGCAGATCCGCGGCCGGCACGGCCATGGGGAGACCCTCGACTGTCATTCCGCCGCCTCCTCGTGAGGTGCGATGACCGCCAGGACCTGGTCCATGGCGACCGTCGTGCCCGGTGTGACGTCCAGTTCGGCGACCGTGCCGGCGTGCGGGGCGGAGATGACGTGCTCCATCTTCATCGCCTCCACGACCAGCAGGCTCTGTCCGGCGGTCACCTCGTCCCCGACGGCGACCTTCACCACCGTCACCGTCCCCGGCATGGGCGCGGTGAGCGAGTCGGCGCCCGCGTGGGCGGCCCCGGTGAGCGAGGCGGCCACCGGGTCGTGGTCGCGCACGTGCCAGGCGTCGCCGTCCCGGCCCAGCCAGATGCCGTCCGGCAGGGCGGCGAACCGGAAGGTGTGGCGTACGCCGTCGACGGTGACGGCCACCTGGTCGTCCGTGACGGTGTGGGTGCCGCGCGGGGCGTACTCCACGGGCTCGGTGATCCGCAGAGGGAAGCTCACGGGTCGGGGTGTGCCGCCCAGCCGCCAGCCGCTCGGCACGGAGAACGGGTCGGTCCACCCGGCACCGCGAGGCCGCAGCGCGTCCAGCCGTACGGCCGCCGCCGCCTCGTACACCTCGTCCGGTACGTCGGTGCAGACCAGGTCGTCCACGACCCGCTCGACCAGTCCCGTGTCCAACTCGCCCGCCACGACCGCCGGATGCGCGAGCAGCCGTCGCAGGAACCCGGCGTTGGTCTGCACGCCCAGCGTGACCGTCCCGGCGAGGGCTTTGCGCAGCTTCCGCAGGGCCGTCTGCCGGTCCGGCCCGTACGCGATCACCTTGGACAGCATCGGGTCGTACAGGCTGCCGACCTCGGTGCCCTCGCTGAGCCCGGAGTCGGTGCGGACGCCGTCGCCCTGGGGCTCGCGCAGCCTGAGGACCGTGCCGCCGGAGGGCAGGAACCCGCGCGCGGGGTCCTCCGCGCAGATCCGGGCCTCGATCGCGTGCCCGGTGAGCGTCACGTCGTCCTGCCCGAAGGCCAGCCGTTCGCCCGCCGCCACCCGCAGTTGCCACTCCACCAGGTCGAGGCCGGTGATGAGCTCGGTGACGGGGTGCTCCACCTGGAGGCGGGTGTTCATCTCCATGAAGTAGTAGGAGGAGGGGTCGCCGCCGGGCACGATGAACTCCACCGTGCCCGCGCCCCGGTAGCCGCAGGAGCGGGCCGCCTGCACGGCCGCCTCGCCCATCCCCGCGCGCGTGGCCTCGTCGAGGAGCACACTGGGCGCCTCCTCGATGATCTTCTGGTGCCGGCGCTGCAACGAGCACTCGCGCTCGCCGAGATGCACCACGTTCCCGTGGCCGTCCGCCAGCACCTGGATCTCGATGTGCCGGGGCCGGTCGACCCACCGCTCGACCAGAAGGGTGTCGTCCCCGAAGGAGGCGCGGGCCTCACGGCGGGCGGCGGCGATCTCGTCCGCCAGCCGCGCCGCGTCCCGCACCAGCCGCATGCCCTTGCCGCCACCACCGGCGGAGGGCTTCAGCAGGACCGGCATGCCGATCTCGCGGGCGGCGTCGGCGAGTTGGCCGTCGGTGAGCCCGCTGCCACTGGAGCCCGGGACGACCGGCACCCCGGCCGCCCGTACCGTCTCCTTGGCCCGGATCTTGTCGCCCATCAGGGAGATGGCCTCGGCGGGCGGCCCGATGAAGACCAGCCCGGCGTCGGCGCACGCGCGCGCGAAGCCGGCGTTCTCCGCGAGGAAGCCGTAGCCGGGGTGGACGGCCTGGGCGCCGGTGCGGGCCGCCGCCTCCAGCAGCCGCTCCACGGACAGATAGCTCTCGGCGGCCGGCGCCGGACCGATCCGTACCGCCGTGTCCGCCTCCCGGACGTGCCGGGCGTCGGCGTCGGCGTCGGAGAAGACGGCCACCGAGCGCACGCCCAGAGAGCGCAGGGTCCGGATGACCCGTACGGCGATCTCGCCCCGGTTGGCCACGAGGACCGTGTCGAACATGGTCTGCGTCATCGTCACAGTCCCCCTCACATCCGGAAGACGCCGAACTGGGGCTCACCCAGGGGCGCGTTGGCACAGGCGGTCAGGGCGAGGCCCAGCACCTGACGGGTCTCCAGCGGGTCGATCACACCGTCGTCCCAGAGGCGGGCCGTCGCGTAGTAGGCGTTGCCCTGGCGCTCGTACTGCTCCCGGATCGGCGCCTTGAAGGACTCCTCGTCCTCCATCGGCCAGGACTCGCCGCGCGCCTCCAGCTGGTCGCGCTTGACGGTCGCGAGGACGGAGGCGGCCTGTTCGCCGCCCATCACGGAGATCTTGGCGCCCGGCCACATCCACAGGAAGCGGGGCGAGTACGCGCGCCCGCACATGGAGTAGTTCCCGGCGCCGTACGACCCGCCGACCACGACCGTCAGCTTCGGTACGCGCGTGCAGGCCACCGCGGTCACCATCTTGGCGCCGTGCTTGGCGATACCGCCGGCCTCGTAGTCCTTGCCGACCATGAACCCGGAGATGTTCTGCAGGAACACCAGCGGGATCCCGCGCTGGTCGCACAGCTCGATGAAGTGGGCGCCCTTCTGGGCGGACTCGGAGAACAGGATGCCGTTGTTGGCGACGATGCCGACCGGGTGGCCGTGGATCCGGGCGAAGCCGGTGACGAGGGTCTGCCCGAACTCGGACTTGAACTCCGCGAAGCGGGAGCCGTCGACCACGCGCGCGATGATCTCGCGTACGTCGTAGGGGGTGCGGGAGTCGACCGGGACGGCGCCGTAGAGGCCGTAGGGGTCGATCTTCGGTTCCGCGGTGGGGGTGACCTCCCAGGGGAGCGCCCCGCGCGCGGGAAGCGTGGCGACGATGTTCCGCACGATCCGCAGCGCGTGCGCGTCGTCCTCGGCGAGATGGTCGGTGACACCCGACACGCGTGCGTGGACGTCGCCGCCGCCGAGCTCCTCCGCCGTGACGACCTCGCCGGTGGCGGCCTTCACCAGCGGGGGACCGCCGAGGAAGATCGTGCCCTGGTCGCGGACGATGACGGCCTCGTCGCTCATGGCCGGGACATACGCCCCGCCCGCCGTGCACGAGCCGAGCACGGCCGCGATCTGCGGGATGCCGGCGCCCGACATCCGGGCCTGGTTGTAGAAGATCCGCCCGAAGTGCTCGCGGTCCGGGAAGACCTCGTCCTGCATGGGCAGGAAGGCGCCGCCGGAGTCGACCAGGTAGAGGCACGGCAGCCGGTTCTCCAGGGCGACTTCCTGGGCCCGCAGGTGCTTCTTCACGGTCATCGGGTAGTACGTGCCGCCCTTGACCGTGGCGTCGTTCGCGACGATCACGCATTCGCGCCCGCTGACCCGCCCGATCCCGGCGATGACGCCGGCGGCCGGGGCCTGGCCGTCGTACATGCCGTCGGCGGCGAGCGGCGCGAGCTCCAGGAAGGGGGAGCCGGGATCGAGGAGGGTGTCCACCCGGTCCCTGGGCAGCAGCTTGCCGCGCGCGGTGTGCCGGGCGCGGGCCTTCTCACCGCCTCCCAGCCGGGCGGCGTCGAGCTTGCCGTGCAGCTCGCCCACCAGCGCCCGATGGGCCTCCTCGTTGGCCCGCCAGGCCTCCGACGCGGGATCTGCCGCGCTCGTCAGCACCGGTGCCTCGTGCATTCTTCGGTCCCCTCACCCAGTGATCGCCTGTTGGGCGTGTTAATGAGCGTTAACCATTTCCTTCAGGTTAACGACCGCTAACCTCCCTGTCTAGAATTGCTTCCATGGCCACCAGAACCGACGCCCCCACCCGTCGTGAACAGATCCTCAAGGAGGCCGCGCGGCTCTTCGCCGAGCGCGGCTTCCACGGCGTCGGTGTCGACGAGATAGGCGCCGCCGTGGGCATCAGCGGCCCCGGTCTCTACCGGCACTTCGCCGGCAAGGACGCGATGCTCGCCGAGCTGCTGGTCGGCATCAGCGGCCAGCTCCTGACGGGCGCGAAGCGGCGCCTCGCGGAGGCCGACGGGGTGCCGGCCGACCAGGTCCTCGACTCCCTCATCGAGGGCCACATCGACTTCGCCCTCGACGACCGCCCCCTCATCACCCTGCACGACCGCGAGCTGGACCGCCTCCGCGACAGCGACCGCAAGCTCGTGCGCCAGCTCCAGCGGCAGTACGTCGAGCTGTGGGTGGAGGTGGTCCGCGAGGTGTACCCGGACCTGACCGAACCGACGGCCCGCTCGGCCGTGCACTCGGTCTTCGGCCTGCTGAACTCGACGCCGCACCTGGGGCGGCCGGGGTCGCTGCCGGGGCGGGGGACGACGGCGGTGCTGCTGCACCGGATGGCGCGGGGGGCGTTCGGGGCGGCGGGGGTGGAGTGAGGCGCATGGACGAGGGTGGCCGCACTGCGGCGCGGGCGATCATCGACGGCAACATGTACATGGTGCTGGCCACCGTGGGCCCGGACGGCGCCCCCTGGGCCGCGCCGGTCTTCTACTCCACCGAGGACGGGCGGGACCTCTACTGGGTCTCGTCCCCCGAGGTGACGCACTCCCGCCACATCGCTCATGAGCCCCGGGTGGGGATCGTCATCCATGACTCGCGAGCACCTGTCGGCACCGCGGGTCCGCGTGCGCTGTACATCAGCGCCACGGCGACGGAGCTGGACGGCGAGGAGGCGCTGGAGGGGCTGCGCGTCATCCCCGGGCCTGCCGGTCGCGGTGGCCGCGCTCTCGCGCCGGAGGAGGTGAACCCGCCGTCTCCCTGGCGGGTGTACCGGGCACGGGTCATCGCGCTCTCGATGATCTGCCCACGTGAGACGGGGCGGCCCTGTGCCGAGCACGGGCTGGACTACGAGCACCGGAGGGACGTACGGCTCTGAGCGTGACGAGCGTTACGGACCTTGACCTCTGGACGCCTGTGGATACTCGCCGGTACGGTTGAGTGAGCAAGCGCTTAGACATGTACCGGTGGAGGTGGGCGGCGTGCGCCGTACGGTGTTCAACGAGGATCACGAGGCGTTCCGGGAGACCATCCGCGCCTTCATCGAGGCCGAGGTCGTGCCGGTCTACGACGAGTGGTTCGCGGCGGGCCAAGCGCCCCGCGACTTCTACTACAAGCTCGCCGAGCTGGGCGTCTTCGGCATCCGCGTCGACGAGGAGTTCGGCGGCGCCGGCATCGACTCGTACAAGTTCGAGGCGGTGATGTACGAGGAGACCGCCCGCGCGGGTGTGCAGTTCGGCGGCTCCGGTGTGCACGTGCTGCTCGGTCTGCCGTACATCAAGATGCTCGCCTCCGACGAGCAGAAGAAGCGGTTCCTGCCGAAGTTCGTCTCCGGTGAGGAGATGTGGGCGCTGGCCATGACCGAGCCGGGGACGGGTTCCGACCTCGCGGGCATGAAGACCACCGCCAAGCTCTCCGAGGACGGCACGCACTACGTCCTCAACGGCTCCAAGACCTTCATCACCGGTGGCGTGCACGCCGACCGTGTGATCGTCTGCGCCCGCACCGACGCGCCCAGCGCCGAGGACCGCCGCCACGGCATCTCCCTGTTCGCCGTGGACACCAAGTCCGAGGGCTACTCCGTCGGCCGCAAGCTCGACAAGCTCGGCCTGAAGACCTCCGACACCGCCGAGCTGGCCTTCGTCGACGTCAAGGTCCCGGTCGAGGACCTCCTCGGCGAGGAGAACAAGGGCTTCTACTACCTCGGCCACAACCTGGCCTCCGAGCGCTGGGGCATCGCCTTCGGCGCCTACGCCCAGGCCAAGGCCGCCGTGCGGTTCGCCCAGCAGTACGTGACGGAGCGCACCGTCTTCGGCAAGCCCGTCGCCGCCTTCCAGAACACCAAGTTCGAGCTGGCCGCCTGCCAGGCCGAGGTCGACGCGGCCGAGGCCGTCGCCGACCGCGCGCTTGAGGCACTGGACGCCGGTGAGCTGACGCCCGCCGAGGCCGCCTCCGCGAAGCTGTTCTGCACCGAGGTCGCCCACCGCGTCATCGACCGCTGCCTCCAGCTGCACGGCGGCTACGGCTTCATGAACGAGTACCCGATCGCCCGCCTGTACGCGGACAACCGCGTCAACCGCATCTACGGCGGCACCAGCGAGATCATGAAGTCGATCATCGCGAAGGACATGGGCCTGTAAGGCAGTCTGCAAGGCGGTCCGCAACGCGGTCCGCAGGGCTCCTGAAATCCCCCTGCCAGTAGAAAAGGTGCCATGAACGAGGCACTGCGTGACCTCCTCGATCTGCTCGACCTGGAGCAGATCGAGGAGGACATCTTCCGCGGCCAGTCCCGCTCCGCCGTGGTCCCGCGGGTCTTCGGCGGCCAGGTCGCGGCCCAGGCGCTGGTCGCCGCCGGGCGCACGGTGCCCGCGGACCGGCCCGCCCACTCCCTCCACGCGTACTTCCTGCGCATGGGGGACCCGGGCGCGCCCATCGTCTACAACGTCGACCGCATGCGCGACGGCCGCTCCTTCACCACCCGCCGGGTGGTCGCCGTCCAGCACGGCAAGCCGATCTTCGCGCTGTCGGCGTCCTTCCAGACGTACGAGGACGGCCTGGACCACCAGACGCCGATGCCCGAGGCGCCCGACCCGGAGTCGCTGCCCACCTCCCAGGAGCGCCTGCGCGGCTACGACCACCTCGACCCGGCGGTCGTCGAGCGGTTCCTGGAGGCCCGCCAGGCGGTCGATCTGCGCTACGTCGACGAGCCGCCGTACGGGAAGTTCGGCGAGCCGCGCGAGCCGCACTCGCAGGTCTGGTTCCGCACCAACGGCAAGCTGGTCGACGACCCGCTGCTGCATGTCGTGCTCGCCACCTACGTCTCCGACATGACCCTCCTCGACTCGGTCCTGCTCGCGCACGGCCGCGGCGGCTGGGCCGTCGGCGACGTCGTCGGTGCCTCGCTGGACCACGCGATGTGGTTCCACCGTCCGTTCCGCGCGGACGAGTGGCTGCTGTACGACCAGGAGTCGCCGTCGGCGTACGCGGGGCGGGGGCTCGGACAGGCGCGGATCTACACGCAGGACGGGCGGCTCGCGGTGTCGGTGATCCAGGAGGGCGTGGTCCGGGTACCGCGGTGACCGGGTTGCCGGTTGCCGGACGTCAGGGCGGCTCCACCGCGAACGTGCCGGGCGGGGGGCGTCTTTCGGCCAGCACCTCGCCCCCGGCGAGTCTGGCGCGCAGGCGGATCACGCTGCCCGGGGCCGGATCCGGCGCGAGGTTGCTCGGCACGGCGAGATCGAGCCGGTGCCCGACGCGCTGTGACAGCAGGTCGGCGTAGCCGGTGACCGGCCGGCCGTCGAGGACGTCGACGACCAGCCGGTCCCAGCCCGTCAGCTGTGGATGCGGACCCGTGGTGACCAGGCGGACGGTCAGCGCGGTGAGATTCTCGATCGCCTGCACCATGGTCCGCCGCCTTGCCTAGGTCCGCCGCCTTGCCTAGGGCCGACGGTAGCCGTGTCCGACGCCCTTGCCGGATTCCGCGGTTCGCGGTTTCCCGTCGCGATCCTGTCGCGGGCCGCCTTCGAGGACCGGCTCGGCAGTCCTTCGCGGCTCTCCTGCCACGGCCTGTTCCAGGGCCTCCAGCCGCGACTGCAGGCCGTGGATCATCTCGGTCAGCCCGGCCTCGCCGTCCGTCTCGGCCCGCGCCGCGGCGACGCTCACCGGCATATGGACCGGTCCCGGCACGGTGACCGCGACGGTGGCCGTCATCGTGGGCCCGGATGCCGAGATGCCGGTGATGGACACACCGGTCGGGGCGCCCGAGTGGGAATGGGAACTGGGCGTGCTCGTCGGACCGAACGAGGTGTTCCCGCTGCTTCCGGGGTAGGGGTCGCCGGTGTCGCCGCGGTTGCCCGACCATTCGAGGTCGTGCTCGTTGTCGGCCTGGACCAGTCCCACCATGTAGTGGGTCTCGTCGGAGTTGTCCGGCTGGTGTTCGTCGACGTGCCAGATCAGCAGCCCGTCTCCGGGCAACGAGGCGTCGTAGCCGGTGCGTTGGCGGTTCTCGACCAGGAAGTACTCACTGCCCGGCAGTCCGCCGGTCCACAGCCGGTGCACCTGGTGGCTGTTCTTGACGTCGGGGATCGACAGGGTCGTCGAGCCGGTGACGTTGGACACCGATGCCCAGCCCTGGTTGATCTTGCACCAGGCCGACGGATGCGTGGGCCTCTCACCCCTGGCGCCCTCAGGGCCGCCCCAGGAACCGCCGCCCATCACGCACCAGTTGCCGACGCCCTCCGACGTGTAGTCGATGTCGTACAGGTCGGGGAAGCCGAACAGCAGGTGACCCAGCTCATGGGCGCAGACGCCGATCTTGGCGTCCTCGGGGATGGTGAGGTACGCGAAGATGCGCGCACCGTCCGCGTTGTAGGCGTCCGGCAGGGTCCACTTGTGCGACCAGATGTCGCCGGGGTCACCGGTGACCTCGCCGCCCGGTCCCGGGTGCACGACGATGAAGGCGTCGACGAAGCCGTTGCCGTCGTTGTCGTACGGGGCGTAGTTGATCTGGGGGTCGGCGCCCATCGCGGCGTCCCTGGCCATGAAGTGCGCGCGCGGCTGACCGGTCGGTTTGCCGATGCCGAAGTTGCCGTTCGCGTACCAGGAGAGGTCCTTCGGCAGCCGGACGGGGCCGACGACCTCGCCGACGACGTCGACCAGACCGTGGGTCACCTCGCGGTAGTACTCGCGGACACTGCCGTTCGGCATCGCGCCCAACGAGAAGAACAGCTTCTCGAAGTGCTCCTTGTCGTGCGTCATCTGCTTGTCGTCGAAGTCGGCGAGGACGACCACCACGCGTACGGCGCCGGTCAGGGGACTGCGTTCGGCGGCCGCGGCGGCGATGGTGGCACGTGGTGTGCCGACCGGGTACTCGTGGGCCGGGAAGAGCATGGCGTCGTTGAGGCCGAGGTGGCGGGGGTCGCCGCTCACGGCGAACTGCTTGGCGAGTGGTGAGGAGCTGCGAATGCGCTGCTGCTCGTCCAGAAGCCGCTCGCGCAGTTCGGGGCTGGGGGGCATGGCGCAGAAGGCGGACCGGACGGCGACGGCTCCGGTGCTCTGCGAATTGCTTTCGGACATGAAGATTCCCCTAGAAGCAGGAGATTGGGGTCCCCACCAGTCACACATGCCTCAGCAGCACCTGCAACCGCAGCGGTTACGCCCCGCAACAGGGGTGGATCGCGGCGCTCAAGACGCATCCTGTCCCTGTCTCTGCCCCTGCTGTCGCTGCCGTCCCGACCGCGCCAGCCGTACCCCCACGAATGCCAGGCCGACCACGCCGACGATCGCCAGGATCGCCTTGGAGTAGAGGCTCACCAGGTCGGTGACCTCGTGCCAGCGGGCGCCGAGGGCGTAGCCGCCGGTGATGAAGGCGGTGTTCCAGATGAGGCTGCCGGTCGCGGTGAGGGCGAGGAAGACCGGCAGGCGCATGCGTTCGACGCCGGCCGGTATCGAGATCAGGCTGCGGAAGATCGGTATGAAGCGGCCGAAGAAGACGGCCTTGGTGCCGTGCCGCAGGAACCACGCCTCGGTCCGTTCCACGTCGGTGACCTTCACCAGCGGCAGCCGTGCCGCCACCGCGATCAGCCGGTCCCGGCCGAGGAGCGCGCCGAGTAGATACAGGGCCAGCGCGCCGATCACCGACCCCGCGGTCGTCCAGACGACGGCCGAGACGAGGGTCATCCCGCCCTGGCTCGCGGTGAACCCGGCCAGCGGCAGGATCACCTCGCTGGGCAGCGGCGGGAAGAGATTCTCCAGGGCGATGGCCAGTCCGGCACCGGGGCCGCCCAGCTTCTCCATCAACCCGGCGGCCCAGCCGGCGACCCCGCCGACGGGTGCGTCGGGTGTGGCAGCAATGATCATGCGTGCCACTTTACTAAGTCTTGACCTAAAGGCGGCATGAAGGCCGCATGGAGGCCCCCTGGAGGAGGCCGCCCGACCCCCTAATCGACCAGGCCCGCCTCGCCCAGCAGATACGCCGTCATCGCGTCGTAGTAGCGCGGGCTCACCACATGGTCGTCCAGCGGCACCACCACCTGCACCGTCCCCTCCGCCTCCGCGAGGAACAGCGCCGGGTCGTTGCAGTCCGCGTAGCCGACGGAGTCGACGCCGTGCTGACCGGCGTACCCCGCCCAGCCGTGGTCGGCCACCACCAGGTCCGGCAGCGGGCGTCCCTCGCGCTCCAGGCCGGTGAGGATGGCCTTCATCGGGTCGCCGGAGTGGGTGTGCCAGAGGGTGGCGCCGTGTTCCAGGACGGCGACGTCGGCGAACTGCATGACGTAGCCCTCGTCGGTCTGCAGGCCCTCCGGGATGACGACGATCTCGCAGCCGGCCGCGCGCAGGGCGTCCGCCGTCGCGCGGTGGACGTCCAGCAGGCCGCCCGGGTGACCGGTCGCGAACAGCACCCGCTGCTGCCCGTCCGCCGCCTTGCGCAGCCGCGCGGCCATCCGCTCCAGCGCGGCCACCGTCAGCTCGGGGTCGATGGTGTCCTGGCCGTGCCGGTGCTCCGCGTCGTCGTTCACGCCGACGCGCTCCGCCATCACCGCGAGCACGTCCTGCTCGTCGGTCCAGCGGTCGCCGAGCTCCAGGCCGAGCCAGTAGTGGCGGTTGCCGTTCGCCAGCTGGCGGTAGTGGGAGAGGTTGTTCTCGCGGGGCGTCGCGACATCGCCCGCGATGCGGGTTCTGACGAGGTGGTCGACGAGCTCGGCGCGGCTGGGTGTCCCGGGTATCGGCATGGTCCCCATTGTGAGGCAGACAACTGGGCGGAATGGCTGAGTCCGGCGCGCGTGCGACGCGGGTCACTGTGCAGATCAGCGCGCGGTGCCAGGCGGATCAGGGTGCCGTGCCGGGCAGATCGGATTGCGCTGCCGGCAGTTCGGCGTTGCGTAGCGCGAACCACAGCTCCATGCGTACGTCCGGGTCGTCCAGGTCCGTGCCGAGCAGCGCCGCGCACCGGGCGATCCGCTGGCGGACCGTGTTGCGGTGGACGGACAGGGCGACCGCCGTGCGGTCCCAACTGCCGTGCAGGGAGAGCCAGCTGCGCAGGGTCTCGGTGAGCGGGGGCGTCAGCGGCGCGAGGAGCGCGCGGGCGTGGGCCTCCGCCGCGTCGGGGGAGAGCAGGTCGGTGAGGGCGGGGCGGTGGGCGCCGTGTTGGAAGAGGGGCGTGCGGGTGGCCCGCGCCCGGGACAGTGCCCGCGCCGCCTGGACGTCCGCCGCCGGCCAGTCCGGCGCCGTCGCCGGGGCGCTGACGCCCAGGGTCCAGCCGGGCTGCGCGGCCGGTTCGCGGTCCGCCGGGACCAGGACGCGTACGACGTCCGGCGCCAGGTCGACCAGCGGGGAGCCGAGGGCCGCGCCCAGCGCCGAGGCGGCCACCGGATCGCAGGGCCCGGCGTCGGGGCGGGCGTGCACCACGAGCCGGCTGCCCTCGCCGAGGAGCGGGGCGACCGCCTGCGGTTCGGCGCCGAGGAGCAGCCGTACGAGTGCCGAGGAACGGGCCGCTCCCGAGCCGCTCTGCTGCTCGCCGGTGAGGAGGGAGAGGAGCACGGCGGCGACGGAGGCGATGGTGTGGTCGCCGGGGTCGCGGTGCCCGGCGGCGACCCCGAGGACGAAGCCGGGACCGGCGCCGAGGGCGTAGGCGGCCAGGTGGGTGCCGGCGGCGGTGTCGGTGGCGGACGTGGGTGTCCCCGGACCCGAGGGGCGTACGACCTCCGCGAGCCCGGCCAGCGCCCCGCCGACCGTCCCGTCCGGCTTCCTCCCCGCCGACGCGACCTCCGTCCCTTCGAGGCCGTACAGCACCGCCCAGCCCGTCACCCGCTGGGCCAGCTGCCGCAGCACCGCCCGTACCGGATCCGGGCGGGCGGCCGCGGCGGCCAGGCCCTGCTGGGCCTCCGTCACACGGCGCAGTTCGGCGTGCCGGGCCTGGGCCATCAGCTGCCAGACGGCGCGGGCCACGCCGGAGAAGGTGGTCTGCGGCGGGACCTCCAGGAGCGGGAGTTCGTAGGTGTCGCACGCCTCCACCAGGGCGCGCGGCACCGTGTCGTGCACGGGCGCGAGACCGAAGCCGAGCGCCGCGCCGCCCGCCGCGACGATCCGCGACACATAGTCGTCGAAATACGTCCCCGAACCCGCCGCGTCCGGGATGTGCACGCCCGCCGTCAGCAGCAGCTCCCCGCCGAGCAGATACGGATACGGGTCGGCCATCTCCGAGGTGTGCGCCCAGTGGATCACCGTGCCCGCGTCCGCCGGGCCCGCGATCCGGCGCAGGCCGAGGTCCTCGCGGGCCAGGAGCGCCGCGAGCGATACCGGTGGGGTGGGCGGGACGGCGGGCTCGGGCATGGGACGTTTCCTCCAGTCGAGCAGCCTCAGATGGATGAAACGTACACTTCGCAGTCGCTTTCCGGCCACCTACTGTCGTTCCAGACCGGCAGCCGCGGGTACGGGCGGATGTCCCCGCGAGCCGCTGCCGACGTCCCCACCCCCCATTTGCACGACACGCCACCGGGATGTTCGCGAAGGAGGCCCTCCATGGCCGTCGACTACACCGTCATCGTCGTCTATCTGGCCGGCATGCTGGCCATGGGCTGGTGGGGCATGCGCCGCGCCAAGTCCAAGAGCGAGTTCCTGGTCGCCGGACGGCGGCTCGGGCCGACCATGTACTCCGGCACCATGGCGGCGATCGTCCTCGGCGGCGCGTCCACCATCGGCGGCGTGGGGCTCGGCTACCAGTACGGGCTCTCCGGCGCCTGGATGGTCTTCACCATCGGCCTCGGGCTCCTCGCCCTCTCGGTCTTCTTCTCCGCCCGCATAGCCCGCCTCAAGGTCTACACCGTCTCCGAGATGCTCGACCTGCGCTACGGCGGCCGGGCCGGTGTCATCTCCGGTGTCGTCATGTGGGCGTACACCCTGATGCTCGCCGTCACCTCGACCATCGCGTACGCCACGATCTTCGACGTCCTCTTCGACATGAACCGCACCGTCGCGATCGTCCTCGGCGGCTCGATCGTCGTCGCCTACTCGACGCTCGGCGGCATGTGGTCGATCACCCTCACCGACATGGTGCAGTTCGTGGTGAAGACCGTCGGCGTGCTCCTGCTGCTCCTGCCCATCGCCGTCGTCAAGGCGGGCGGGTTCAGCGAGATGAAGGCGCAGCTGCCGACCGAGTACTTCGACCCGCTGGGCATCGGCGGCGAGACGATCTTCACCTACGTCCTGATCTACACCTTCGGCATGCTCATCGGGCAGGACATCTGGCAGCGCGTCTTCACCGCGCGCAGCGACAGGACCGCCAAGTGGGGCGGCACGGTCGCGGGCACCTACTGCCTCGCCTACGCCGTCGCCGGTGCCGTCATCGGTACGGCGGCCAAGGTGCTCTACCCCAAGCTCACCAGCCCGGACGACGCCTTCGCGACCATCGTCAAGGACGAACTCCCCGTCGGCGTACGGGGGTTGGTGCTGGCCGCCGCCCTCGCCGCCGTGATGTCCACGTCCTCCGGCGCGCTGATCGCCTGTGCGACCGTCGCCAACAACGACATCTGGTCGCGGCTGCGCGGCGCCATACGGCCGTCGGAGGAGCAGCGCGACGAGGTGAAGGGCAACCGGGCCTTCATCCTCCTCATGGGCCTCGCCGTGATCGGTACGGCGATCGCGCTGAACAACGTCGTGGAGGCGCTGACCGTCGCCTACAACCTGCTGGTCGGCGGACTGCTGGTGCCGATCCTCGGCGGGCTGCTGTGGCGGCGCGGGACCGTGCAGGGCGCGCTCTCCGCGGTCGTCGTCGGCGGCGTCGCGGTGATCACCCTGATGGCGACCCACGGCATTCTGGCCAACGAGCCCGTCTACTACGGCCTGCTGTCTTCCCTCGCCGCGTACGTCGCCGTCTCCTTGATGACGAAGCCCACCGACGCAGCCGTACTCGCCGCATGGCGTGAGCGTCTCGCCGGCCGGACCCCCGAACTCGCGTCCGAACCAGTCCCGGCTCGCCAGTAGAGTCATAGGCAGATACCCCGCATACGCGATGAAGCGTGTGAAACGTAGGAAAGAAGGCATTTCCACATGAGCAGCAACGAGACGCCCCGCGGCCCCGTCGACTCCTCCCGCATCCCGCGGTACGCCGGACCCGCGACCTTCGCCCGGCTCCCGCGCCTCGACGAGGTCGGCCGCGCCGATGTCGCCGTGGTCGGCGTGCCGTTCGACTCCGGCGTCTCGTACCGGCCGGGCGCCCGCTTCGGCGGCAACGCCATCCGTGAGGCGTCCCGGCTGCTGCGCCCGTACAACCCGGCGCAGGACGCGTCCCCCTTCGCGCTGGCGCAGGTCGCGGACGGCGGCGACATCGCGGTGAACCCGTTCAACATCAACGAGGCCGTGGAGACCGTCGAGGCCGCCGCCGACGACCTGATCGGCACCGGCGCCCGCCTGATGACCCTGGGCGGCGACCACACCATCGCCCTCCCCCTCCTGCGCTCGGTCGCGAAGAAGCACGGACCGGTCGCGCTGCTCCACTTCGACGCCCACCTCGACACCTGGGACACGTACTTCGGCGCCGAGTACACCCACGGCACCCCGTTCCGGCGCGCGGTCGAGGAGGGCATCCTCGACACCGAGGCGCTCTCCCACGTCGGCATCCGCGGCCCGCTGTACGGCAAGCAGGACCTCACCGACGACGAGAAGATGGGCTTCGGCATCGTCACGTCCTCGGACGTCTACCGCCGGGGCGCCGACGAGGTCGCCGACCAGCTGCGCCAGCGCATCGGCGACCGCCCGCTCTACATCTCCATCGACATCGACTGCCTGGACCCGGCGCACGCCCCCGGCACGGGTACGCCCGAGGCGGGCGGCATGACGTCGCGGGAACTGCTGGAGATCCTGCGCGGTCTGGCGTCCTGCAACCTGGTCTCGGCGGACGTCGTGGAGGTGGCGCCCGCGTACGATCACGCCGAGATCACGTCGGTGGCCGCGTCCCACACGGCGTACGAACTGACCACGATCATGTCCCGC
>JABFVM010000396.1 GCA_013362785.1 Streptomyces sp. | reverse complement strand
GTCCAGCGCCTGCTCCCGGGCTGTTGCGCTGTCCATGTACGACCACTCCTTGACGCGAGAACGAGCGTTCTCCTACGGTAGCAGCCATGCGGAGAACGCACGTTCTCCCTTGCTCGTACCGCCGTTCCGGCCCCGGAGGATGACATGACCGACCGCCCGCCCCTGCCGCCGTTCACCCGCGAGAGCGCCGCCCGGAAGGTGCAGGCCGCCGAGGAGGCCTGGAACACCCGCGACCCGCACAAGGTCGCGCTCGCCTACTCGGAGGACTCGGTGTGGCGCAACCGCGACACCTTCGTCACCGGCCGCGCCGAGATCGTCGAGCTCCTCACCGCCAAGTGGGCCCGCGAGCGGGAGTACGCCCTGCGCAAGGACCTGTGGGCCTTCGACGGCAACCGCATCGCGGTCCGCTTCCAGTACGAGTGCCGGGACGCCGACGGCCAGTGGTGGCGGTCGTACGGCAACGAGCTGTGGGAGTTCGACGAGCACGGCCTGATGACCCGCCGCGAGGCCAGCATCAACGACGTGCCGATCGAGGAGAAGGACCGCCGCATCTTCGGCTCACGCCCCGAGAACGAGCGCGGTCTGTCCTTCCCGGTCCGCTAGGCGCGTCGAGTGCGGTGAGTAGGGTGCGCGGGTGACCGAACACGCCCGCAAGCCCTTCCTCTACGTCGTCGTCTGCGCCGCCGGGATCGCCGCGGACGTCAGCAAGCTGATCACCGCCGCGCGGGAGCGGGACTGGGAGGTCGGTGTCATCGCGACCCCGGTCGCCATGAACGGCTTCTTCGATACCGGCGCCGTCGAGGCCCTCACCGGCCGCCCGATCCGGTCGGCCTGGCGCACGCCCGCGGATCCGCGTCCCTTCCCGCCGCCCGACGCCGTGGTCGTCGCCCCGGCCACCTTCAACACGCTCAACAAATGGGCCGCCGGCACGGCCGACACCCTCGCTCTGGGCACCCTGTGCGAGGCGTACGGCCTCGGCGTCCCCATCGCCGTCCTGCCCTGCGTGGCCGACGCGCTGGCCGCCCATCCCGCGTACCAGGACAGCCTGATACGGCTGCGGGGGATGGGTGTGCGCCTCGGGGAGCCGTACACCGGCGAGCCGGGCGAGGACGGCGGGCGGCCGGAGTTCGGGTGGGAACGGGCGCTGGAACTGCTGGAGCGGTGACCCCGCACCCCGACAGGGGTCTCGGGGCCACCGCCCGGCCTGAGTCGTACGGGGTCGTCAGCCGATGACCCGGCCCAGTTCGATCCGGTCGATGTTCGGCGCCCATGCGCTCGCGTTCCCGAACGTCACCGTGTTGGAGCCCTTCTTCAGATCGACGGGGACGCCCAGCGTCCAGTAGTCGTCCTGACTCCAGGTGTTCTTGAAGGTGACCGTGCGCGGCGCCCCACCGCCGACCGTGATGTCCGCCGTACGGGACGTGATGTCCGTGTTGTAGGCGTGGCCGTTGTCGCGCCGGTCGTTGTGGGCGTAGTGGACGACCAGGATGTAGCGGCCGGAGCGCGTTGCGTCCACCGTGAACTCGGCGGTGCTCGCGGGGCTGTTGCCGAGCGAGCCGATGTAGGAACCGCCGGACGCGTACGGCGAGTCGACCAGTGCGGCGCCGCCCGCGAGGGTCGCCGAGGCGGCCTCGTAGGAGAGCGTGCCGGCGGTCGAGCCGTTGCCCGAGACATCGAGGGAGCGGACGGCGGCGTGCCGGGCGGTCAGGGTGACGCGATTGTTCCCGGCCACCAGATACAGCCGCAGCGGCTTGCCCGGCCGCGCTGTCACCGTCTCTCCGTGCAGCGCGAGCCGCACGGGCGCCGTGGCCTGCGGCACGACCGTGAAGTAGCCGTCGCGCGGGGCGTACACGTCGAACACGGCACTGTCCCCGGAGCGCAGGACGAGGGCACCGGTGCCCACACCGGCCGAGGACGAGTAGTCGTACGACGGTGTGCCGCCGATGTCGGCGAGCGTCGCCTCGTAGCGCGCGGCGGGTGCCGCCGCCCGGGCGGTCAGGTCGACGCGGTCGAGCGTGACCTCGGCGTCGCCCTTGGCCAGCGTCAGGGTGTGGGTGCCGGCCGTCAGGGTCAGGCCGACGTCCTTCTTGGCGCGGTAGGTCCAGTTCTCGGTGGACGGGTAGGCGACCGTGACCGGGGCGCCGCCGTCGACGGACAGCCGCTGGGTGGCGGGGCGGCCGGACTGGTTGCCGTAGAGGATCGCCAGGTCGTACGTCCCGTCCCTCGGGACCGTCACGGTGAAACCGACCTCGCTGGTGGCCGTGTTGAGCGAGCCGACGTCCTTGGTGCCGGAGGCCGCGTAGCCGTTGGCGTTGTCGACCGTGCCCTGGGTGTAGACCTTGCCGCCGGTGATGGCCGCGTCCTCCGCCTCGTACGACGCCGACCAGGGGACGGAGGCGGGGGAGGGGCTGCCGGTGCCGCCCGGGGTGAGGACGATCCGGTAGGCGGACATCTTGTGCATGCCGCGCAGCGGGACGGTCACGGTGCCGTCGTCCGCCACCTTCACCTTCGTACGGGTGAGGACGCGCGGCGTCGCGTGCTGCCCTTCGTAGCCCGACCAGGCCGCCTCGGCGACGGTCGCGGTGACGGTACGGCCGAAGACGGACCGGGAGACGTTCTCCACCACGACGTCCGAGTCGCCGTCGGAGCCGCCGAGCAGCACCTGGGCCTGGCGGCGCGAGGTGTCGAGGGAGGCCAGGCCCTGGAGGGTGTCGATGGTGTCGGCGCGCGGCGGGGTCACCTTGACGGTGTCGCCGGTGAGGCCCGCGTACCAGCGGAAGAACCACCAGCCGCCGTTGGGGATGTTGGAGCGCACGACATGACCGCTGAGGTTGCCGGCCGCGTCCCAGTAGGCCGCGTTGGCGTACACCTTGTTCCGCTCGAACATCGACACCCACTGCACCAGCTGTCCCGGCACGGACAGGTCGCGGCGGTTGGCGTACTCATCGATGTTGATCTTCAGCGGGGCGATGCCCGCCGCCCGCTCCAGGGAGCGGTAGTCGTCGTAGTGCGCCTGGAAGTCCCGCAGGGAGCCGGAGCCCAGCTCGTGCCAGGTCATCACCTGGGGCAGGACGTTCTCGCGCTTGGCGAAGGCGAGGAAGTCCCGCAGCAGCCGGGTGTGGTAGCCGGCCTCGTTGGGGCCGGCGATGCGGGCGTCCGGGTCGATCGCGCGGATGCGCCGGAACACCGTCTTCCAGTCCTTGAAGAACCGGTCCCGGTTGGCCTCGTACTGCGCCTGGTCGGCGACGCCGAGCTTGTACCAGATCTGGTCGGGCTCGTTGAACGGGATGTAGACGAAGCGGTCGCTGTTCGGGTCGGCCGCGATCTCCTTGGCGATCCTGTCGACCTTGGGGAGGTAGTCGTCGATACCGAGGTCCTCGTACGGCCACTTGGCATAGATGTCCTGCATCATCACGTTGATCTCGCCGCCGCCGTTGCGGAAGAACGACTTCGAGACGGTCAGCGCGTCGCCGTTGGGGTGCTGCGCGCCGCCCTCCGGCTTCTGCGAGACGCTGGTGATCTTCAGGGGCGCCAGGGCGGCGTCGCTGGGCACCCCGTCGTCACTGAGCCCGTACAGCGCGCCGTTGGCGCCGAGCATGACCGGGCCCTCGGAGGCGGCGAGATCGACGGAGAGGCGCTGGGGCGTGTCGACCGGGGACGCGGACCCGGCGGCTGCGGGGAGGGTGCCTGCCATGGCGGTGACTCCAAGTGCGGCTGCTATCAGGGCGGTTCTGGTGCGGGCTCTGGTGCGGGATCTCGTGCGGGTGGGGACGATCACGCTGCTGGACCTCCAGTCACTGCGGTCACTTGACGGCTCCACTGGTGATTCCGGACACGATCTTTCGCTGGCCGACGAGGAAGACGGCGACCATGGGCAGGCTCATCACCACGACGTACGCGAAGACGAGATGCCAGTTGTTCAGATAGAGCTGGGCACTGGCGACCTGGTAGAGGTTGAGCGGGAGGGTCGCCCGCTCGCCGCCGCCGAGGACGAAGAACGCGTAGAAGACATCGCTCCAGGCGTAGAGCATCACCATGATCGTCGCCGTGGCGATCACCGGCCGCAGCAGCGGCAGGACGATCCGCCAGAAGATCCGCGCCGGTGTCGCCCCGTCGATCCGGGCCGCCTCCTCCAGCTCCATCGGGATGGCGCGGATGAAGCCGGTCATGAAGAAGATCGACGTCGACAGATACATGCCGGTGTAGACGGCGATCATCCCGGGGCGGGTGTTGGCCAGGCCCAGCTGGCGCAGCTCCATCACGATGGTGATGACGGCGGGCGGCAGCAGCAGCCCGCTGATGCACAGCGCGTATGCCGCCGAGACCAGCCTCGACCTGCGCCGCGCGAAGACCCAGGCGGCGCCCGCGCCGAGCAGCAGGACGAGCACCACCGACGGCACCACGACGAGCAGCGAGTTGACGAGGCCGCGCAGCATCTCGCCTTGGCCGACCGCGTCCGCGTAGTTGCCGCCCGGCTGCCAGTGGTGCGGCAGATCGAGGTTGGGGTCGATGGCCTCCGCCTGTGGCTTGGCGGAGGTGACCGCGACCAGCCACAGCGGTACGCCGACGGCCAGACCGGCGAGCAGCAGGACCAGCGCGGGGCGGCCGTAGCGCCAGGCGAAGGACGGGTTCACAACAGCTGCTCCCTTCGCCGCAATCCGACGACCAGCGGAATCGCCACCGCGACCACGACCAGGAAGAGGACGAGGCTCATCGCGGACGCCTGGGCGTACAGGCCCTGTCCGAAGATCCGGAACATATAGATGTTGAAGACCTCGGTGGCGGCCGCGGGCCCGCCGCCGGTCGTGGCCTGCACGATGTCGAAGGTGTTCATCGAACCGATCAGCGCGGTGGTGGCGTTGAAGGTGACGGCCGGCGCGAGCATCGGCCACCGCACCGACCAGAACGTCCGCCAGGGCCCGGCGCCGTCCATCCGGGCGGCCTCCAGCATGTCGCCCGGGATGCCCTTGAGCCCGGCGAGATAGATCAGCATGGCCAGGCCCATCCACTTCCAGCCGTGGATGAGGGTGACCACGACCAGGGTCCAGGTGGTCGAGCCCAGCCACGGAACGTCCGTGCCGAGCACGGAGTTGAGGGCACCGTCCTGGTCGAGCAGGGCCTGGAAGACGTAGCCGGTGGCGAGCGCCGAGATCAGCACCGGCAGGAAGAAGACGGCACGGAAGAACCGGTTGAAGCGGGTGTCGTCCTCCAGCAGCAGCGCCAGCGCCAGCCCGAACGCGTTCTGGAAGAGCGCCGCCAGCAGCGCGTACAGCAGCGTCGTGCGGATCGCCCGCAGCAGGGAGCCGTCGTCGGCGACGGTCCTGAAGTTGTCGAGGCCGGTGAAGGCGATGTCCGCGTGGTACGAGGACCAGTCGGTGAACGGGTAGTAGAAGTTCAGCAGGTTCGGCACCAGGAAGAACCCCGCGAAGACGACGATCGCGGGCAGCGCGAACCACCAGGGGTGATGCACGGCGGCCCGCGGCAGCCGCCCGGCGCTCCTCGGAGCTCCGGTCACCGTCGTGTCTTTGGCGCGTACGGCCGTATGAGTCATCGTCAGAACCCGGGCGCGCCCTGGGCCTTGGCCACCTGCGCGAACTGGTCCTGGATGGCCTGGGCGACCTGCCGCGGGCTCTTCTTGTCGAAGATCATGTCGGCCAGGTAGAGATGCGTGTCCGGGGCCACGATCGCCTTGGCCTGGAAGACGCCGATGGCCTTGGGCAGGGCCGCCACCTGGTCCTCGGCCGTCCGCGGAAGCCCGTCGGGGGTGGGCACGGACGGCTGCACGGACGGGATCTTCATCGCCTTGATGTAGTCGGCGTAGTCCGGGCCGAGCCAGAAGGCCAGGAACTGCCGGGCGGCGTTCTGCCGCTTCTCGTCACCGGTGCGGAACGCGACCACGCCGTTGGTCTGGTCGGGGGAGTACAGGCCGGTGGCCGAGGAGTTGGCGACCGGGAACCAGCCGATCTTCCTGTCGATCTCGGCGGTGGAGTACTTGGCCTGCAGCTGGCTCTGGAAGGAGGTGACGTTGAGGACCATCCCGGCCTCGCCCTTCCACAGCGCGTCGGCCTGACCGGTGAAGGTGCCGGTGCGGTGGTTCTTCTGGGCGAGCCCGGCGTCGAGCAGCTTCTCCTTGTACTTCTTGATGGCGCCGACGACGGCCGGGTCGGTCCACTTCTCCTTGTTCCTGTTGAGCCCGTCCCACCACCGCTGGTCGAGGTCGGTGAGCTGGACCTGCATCTGCCACTGCAGGGGCCACTTGTCACCGCCGGCCTCGTAGAACCCGGCCGCGTCCGTGTCGTCGACGACCTTGTGGCCCAGCGCGAGCAACTCGTCGTAGGAACGCGGGAAGTCCTTCTCGGTGATGCCAGCCTGCCGGAAGACGTCCTTGTTGTAGTAGACGCCGAGCATCGCGGGGCTGGTGACGATCGCCGCGTACCGCTTGCCGTCGATCATGCCGAGCGACTTCTCGGTGTCGCCGAGCCTGGACTCCCACGGTTCGCCGTCGAGGGTGAGGAGGTTCTGCTTGGGCTGGATGAACGGCAGTGTGGAGATGGAGGGCTGCCAGAACATCAGATCCGGCCGGTCGCCGGAAGCCAGCTTGGTCGGCACGTTCTGCTCGTACAGGTCCGGGATGGCCTGGGCCTGGACCGTCGCACCGGTGGCCTTCTCGAAAGCCTCGATGACCTGCTTGGGCGCGTTGACCGTGTTCTGCGCCGTCCACATGGTCAGCTTCACGCCGTCGAGGCGGGCAGTCGGGTTCACGGCCGACTTCCCGGCGTCGGAGCCGGCGTCGCCCGCGGTGGGGTCGCTGCACGCGGTGGCGGCCAGGGCGCAGACGCATATCAGGGCAAGCGCGGGCAGGGCTCTTTTCTTCATCACGTACCTCAAGTGCCTTTCGTGAACGGGTGTTCAGTGCGGCGGTACCGAGATCTCAGATGTGGGCGGGCGGCGGCCCCGAGCTCTCCCGCACCACCAGTTCCGGTACGGAGACGGGGTGCGGGTCGACGGGCGCGGACGCCTCCAGCACCCCGTGCAGCAAGGCGAAGGCGGCCCGCCCCAGGCCGGTGAAGTCCAGGCGTACGGTCGTCAGCGACGGCGTCAGATAGGCCGAGTGCGGGGCGTCGTCGAACCCGGCCACGCTCACCTCGCCGGGCACGGACCGGCCGGCCTCGTGCACGGCGCGCAGCACCCCGAGCGCGAGGTCGTCGTTGCCGCACAGGATTGCCGTGACGGCCGGGTCCGCGGCCAGCTTCCGGCCCGCCGCATGGCCCCCCGCCGGGCCCCAACTGCCCTGCACGGGACGGGGTTCCGGCGCTCCGGCCTCCCGCAGCGCCTGCCGCCAGCCGGTCGTACGGGCGCTGGTGCGGCGGGTGCTGGACGGGATGGCGACGTAGTGCACGGTCTCGTGGCCGAGGGAGAGCAGATGCCGGGTCGCCTCATGGGCGGCCTCGCGGTCGTCGGTCCACACCCAGGGGCGGCCCGGGTCGGGCGGGCTCGCCGGGGTCTCGACCACGCCGACGACGGGCAGCTCGGCGGGGACGGCGCCCAGGGTCCGGACGCCGGCCGGATCGTAGGCGATCACGATCAGCCCGCCGCCCGCGTCCGCCGCGCGCTGCACCTCGGCGGCGACCGCGGCGTCGTCCGCCGATTCCAGGACGCCGATCCCGACCGCGTAGGAGGCGGCGCGGGCTGCCTCCTCGATGCCCTGGAGTATCGAGGCGTAGCCGTAGTGGGTGGTGTTGGCGGTGAGCACGGTCACGGCCCGGCTGCGTCCGCTGGCCAGTGCGAGCGCGGTGGCGTTGCGGCGGAAGCCCAGCTCGTCGATGGCGGCGAGCACCCGCTCCCGGGTGGACGGCTTGACGCTCGGATGGCCGTTGATCACCCGCGAGACGGTCTGGTACGAGACCCCGGCGGCGGTGGCGACATCCCTGATGCTCGCCGGGCGCCTTGTGTGACCGGTCACATTCATGCCAGGATTGTGACCGGTCACACAGGGGTCGTCAAGAGAAGAGACAGAGGGCGTCAAGAGAGGGAGAGACATCTTGACCGGTGCGGTGGATGCGGAGCCGACGTGCACCCAAGGGGCGTTCGGCTGGGGCCACTCGAAGCTGACGGCCGAGTTCGCCACCGCGGCCGACGGGACGCCACGGCTGATCCGCCTCGGCGATGCCGATGCCAATGCCGGTACCGATGCCAATGCCGATGTCGGCGCCGGCGTCGACCCGGAGTCCGCCCTCCCGCTCGTCGAGCTCACCGCGCTCGGCCACGGCAGCGGCTGGTCCGGCTCGCGCTTCACCGGAACGGCCCTCGGATCGCGGCTCCGGTACCGGGCGCACCACAGCGGTCGTCGCGGCGCGTGGGACTGGCTGACCGTCGAACTCCACGACCGCGACACCGGGTTGACGGCGTTCGTCGAGCTGACGTCCCCCACCGGGGTGCCGGTGCTCCGCTCCAGGGTCCGGCTGCGCAACGACGGCACGCAGCCCCTCGTCGTCCAGTCCGTGAGCAGCCTGCTGCTCTGCGGCCTGCCCTCTCCGGACGCCCTCGACGTGCACCGGGCCCGCAACGACTGGCTCGCGGAGTGCCGTTGGTACGCCGAGCCGCTGCGCGCCACCGTCGCCGACATCAACCGCGACGTCCACCAGCACGACAGCCGCGCCGCCCTCGCCCTGGCCGGGCGCGGCAGCTGGCCCACCGACGGCCACCTGGCGATGGGCGCGCTGACGGACCGGGAATCCGGCCGGACCTGGCTGTGGCAGATCGAGTCCCCGGCCGGCTGGCGCTGGGACCTGGGCGAACACGAGCGCGGCACCTGCCTGGCCCTGAACGGCCCCACGGACGCGGAACACCAGTGGCGGATCCGGCTCGCACCGGGAGAGGAGTTCACCACCGTGCCGGGCGCCCTCGCCCTCGGCACCGGATTCGACGAGGCGCTGGGCGCCCTGACCGCGTACCGCCGTGCCGTACGCCGCCCGCACCCGGACCACGCCACGCTCCCCGTCGTCTTCAACGACTACATGAACACGCTGATGGGCGACCCGACGACGCAGAAGCTGCTGCCGCTGATCGACGCGGCGGCTCAGGCGGGCGCCGAGTACTTCTGTGTGGACGCAGGCTGGTACGACGACTCGGCGGACGGCGGCTGGTGGGACACCGTCGGCGACTGGCAGCCCTCGTCACGGCGCTTCCCCGACGGCGGGATCCGCAAGGTCCTGGACCGGATCCGGGAGCGCGGCATGGTCCCCGGGCTGTGGCTGGAGCCGGAGGTCGTGGGCGTACGCAGCCCCGTCGCGTCCGAACTCCCCCCTGACGCCTTCTTCCAACGCGACGGCGTGCGCCTCGCCGAACAGGGCCGCCACCAGCTCGATCTGCGCCACCCGGCCGCCCGCGCCCATCTCGACAGGGCCGTGGACCGGATCGTCGGCGACTGGGGCGTGGGTTACCTCAAGCTCGACTACAACATCGTGGTCGACCCGGGAACCTGCGCCCCCGGCGACATCTCCCCGGGCGCCGGGCTGCTCGGCCACACCCGGGCCCACCTCGACTGGCTGTCCGCCGTCCTGGACCGCCACCCCGGGCTGGTCGTCGAGAACTGCGCCTCCGGCGGCATGCGGATGGACGGCGCCACCCTCGCCGTCACCCAGCTCCAGTCCACCAGTGACCAGCAGGACCCCCTGAGCTACCCGCCCATCGCCGCCTCCGCACCCACCGCGGCGCCGCCGGAACAGGGCGCCGTCTGGGCCTACCCGCAGCCGGAGTTCGACGACGACCTGATCACCTTCACACTGGGCGGGGCCCTGCTCGGCCGTATCCATCTGTCCGGCCACCTGAACCGGATGTCGCGTCACCAACTCGGGCTCGTCCGGGAGGCGGTGCACACGTACAAGTCGATCCGCGGCGACCTCGCGACGGCCGTACCCTTCTGGCCGCTCGGCCTGCCCGGCTGGACGGACGACTGGCTGGCCCTCGGGATGCGGGTGCCGGACGGCCCGTCGTACGTCTCGGTGTGGCGCCGCGGGGGAGAAGCCGAACTGCAGCTCCCCGTACGGCACTTGGCGGGCCGCGCCGTGCGCACGGAGATCCTGCACCCGTCCGCGCCGACCGCCTCCACGGCGAGCTGGGGAAGGGACGGGCTGCGGGTGACCCTGCCGCGGACGCCGGGCGTGCTACTGATCCGGCTGACGGGGTGAGCCCCTGACGGGCATGTCCGCTCCATCAGTCGCGTCCATCAGTCGCGAGCACGCCCCCTCCGCCTCGGGGGCGGCAGGAAATCAGAGGTGATGGATGGACAAGACACGTACGCTCCCCTCGTACCCCACCCCGAAGGCAGGAGCGGCGACGATGCAGTACGTGAAGCTCGGTTCGACGGGCATGGACGTGTCACGGATCTGTCTGGGCTGTATGACCTACGGCGTCCCCGAGCGCGGCGCACACGAGTGGACCCTCGACGAGGAGGCGTCGCGGCCGCTGATCCGGCAGGCGCTGGAAGCGGGGATCAACTTCTTCGACACCGCCAACGTCTACTCCGACGGCACCAGCGAGGAGATCGTCGGCAGGGCGCTGCGCGACTTCGCCCGCCGGGACGAGATCGTGCTGGCGACGAAGGTCAACCTCCGGATGCGGCCCGGCCCCAACGGCGCCGGACTCTCCCGCAAGGCCATCATGACGGAGATCGACCACAGCCTCGCCCGCCTCGGCACCGACTACGTCGACCTCTACCAGATCCACCGCTTCGACCCGCACACCCCCGTCGAGGAGACGATGGAGGCCCTGCACGACCTGGTCAGGGCGGGCAAGGTGCGCTACATCGGCGCGAGTTCGATGTACGCCTGGCAGTTCGCCAAGATGCAGTACACCGCCGAGCGGCACGGCTGGACCAAGTTCGTCTCGATGCAGAACTACTACAACCTCCTCTACCGCGAGGAGGAGCGCGAGATGCTGCCGCTCTGCGCGGACCAGGGCGTCGGCGTCCTGCCCTGGAGTCCGCTTGCACGCGGCCGCCTCACCCGGGACTGGGGCACGGTCACCGAGCGCAGCGCCACCGACGAGTTCGGCAACACCCTGTACGCCGAGGGCGACCGCGTCGTCGTCGAGGCCGTCACCCGCCTCGCGGAGGAACGCGACGTCCCCCGCGCCCAGGTCGCCCTCGCCTGGCTCCTGCACCAGAACACGGTGACGGCCCCGATCATCGGCGCCGCCAGGCCGCAGCACATCGAGGACGCGGTGGCGGCGGTCGAACTGGAGCTGAGTGAGAAGGAGTTGGAGGAACTGCGCCGGCCGTACAGCGCCCATCCGGTCATCGGCCACTGAAGCGCACACGCCGGGCCGCACGTGCGGGTCACAGCCGACCGGCACCGACACATGAGTCCCACAGCTGACGAGCCCGCGTTCACCATGTCGAACAGGCCGAAACGCGGGCTATTGCGCTGCTCCTGACGCGGCCTACTATCACCAACCGAAGAGCCTGGTTCCTTTTGTGAGGGAACCACGGCGACTGCCCCCAGACCCCGGGCTCGGAGTGACAGACAAGACCTCCAGGGAACCGGAGCCCGCATTCCGCAGCGAACGGTCCAGCGGACCCCGGCCCTCGTCCTCCGGACGTTCGAGCTGGGGCGCACTCCCGCACGCCTCAGGTGCCGTGAGGACGATCCTGCGCGAGGCGCCCCGTGGTCGGGGAGCCACACGGGTCCTCGCGCCGGCGGCCGTCGCTGACGCCGACCCACGGCGGCGGCCGCCCCACCTGGACCCGGCAGGGCCTTTCCGATGGAGAGTTGCACAGGCTCGGCCCGCCGTGAAGACGGGCGAGCGGCTCTGTCCAGTTCCTTGCAGCGCGGGAATCGGCCGTTGTGGGCGAACGCCCGGCGGGGAGACTGCAATTCGACCAAAAGTTCACTGATTAACCGGTTTTCCGGACGATGGAGATCGAGTGGCCCATCCGTTGCGCATCCGTTGCCGATGCGCGCCCGGCGCTCGCCGTGCGAAGTAGTCTGCCTGTGAGTGCGCGGGTGCCGCGCCCGCTTCCAGCGGTGACGGAGTGAGGTCCGGTGATCAGCGACGGCATGGCCGAGGTGCTGCGGTCGCTGGGCCGTGGGCCGGGCGACGAGGTGATGCGTGCCAGCGCCGAGTTGCTGGCCGCCGACGGTGTCGCGGTGGTCCTGGTGGTCTGCAACGACCAACTCGCGGAGCCGCTGTGGTGGACGCCCGGCGCGAGCGCGCGATTCGAGGAGTTGCAGTACACCCTCGGTGAGGGGCCCGGCCCCGAGGCGATCCGAACCAGAACTCATGTGCTGGAGCCGGACCTTGAGGCGGTGCGGCCGGGGCGCTGGCCCGCCCTGGTTCCGGCGGCCCGCAGAGCGGGCGTACACGGCGTGTGCTGCTACTTCCTCGGGGTGGGCGGCATCCGTCTGGGGGTGTTGACCGTGCTGAGCTCACCGGATCGCAAGCTGACCGAACAGCACCATGACGACTCCCTCGCCCTGGCCGCCGGGCTGACCACCGCTCTGCTGTACGGGAACCCGCCAGGCGCCTGGCCCGGCGACGGCGAGGTGACCCAGGAGCGGACGATGTGGGCGTCCGGCGGTCTGCACCGGCCGGTCGTGCACCAGGCCACCGGGATGATCAGCGTGCAGCTCGATGTGTCACTCGCGGAGGCCCTGGTGCGACTGCGCGCCCACGCCTATGCCAGCGGACGGCCGTTGGGCGAGGTGGCCCAGGACGTGGTGGCCAGGAAACTCCGATTCGGCAACGATGTGAACGGGCCGTACCCGGCCGACGGCGGAAAGGGATGATCGGCATGGCCCGCGAACAGCGTCTCGCCGAGATCTTCGTCGAGCTGGCGGACTCCCTGATCGACGATTTCGACGTCATCGACCTGCTGCAGCGGCTGTCCGCCCGCTGCGTGGAACTCCTGGATGTCCAGGCCGCCGGCATCATGCTGTCCGACGGACGAGGTGAACTCCAGGTCGTCGCCGCCTCCGACGAGCGGACCCATCTGCTGGAGCTGTTCGCCCTGCAGCACGACCAGGGTCCCTGCGTGGAGTGTTTCCGCACTCGGGAGCCGAAGACGAACATCGATCTGACCGACGCGGCGGCGACGGCCGGCTGGCCGGGCTTCGCCGCGCGGGCGCAGGAGACCGGCTACCTGGTCACGCACGCGCTGCCGTTGAGGCTGCGGCAGCGGATCGTGGGAGCGCTCAATCTCTTCCAGTCCCGTCCGGGGATGCTCGCGCAGTCGGACATCACTCTCGGGCAGGCGCTGGCCGACGTGGCCACCGTCGCCATCCTCCAGCAGCGGACGCTGGAGCAGGCGCACGTCGAGAACAGCCAGCTGCAGAGCGTGCTCACCAGCCGGGTGTTGATCGAACAGGCCAAGGGCGTGCTCGCCGAGCGCTGGGGCGCCTCGGTCGACCTGGCGTTCACCGCGTTCCACGCCTACGCGCGCGAGCACCGGCTGGGTCTGGCCGAGCTGGCCCGCGAGATCGTCGATGGCAGCCGGCACGCGGCCGCCATTCCGCCGCCAGAGACACCGATTCAGGAGATGGGCCCCAGCCGGTGACGCGGTCACGGTCGGTCGGACGGCCGACCGTGTGGAGGGTGTGACCCGCTGGGCACGCTGGCGACCACTTCCTGTGCCACCTCGGCCAGCCGGCGCCGGTTGTGACGGGCGTAGCGGCGTATCTGCTCGAAGGCTTCCTGGGCGCTCAGCCCGCGCCGCTGTGCCAGCACTCCCTTGGCCTGCTCGATGATCACCCGGGACGACAGCCCGTGCCGTAGCTGGGCGGTCAGCGCCGTGCTGTCCCGCAGGGCGCGTTGCTGGATGATGCTGATGGTGGCAATGTTCGCGAGGGCCAGGGCGAGCTGTAGCCGATCGTCGTCCAGGGGGGGGCGGGTGTTCAGCAGGACCAGTGCGCCGATCACCTGGTCGCGAAGCCGCAGTGGCACCGCGGCCACGGAAGTGAAGCCCAGGTCGTGGGCGGCCCGGCTGTACCGGGGCCAGGCCGCCTGTGCGTGGGGGTGGTCCAAGGGGATGCCAGGGATCGGGTGACCGAGGCGGAGACAGTCCTGACCGGGGTCTTCCCGTTGTTCCGCACACGAGGTCTGCAGGGTGTGCGTGCGTTCGTCGGAGGCCGCCATGTCGAGGACACGGCCCTCGGAGGAAGCCAGCAGGACACCTGTCGCCGCCACGTCGAGCAACCGGACACAGTGTTCGGTGAGCCTGTGGAGGAAAGTGAACACCTCGAAGTCGTCGCCGACCAGGCCGTCGGCCAGTTCGACGAACGAGGCGGCGAGATCCCTCTCACGAGACTCGTCGGGCATGAGTGCACCTCGTCTCGCTACACGCCGCCCACGCTCGCAGATTCCCGCACCCCGTGCCAGGGGACGAACGGCCCCCTGGCACGAGCGACCGGATTCACACCGGTGATCGCCAACCGGCCGCCTAGTGGGGCCCGTCCGGCGGGAACTCGCTGCCGCACGGCCCCGCCCCCTCGCTCTCGGCCAACGGCACCCGTTCACCGCGCATCGACACCGTCCGGTAGTACGCCCCGATCCGGTCGGCCGAACGCCCCACGTAGTGACCGATGAACGACCGCCGGAACCGGTCCACCGTCCGGTTGGGCTGCGAGCCGTGCACCACGCTGCCGTTGAAGAACAGGACATCCCCCGGCTCCATGTCGACCGGTACGGCCGCCAGCCCGGCCGGCGGCGGCACGTACTCCCTGGCGAAGGACACCTCGGCGTCCGCCGACTCGGGGCAGAAGAGGTCCATCGCATGCGTGCCGGGGACTACTTCGAGCCCCCCGTTGTCCCGGTCGATGACATCGCAGGCGATCCACGCCGCCACACAGGTGCCCGGCTCGACCCGCAGATAGAAGTTGTCCTGGTGCAACGCCTGTCCCCGGGCCCCCGGCGGCTTGAAGTAGAACATGCTCTGCGCGGCCAGCACCTCCTCCCCGAGCAGCACTTCCAGCACGCCACGCAGCCGGGGATCGAGCAGCACCCGCAAGGAGAGTTCGTCGATCTCGTGCGGCTGCATCACCCTCGGGTACGCCCGCAGCGGGTCACCGTCCGACGGCCGCGGCTCGAAGTGCCCGGGCACCGGACCGGCCGCGTGCAGCGCCGTGAACCGGGCACGCAGGCGGTCGATCTCGTCGTACCCGAACAGCCCGCGTACGACGGTGAAGCCGTCCTCACGGAACTGGCGGAGCCCGGCCTCGGGCAGGATGGGGGCGTCGGCGGCGTCGATGTCCATGGCTGTCATGGGTGCGCTCCTCGGTCGGATGTCCTCGCCCCATCACGCTAGGCCGACGCCCATCACAGGAGGATGACCGTGAGCGCTGACCGATTGCCCGAGACTGCTGTCCCCGGTGATCCAGCCCCACCGCCCGGCGTGGTGGTGGTCGGACGGTTCGACCAGCCGCCGGGGTACGGGATCAACCGGCCGCGCGGCGCGGACAGTTGGCTGTTCACCTGGACGACCGGCGGACAGGGCCGGCTCCGGCACGGCGGCGCCGGGGCGCGGGCCGGGGCGGGGGACCTGGTGGTGCTCGCGCCGGGTGTGCCGCACGGCTACGGCGTCGAACCGGGCGCACGACGCTGGGAGTTCTGGTGGGCGCACTGCCAGGCCCGGCCCTCCTGGCGGTCCTGGCTGCGCCCGTACGACACCGGCGAGGGCCTGTACGTCGTCACACCGACGCCGGACGCGGTGCACGGCCGTATCGAGGCGGCGTTCCGGCGGATGCTCGCCGACGCCCGCTGGACCGGGACGGAAGCGCCGCCCGACATGGCGCCGGGGGACGAGTCGGTCGCCGTGGCGCACGGCAGCGCGGCCCGCGAACTCGCCCTGTGCTCACTGGAGGAGGTCGTGCTGCTCACCGCCGGTACGGCGCGGACGCCCCAGTCCCGCTCGGGTGTGGACGCGCGGGTCCGTCGGGCTCAGGCACTCATCTCCGCCGACCCGGCCGCCCCGCACACCGTCCGCTCGCTCGCCGGACACGTCGCGCTCTCGCCCTCCCGGTTCGCGCACCTGTTCACCCAGCAGAGCGGGCAGTCACCGATGCGCGCGCTGCGTGAGGCACGGCTGCGGCATGCCGCCCGGCTGCTGGAGAGCACCGATCTGCCCGTGGAACGCGTGGCGGCCGCCTCCGGGTTCGCGAGCCCGTTTCACTTCAACCGGGTGTTCCGCGAACGGTACGGGTTGCCGCCCGGTGCATACCGGGTGACCGGTTCAATGGTTGGCGCATGACGCGTGAAGGTCCGGTGAAGGTGGACGCGTCCGTATGACCAGGCAAAAGGGTGGGAGGGTGGCCCGTCAATGGTTTGGGCGTGAGCCCTGAAGCCGTCCACTGAATACCATTTCCAATTGCCGCGTGGATACGCCGCAATGGCCGTGACCGACTATTGACCACTTGTCAAACAGTGAGCGTCGCGCACGCAATGCACAAAACCTCGGAATCCCTTGTTCCCCGCCGCTGACCTGTGCAAAGGTGTGCCTCGCTCCCATGCGCCTCACGCTTCACAAGAGTTGCGCCCGGAGCATACTCATTGGTATGGACCTTTAATGCCGCATGCCCTCCGGAGGAATGCCACCGTGCATGACGCTGGCCCGTCGAATTCCCCTCGCGACGCCCGTCTCTTTGAAACGACCGACGCTCAACTGAGCGCCGAACTCAAGAGGTGGACCGGGGCGGCACCAGCGCTCCATCCCGTGGGTGAACTCCTCGACCGGCACTGGGAAGCGGGCTTCGCCTATGCCCGGTTGTGCACCGTGGACGCCCGTTCCGCGGGAATGCTCACCACCGCGGCATTCACCCGGCTTTTCGGCGAGACGCTGCGGCACACCGGCCCGACGGCCGCGTGGCGCCCCCAACTCCTCGTCACCGTACGGCGGATCGCGGCCGAGTGGGACACCGACCGCAGACGGGAACTGCTCCACCCGGAGCTGCGCTCCGAGGCGGACGGCGCGGAGCGTGCCGCCGCCCGTCTGCTGCCGCCGGTGAACCGCCGACTGCTGACCGGGGCCTTCCAACGGGTTCCCCAGTCGGCCCGCTGTCTGCTGTGGCACACCGAGGTCGAGGCGGAGCCGACGGCCGTACCGGCCGGACTCCTGGGCCTCGACGAGGAGTCCGCCCGCGTCGAACTGGGCCGCGCCCACGACCGGTTGCGCGAGGAGTGCCTCCAGGTCCACCGCGAACTCGCCCCCGAGCAGGAGTGCCGGCGCTACCTGCGCATGCTCGACGTCACCTACCGGCGCGGCGGCGTCGACATCGACCCCGACCTGCGCGAGCACCTGAACCGCTGCGGCCACTGCAGCGACACCGCCGAGCAGCTGAACTTCTTCAACGCGGGGCTCGGCCTCGCACTGGCCGAGGCGGTGCTCGGCTGGGGCGCGGGCGCCTACGTGGAGGCGAGAGCGAGACAGGCCGAGGAGCCGGCGGAAGCCGTCGCTGCCCCGGCGGCGACGATCGCGGGCGAGTCCTTCTTCGCCGACGGCGCCGGCGGCGGCCCTGGCTCCGCTCCGGTGGGAGGCGCCCCTGCCCCTGCCCCTGCCGGAGAGGTACCTGGGGGCGAGGGCCTCGCCCCCGCCCCCGCCGCGAATCCCCTTGCCGCAGAGTCCTTTGCCGCGGACACCTTCGCGGGAGAGCCCTTCGCCGGTGAGTCCTTCGCCCCCCGGGCCGAGTCGTTCGCCCCACTCGACGGGATACCCGCCCCCGCGGGCGAGCCCTTCACCACCCCGGACCCGGTCCCCGCGCCCCCGCGGCCCGGCCCCCGCAGCGCACGCCGCGCCGCCCGCCGAGC
>JABFVM010000387.1 GCA_013362785.1 Streptomyces sp. | reverse complement strand
ACCTCGGCGCCGGCGAAGGCGTGCTTGCCGGGCGCGTCGGGCAGGGCGCGCAGCTTGCGCTCCAGGAGCAGCGCCAACTCGGCCACGCTGCACGGGGCTTCGCCGTCGCAGTCGGGGTCGTAGAGCTTGAACTCGCGCTCCACCTCGCCGATCTTGACGGTCAGGTCGACTTCCAGGTTCGGCAGTTCGTCGCCGAACGGCTTGGAGACGGTGCCGGACGGGTCGGGGCGGCCCTCGCCGACGACCTCGACGCGGATCAGCTTGGAGCCCGCGTTGATCACGGTCTGCGCGTAGCGGCCGTTCGCGGGGTCCATGGAGAGGCCGGTGAAGCTCTCGCGGGCGTCGCCCTTGGCGTCGTAGACCCTGAGGTTGAAGGTCTCGTCGGGGCACGGGGTGTCGTGGTCGACGGCGACGCGCAGGCCGTTGCCCCAGACGCCGGGTTCCTTGGCGTGTACTTCGAGGACCGGGCCCTCGCTGTGGCCCTCGGTCGACTTGAGGGTGACGCAGGCGGCCTTGCCGCTGCCGGCCTTGGCGACCCGGACGATCACCGCGACGGTGCCGCCGTTGCCGAAGAACTGGTGGACCGCGTAGCCGACGGCGCTCTGCGCGCTGAGGCCGCCGAAGCGGCGCTCGAACTCCGCGAAGCTGGTGACGCGTACCGGCTCGTTGAGCGGACCCCGTCGGGTGTGCCCCACAAAGGCGGTCACAGACGTGGTCAGGGTCGAGATCGTGCGGGTGCTGCTGGGAAGCTCTTCTACGTAGACACCGGGATACGTCGGCCTTGCGGCGCTGACCGCGCTCATCGGCATTCCCCCTCCTACTCTCTGTCTCGGGTACCGGACAAAGGCACCAAGAGATGGCAGAGGGAGGCATTCCCGACCGGGGCACGAAAACGCCACCCGCAAGGGCGACACCGTCCACGTGCACCGCACCAGTTCCCCCGTCATCACCGTGGGCGATCGACCGCACGGCTCAAGCAGCGCGCTTGTGACTCCTGATGCTCAAGTGCTCAACCCACCTTGATGTGTGGGAAGTTGGCCGAGCAAGGCGCCTTCAGGCCACCCCGGGAGGGGGTTTGGTGAAGGCCACCTCGCAGCATCCGCACAACTCACCTGCGCGCCCCGGCCAGGTGGTTCACGGAGCCCACACAGAGGGTGCCGCCGCCCGGCCCCACGCGCCCCTTCCCCACCACTGACCCCCATTAGGCACGCCGTTCGACTGGTCGCACGCCCATGCGACCTTCCCGAGTCGTACACAACAGTCCGTGGCTGGTTTTCCGCACCTATGAGCTCGGCGAAATCCCGCCGCCATGTCTTGACATACGACTGAACCGATTCGCAGCTTGGCCGATCATTTAGATGCATGAAGCGCATTCACTGATATGAACTCCAGATCAAACGGAGTGTGCCCATGCGCCCAGAAACTCATCGACCACGGCTTGGAGGCGGTCCGCGTATGAGCACCACCGCAGGCACCCGCGTGCGCGAGCTGATCGTCACCCCGATCGCCTTCCGCGACCCGCCCCTGCTCAACTCGAACCCCTCTCGGCGGCGATCGACGCCGCTCTGCTGCCGACCGTGCCCAGCTCCCACGAGCGCGGCTGGACGACCTCGGCGGTGGAGGTGGCCTGCCTCGACGCACAGGGCAGGCTGCTCGGCGGGCCGGTCGGTGACCTGCTCGGCGGCCGGGTCCGCGACTCGGTGCCCTTCGCGGCGTACCTCTTCTACAAGTGGGCCGAGCACCCCGCCCTGGACGGCCGCGCGGGACTCGCCGCTCCCCCTCGCCACCAACATGTGTGTGATCGCCTGGGAGCATCTGCGGCCCGCGATCGAGCGGAACGCGATCCAGGTGCTCCTCACCGACCACCACTACTGGGGCGGACTGCGCCGCACCCGTGAACTGACCGCCGTCTGCGAGGCGTTCGGCATCGCCCTGTCGATGCACTCCAACTCACATCTGGGCATCAGCCTCGCCGCCATGACCCATGTCGCCTCGGCCATCCCCGATCTCGACCACTCCTGCGACACGCACTACCCGTGGAACTCGGCCGACGACGTGATCGTCCCCGGCGCCCTCGAACTGCGCGACGGCGCGGTGACGGTCCCCTCCGGACCGGGCCTGGGCGTCGAGTTGGACCACGACGCCCTGGACCGGTTGCACCGGCTGTACGTCGACTCGGGGATGCGGTCCCGTGACGACACCGGGTACATGCGGAGGGTCCGGCCGGAGTACGAACTGCGGCTGCCGCGCTGGTGACCGGCTGCTCCCAGGCTCTGAACGTCACAAGGTGCGGCCCAGCAGCTCCAGCAGGGCCGCCCAGTGCCGTTCCGTCGCCTCGGCGTCGTACATCGCGGTGTCCGCCTGGGTGAAGCCGTGGTGGGCGCCGGAGTAGACCTCGCCGCGGTGGCGGACGCCGGCGGCGGCGAGGGCCTTGTGGAGGCGGTCGATCTGCTCGGCCGGGTTGGTCGAGTCCTGGTCGGCATGGCCGAGGTAGAGCTCGGCGGTGATGCGGTCGGCGAGCAGGTGGGGGCTGTCCGGGGCGTCCGTGGCAAGGTACGCCCCGTGGAAGCCGGCCACGGCCGCCACCCGGTCCGGATACGTCCCGGCGGTGCGCAGGGCGAGGCCGACGCCCATGCAGTAGCCGGTGACGCCGGCCGGGCCGTCGGTCGTCAGGGGCGATTCGGCGAGCCAGTCCAGGTAGACCCCGGCGTCCCGCACGGCGGCCTCGGGGGTGAGGGTCTCGGCGGCCGGGCGCAGCTCCTGGAGGATCTCCGGCCGCTCGGCCGGGTTGATGAACTCGGGCAACTCGACGACGGGCGCCGGGCCGTGACGGTAGAAGACGTTCGGGACCAGGACGACGTGTCCGGCCGCGGCGAGCCGGTCCGCCATCCGCTTCAGGTGCGGGCGCAGCCCGAAGCCGTCCATGTACATCAGCACCGCCGGATGCGGGCCGCCGCCCTCGGGGCGGGCCAGGTAGGCGTCGGCGGTTCCGTCCGGGGTCGGGACGGTGACGAGGGTTCCCTGCATCTCGGCCTCAGTTCTCGAAGGTCGTGGGGTCGGTCAATGCCCGGACGCGGTCCGCGGAGACCGGGACGCCGGGTGTCTCGAAGAACCAGCGCCGCGTCTCCTCCTGGCTCAGTCCCTCGGGCCGCGGCGCCATGTACGGCTGGACGTAGACCGGTGTACCGGGCTGGCTGCGGCGGCTGTCGGCCAGGGTCCCTATGTCCACGGCGTCGTAGCCGAGGGTGTCCAGCAGCCCGGACACATCGGCTTTGGCCCCCGGGTCGTCTCCGGCGATGGGCAGCGCGCTGCGGTCCGGGGCGCCGGAGGGACGGGCCGAGGTGGCCAGGCGCCGGAAGTCGATGTTGTTGAACGCCTTCACGACACACGAGTCGGCCAGTCGGCGCTGGACCAGGGCGCTGGAGGTGAGCTCGCCCGAGTCCAGTTCGGCGAGGCTGCCGTCGCGGTCCGGGTAGTAGTTCATCGTGTCGATCACGGTCTTCCCCGCGAGGGCGGCGGCCGGGAGTCGGTCGTACGCCTTCAGCGGGACGGTCACCACCACCAGGTCACCGGCCCGCGCGGCCTCGTCCGGGGTGGCCGCCCGCGCGTGGTCGCCGAGTTCGGCGACGAGGTCGGCGAGGGTCTCGGGGCCGCGTGAGTTGCTCAGTACGACGTCCAGTCCGGCGGCGACGGCGAGGCGGGCCAGCGCGCCGCCGATCATGCCGCTGCCGATGAGTCCGAGGATCTTGGTCACGGGGTGCGGGCCTCCGTCGCTGCACAGGTGAACTTGAGTTTCGCAAGTGAAACTGAGTGTCAGATTAGAGATCGGGTCTTGGAACTGCAAGTCAGGCCGGGTGGCGGGATAGGGTCGCGGAGTGAGCGCAGCAGCACGTACCAGCACCAGGGACATCGCCCGGGCCGCCGTACGGTCCCAACTTGCCGCGGTGGCCCTGGAGTTGTTCCGGCGCGAGGGGTTCGAGAAGGTCACCCTCGATGATCTGGCCGCGGCCGCGGGCGTGTCCCGCAGCACCTTCCTGCGCTACTTCGGCACCAAGGAGGAGGCCGTCCTGGCCGCCTTCGACGCCCACGGCGACCAGGCCGCCGACGCCCTGCGCGCCCGGCCGGCGGACGAGGACGACTGGACGGCACTGCGCCGCGCCCTGGACACGGTCATCGACCGCTACCGCGAGGATCCGGCCCGTGCGCTCGCGACGACCCGCCTCGTGCGGGCCACACCCGCCCTGTGCGCGCGGCAGCTGGAGAAGCAGCACGGCTGGCGCCCCGCCCTGGCCCGGGCGCTCGCGGAACGCGCGGGTTCGGCGGGTTCGGCGGAACCGGCGGAACCGGCGGAACCGGCG
>JABFVM010000618.1 GCA_013362785.1 Streptomyces sp. | reverse complement strand
CAGCAGGTCGCGCTCGTCGAGGCGTACGCCAAGGAGCAGGGCCTCTGGCTGGACCCGAAGGCCGAGCCGGACTTCTCCGAGAAGCTGGAGCTCGACCTCTCCACGGTCGTCCCGTCCATCGCCGGCCCGAAGCGCCCGCAGGACCGCATCGTCCTCGCCAACGCCGCCGAGCAGTTCAAGGTCGACGTGCGCAACTACGTCGACAGCGTGGACGAGGCGGGCCAGGAGTCCTTCCCGGCCTCCGACGCCCCGGCCGTCGCCCCGAACGGCGCCCCGTCCAACCCGGTCACCGTGACCGCCCCCGACGGCTCGACGTACGAGATCGACCACGGTGCGGTGACGGTCGCGGCCATCACCTCCTGCACCAACACCTCCAACCCGTACGTCATGGTCGCCGCCGCGCTCGTCGCGAAGAAGGCCGTGGAGAAGGGCCTGACCCGCAAGCCGTGGGTCAAGACCACCCTCGCCCCGGGTTCGAAGGTCGTCACCGACTACTTCGACAAGGCGGGCCTGACCCCGTACCTCGACAAGGTCGGCTTCAACCTCGTCGGCTACGGCTGCACCACCTGCATCGGCAACTCCGGCCCGCTGCCGGAGGAGGTCTCCAAGGCGGTCAACGACCACGACCTGGCCGTGACCTCGGTCCTCTCGGGCAACCGCAACTTCGAGGGCCGCATTAACCCCGACGTCAAGATGAACTACCTGGCCTCCCCGCCGCTGGTCGTCGCGTACGCCATCGCGGGCTCCATGAAGGTGGACATCACGCGGGACGCCCTGGGCGCCGACCAGAACGGCAACCCGGTCTTCCTGAAGGACATCTGGCCCTCCGAGGCCGAGGTCAACGACGTCGTGGCCAACGCCATCGGCGAGGACATGTTCTCCAAGTCCTACTCCGACGTCTTCGCGGGCGACGCCCAGTGGCAGGCGCTGCCGATCCCGACCGGCAACACCTTCGAGTGGGACGCCGAGTCGACGTACGTCCGCAAGCCCCCGTACTTCGAGGGCATGACGATGGAGACCACCCCGGTCTCGGACATCTCGGGCGCCCGCGTCCTGGCCAAGCTGGGCGACTCGGTCACCACCGACCACATCTCGCCCGCCGGTGCCATCAAGGCCGACACCCCGGCCGGCAAGTACCTCACCGAGCACGGTGTGGAGCGTCGTGACTTCAACTCCTACGGCTCGCGCCGAGGCAACCACGAGGTCATGATCCGCGGCACGTTCGCCAACATCCGCCTGCGCAACCAGATCGCGCCGGGCACCGAGGGCGGCTACACCCGCGACTTCACCCAGGCCGACGCGCCGGTGTCGTTCATCTACGACGCCTCGCAGAACTACCAGGCCGCCGGCACCCCGCTGGTCATCCTGGGCGGCAAGGAGTACGGCTCCGGCTCGTCCCGCGACTGGGCGGCCAAGGGCACGGCCCTCCTCGGCGTCAAGGCCGTCATCACCGAGTCGTACGAGCGCATCCACCGCTCGAACCTCATCGGCATGGGCGTCCTGCCGCTGCAGTTCCCGGCCGGCCAGTCGGCCGACTCGCTCGGCCTGACCGGCGAGGAGACCTTCTCCATCGCGGGCATCACCGAGCTGAACGAGGGCACCACCCCGAGCACGGTGAAGGTCACCACCGACACCGGTGTCGAGTTCGACGCGGTCGTCCGCATCGACACCCCCGGTGAGGCCGACTACTACCGCAACGGCGGCATCATGCAGTACGTGCTGCGCAGCCTGATCCGCAAGTAAGCGATCAAGCAGGCGGGCAAGTAAGCAGTACGGCACGGCAGTTCAGCACGGCCGTTCAGTACGGCGGTCGAGGGCCGCATCCCCGGTGACGGGGGTGCGGCCCTCGCCGTGTCCGCGTGAGGAAACCCCAGGTCATCACCCACCCTCAGGTGGAGCACAGGATTCCCTCAGCGGACGCGGACAGGATCGGGACATGACCGCAACCGCAGGGTTCCGAATCGGCCGAGTCCGTGGGCTCATCGTCGACGACGCCATCAGGCCGGCGGGGGACGGCAGATGAGCACTCGCCCGCAGCTGAATCCGCGCACCCGTCGAAGCCCGAGCCCGAGCCCGAGCCCGAGCGCGAACCCGAACCCGAGCCCGCGCTCCCGCTCCCGCTCCATGCGCACCCGCCTGCCGGTCTTCGTCAGCGTCACCCTGATCCTCGTCTGCGCCGCGATGGCGTTCACCACGGCCTTCGTCCAACGCGCCTACCTGATGGGCGACCTGGACGGCCGGGTCACCGACGCCGCCGCCCGCAGCGTGGTCGGAGCCGCCCTGCACCCGGGGCGCGAGGACGACCTGGGCTTCCTCGCGGACCACGGCCACCCGTCCGGCCTGCTGGCCGCCCGCCTCGACGAGGACGGCGGGATCCTCGCCGCCGAGGTCGTCAGGCACGATGCCGCACCGAAGGCGCTCACCACCGAGCAGACGGCCGTCCTGTCGGACATCTCCATGGACGGCGCCAAACACACCCGCACCCTCCCGAGCCTCGGCACCTACCGGGTCACCGCGGTCGAGAGCGGCGGCGTCCGGGTGCTCACCGGGCTGCCCATGGACGACGTCCAGCACATGATCGGCGCACTGGTCGCCGCCGAGGCCGTCGTCGCGGTGGCCGGCCTAGCCGTCGCGGGCTGTGCCTGCGCCGTGGTCATACGACGCCAACTGCGCCCCCTCGGCCGGGTCGCCGCCACCGCCGCCCAGGTCTCCCGTGCGCCGCTCGACCGGGGCGAGGTCACCGGCCTCACCCGGGTCCCGGCCTCGGACACCAACTCCCGCAGCGAGATCGGCCAGGTCGGCGCAGCGCTCAACCGGATGATCGACCACGTCGAGTACTCCGCGACCGCCCGCCAACGTGCCGAGGAAAGCATGCGCCGCTTCCTCTCCGACGCCGGCCACGAACTGCGCACCCCGCTCGCCTCGATCGCCGGCTACGCGGAACTCATGAACCGTGGCACGGGCAAGACCGAGTCGGTGCTCGCCTGGCGCCGCGTCTCGGCGGAGTCGGCGCGCATGACGGGCCTGGTCGAGGACCTGTTGCTGCTGGCCCGCCTCGACGAGGGCCGACCGCTGCAGTCCGTCGAGGTGGATCTCGCGGCGGTGGTCGTGGAGGCGCTGTGGGACGCGCGGGCCTCCGGGGGTGGGCACAACTGGCAGCTGGAACTCTGCCTGGACGCGGAGCCGTTGGTCGGCGGCGACGAAAGGCAGCTCCACCAGGTGGTGGTCAACCTGCTTGCCAACGCGCGCGTGCACACGCCGGCCGGCACAACGATCGTGGCCACGGTGGAGGCACGGCACGCGGGCCCGGTCGTGGTCCGCGTCCGGGACGATGGCCCCGGCATCCCGCGGGCCCTCCTCCCGACGGTCTTCGAACGCTTCACCCGCGCCGACGCCTCCCGCACGCGTGCCGACGGCATGGAGGGCGGCTCTGGGCTGGGCCTGGCCGTCGTCGCGGCGATCACGGCGGTGCACGGCGGCCGTATCGCCGTACAGAGCGAGTCGGGCCGGACCGAGTTCACGGTCGAGCTGCCATCGGCGGCCGAGGGTCACGCACATGATCGACCCACAGGTCTCGTGCCCATGAACTCGCCTTGAAACCATGGTACTTGGGCCAACTCCGACACAATCAGGTTCTCCGGAAGCTAACTTGGGAATGCAGTCAGTGGGCCGTCGGGCCTGCGGATGCCGTGTGTCATAGCTCGGGTGCCGTGTGCGGTGGCCAGCCCTGGCGTGGGGGTATTCGCCTGCGGTAGTGCACAAACGTCCACTAACATGGACGAGCACCGTTTCAGGCGCATCGGGGGAGCAGGAGGGCCGAGGTGGTGCATAAGGGGAAACCCTTGTGGCGCAAGAGCAGCTTATGCGGCAATGAGAGCGAGTGCGTGGAGGTCGCCGTGGGGGAGGGCCGAGTGCTTGCGCGCGACTCCAAGAAGCCGAAGCGTTCGCCGCTGTGCTTCACCACCCCCGCCTGGACGGAGTTCCTACTTGCGTTGACGCAGGGGGAGCTGGACGGCCTGTGACGTTCTGGACAAGCCATCGGCGGTAGGTAGGGGGCCTCTATGGGTGCCGAGGCATCTTCAGTTCAATACTCGGGCAACGGTGGACGGAAGCGGTACGCGGGTGTGAGCGGAGCCGTCGCCTTCTCCCTCAGCGCCGGTGTGCTGGCGACGCTGGCCGCCGCTCTTGCGTCCCTGCTGGTCGACAGTGTCCTCGTCAAACGGATGCTGTGGGTGGCCGTGGCGGTGGCCGTGGCCGTCGGTGCGGGAGTGTGGCGGGCCGGATGCGCCGCTATGACGTCCCTACCTGATTCTGATCGCCGTCCGCAGGGTTCGCGGACGAGCTCTCCGGGGTAGCGTCCGCGGCTTGGCGGCGCTTCAGTATCCGCTTCCACCACCGGGCGGCCAAGCCGGCGATGCCGGACGTCACCAGGAATGTGGCGGCGACCGTGGCGATCCGCGACCAGGGCAACTTGAGCTCACCGGCTGCCTGGACGACGAGGACCACTGCCCCGACCAGAACGATCAGCGCGACCAGGCCCAGCAGCCCGATGCGGGTCACGAGCTGGACCCTTATGGCGCCGCGGGCGTTGTCTATCGCTATGAGCCTCCGTGTCTGTGCTTCGTCCTGTATGGCTTGCAATTTGACGTCTTCGTCACTGGTTGCCCCGGCGAGTACGTTCTGCAGGCCTTGCCATATCGACCTGAAGACCACGTTGGTCCTCCCCCTGGCTTCACCACCAGAAATGGCACCGCGGATCTAGCGGGCCGCGAGGTCTTGCTTGATGCGACCGATCAGGTCGAGTGACTCGGTCTCGCCGAGCGCCAGATGCGTGATCGTCTGGAAGCACTCCTGGTAACGGGCCAGCAGTTCCAGGTCTTCGCCGCCGGTCATGCTGCCCGCGGCGTGCTCCAGATACAGCAGATCGTCGTCGTCGGGGAAGCCCAACAGGACGAAGCTGCCCAGCGTGCTGTAGTGGGCCCCGGCCTCGAAAGGCAGGACGCGGATCGTGATCCCGTCCCGTGCGCCGAGGTCGAGCAACTGCTGCAACTGCTCGCTGAGTACCGCCTTTCCGCCGATCTGCCGCCGCACCGCGGCCTCGTCCAGGATGAAGGTGGCGTCGGGGCCGGCGGATCCGTCGAACATTCTCGTCCGCCGTTCCATCCTCAGGCCCACCACCCGCCCGGTCCGTTTGGGGGTCAGGCCACGCGGGGTGAGCAGCGCCTCGGCGTACCCGGGGGTCTGCAAGTGCCCGGGAACGACGATGGGGTGATACGTCTGAACTGACGTCGCCGCGCTCTCGTACCCCAGGTACTGGGCGTACTGCGGTGTGACGACGTCGTGGTACTTGGACCACCAGCTGGGTCCTTTGCTCCCTCGGGCCGCCTCCTCCAGTTCGTGCACCGTGGACGGGGCGGTGATGCCGTACAGCGTCAGCAGCGCCCGCAAGTCGCTCACGGACACGCTGACGGTTCCGGTTTCCACCCGGATGAGCTTGGACTGCGACCACTCCACCCGCTCGGCGGCCTCACGCTGGGTCAGACCGGTGGCTTCGCGCGCCTGCCGCAAGGCAAGGCGCAGCTTGCGCCGGTTGAGGCTGGGGTCCACGGGGGAAGTCATCGCCGCTCCTTCATCCGTGCACGTACCCTGATGTCGGTCAGCCATGCACAGAAAGTTCCTAGCTCTTGGCACCCTTCATTATGCATCGCGCAAAAGGGATAGAGCTGATTGCTGCTGGCTGACCGCAGGCTGGTGCCGGTGGTGTGCGGCCGGGGTGCCGGGGCGGCGTGAGCTGCACCGCTGTCATGGCTCCCCATCTACCGCAAGAACGGTCGGGACGGCGTTTGTGCTCCCGGGAGACGCTCTGTCGCGTCAGGTCGTGGAAGCAAGGGGGCTCAACCGGCGCACGAATCCGTTGACGGCGCGTCAAAATGCGCCGGGCGCACAAAACCTGGACTGCTGGGCTCTTGTGCGTCCAGGCGTTTACAACTGTGGCGCACGGCGCTACTTTCCGAACCAAGTGGAGGTGGGAGCGCTCCCATGCGGTGGACCGGAACCCGCCGCCGGGCCGCTCCCACCCCATGCATTCGCCCGCACATGTATCCGTACGGCCCGCCCTTGAAGGAACGGATTCATCTGTCATGATCCTGACAAAGGCGCCAAGTGCATCTCCGCCCCGTCGATTAACCCTCCCCACCCGCGCCAGGGCCCTCTTCCTCGTCCTGGTCTCCCTGCTCGCGACCATCCCGGCCGTGGCCCTCGTCATGAGCACCGGCGGTCGGGCAGAGGCCCACGGCACCCCCATGAAGCCCGGCAGCCGCACCTTCCTGTGCTGGCAGGACGGGCTGACCGACACCGGTGAGATCAAGCCCGTCAACCCGGCCTGCCGGGCGGCTCAGCAGGTCAGCGGGACCACGCCGTTCTACAACTGGTTCTCCGTGCTCCGCTCCGACGGTGCCGGCCGCACCCGTGGCTTCGTGCCCGACGGCGAGCTGTGCAGCGGCGGCAACACCAACTTCACCGGCTTCAACACGCCCAGCAAGGACTGGCCGCTCACCCATCTCACCTCGGGTGCGACGGTCGACTTCTCGTACAACGCCTGGGCCGCGCACCCGGGTTGGTTCTACGTCTACATCACCAAGGACGGCTTCGACCCGACCCGGACCCTCACCTGGGACGACATGGAGGAGCAGCCCTTCCTCTCCGTCGACCACCCGCCGCTCAACGGATCCCCGGGCACCGTCGAGGCCAACTACTCCTGGACTGGAAAGCTTCCTGCCGGCAAGTCGGGCCGCCACATCATCTACATGGTCTGGCAGCGCTCCGACAGTCAGGAAACCTTCTACTCCTGCTCCGACGTCGTCTTCGACGGCGGCAACGGCGAGGTGACCGGCGTCAAGGAGCCCGGCAACCCGACCGACCCGGTGCCCGGCAAGTGCTCTGCCACCCGCCGTACGACCGGCAGTTGGACGGGCGGCTACCAGTCCGAGGTGACCGTCACCAACACCGGTGACGTCCCCATGCTCGGCTGGATGGTCGACTGGTCGCTTCCCGCCGGTCAGAAGGTCGAGAGCCTCTGGAGCGGCAACGCGACCTACAACGGCCAGGCCGTGATGGTCCACAACGCCGACTGGAACGGTTCCCTGAGTCCAGGTCAGACCGCGACCTTCGGCTACGTCGTCTCCGGCTCCGGCGGCGACAGCGCGACAACCCTGCCCTGCCGGGTGGGCTGAACCGGCGTACGGCCCGGACCCGGTGGGTGAGAGCCGTCGCCCACCGGGTCCGCGGCGCCGGAAGCATGTCAAGTAAGTGTTTGAGAGGGAAACAAACTGATAACAGCGGGCAACTACCGGGGGGTCGGGTGTGGTCTAGCCCCGCATGAAGATCTCCTTCCTGCTGCACAACGCCTACGGCATCGGCGGCACGATCACCACCACCTTCAACCTGGCCCAGGCGCTGGCCGAGCGGCACGAGGTGGAGATCGTCTCCGTGCTGAGGCACCGGGAACGCCCCAACTTCACCCTGGACCCGAAGGTTTCCTTACGACCACTGGTGGATCTGCGGCACGAGAAGGAACATCCCCTGCATCTGAGGCCGGCGAGGGTGTTCCCCGTCGCCGAGTACCGGCACCGGCAGTACAGCGAGCTGACCGACCAACGGATCGGCGCATGCCTGGCGGAGACCGACGCCGACGTCGTCATCGGCACCCGGCCGGGGCTCAACGTGCATCTCGCGCTCCAGGCGCCGGAGCGCGTCATCCGCGTCGGGCAGGAGCACCTCACCCTCGACAACCATCCGCCCCGGCTGCGCGCCGCCCTGCGCCGGGCCTACCGCCGGCTCGACGTGCTCACCACCGTCACGGAGGCCGACGCCACCGCCTACCGGCGCAAGATGCGGCTGCCCGGGGTCCTGGTGGACGCGCTCCCGAACAGCGTCCCCGACCCCGTGCTGCCCGCCGCGGACGGCACCGCGAAGGTGGTGGTCGCGGCGGGCCGACTGGTCCCGGTCAAGCGGTACGACCTGCTCATCGAGGCGTTCGCCCTGGTCGCCGCCGAACGCCCGGACTGGCAGCTGCGTATCTACGGCAAGGGAGAGGAACACGACCGGTTGCGACAGCTCATCCACCGTCTCGGCCTCGGCGAGAACGTCCTCCTGATGGGCGCCGCCGCCCCCATGGAGGCAGAGTGGGTCAAGGGCTCCATCGGTGTGGCCGCCTCCAACTTCGAGCCGTTCGGCATGACCATCGTCGAGGCGATGCGCTGCGGCCTGCCGGTGGTGAGCACCGACTGTCCGTACGGACCGGGCGAGATCATCGAGGACGGCGTCGACGGCCGACTGGTGCCGGTCGGGGACCGTGCCGCGCTGGGCACCGCACTGCTGGACCTCGTCCGCGACGACGAACGGCGCCGGCACATGGGCCGCAGGGCCATGGCGAACGCCCGACGCTTCGCCCCGGTCCCGGTCGTGGAACACGCCGAGCGTCTGATCGACGAGGCGCTGGCCGCCCGTGGGGCGGTGCGACGGCCTCCCGCCGAACCCGGCCGAATACGCAACGCCCTGGTCAGCCAGGGCTTCGCCGCACGCGACACCGCCCACGCCGCGGCCTCCCGCGCCCTGCGCACCGTACGGAGGGGGCCGCGATGACGACACAGTCCGGCGCCACACATGACACGCCCGTCCGTGCCGACTGCACCATCGACACGGACGGCCGGATCGCCTTCACCCTTCGGCCACCGGCCGCCGTCGGCTCCGCGTCGCCCCGGCTGCTCCTGCGGTTGCGCCCCAAGAAGGGGCAGCCCGAGAAAGCCCTGCGCCACCTCGACCTGGAGCCTTCCGGCGACGGCCGCCTGCGCGCCGTTCTGGAGCCGAGCCCCGCGCTGGCCGAGGGCCGCTGGGACGTGTACCTGCTCTCGGAACCCGGCGAGCCCGGAGAACGGCGACGCGTCCGCCCCGGCCTGCGTGACCTGCGGGCGCTCGTCGACGGACAGAGCCGTGACTGGCCCGCACCGGTGGCCGTCCGGGTCCCGTACGCCACCAAGGACGGCTACCTCGCAGTACGGGCCTGGCTGCGCCGTGCCCACGCGGAGGTCGAGGGCGTCGAGGTCACCGACCGTTCGATGACCGTCAGGGCCAGGCTGCACGGCACCACCTTCGCCGAGGAGGCCGCCGTACGGCTGCGTCTGCGGGGCGGCGACGGTGTCGTACGGACCCTCTCGCCACGGGTCGCGAGCGACGGCCGGGGGTTCTCCTTCACCATGGACTACGGGGAGTTGGCCACGGACCACGGCACCGGAAACCGCGTCTGGGACCTCTCCGTCCAGCCCCAGACCCAGGCCCAGTCTGCTGCCGACGCCCCTGGGGTCCGGATCGGCCGGCTCTTCGATGACGTGGCGGACCGCAAGGAGATCTATGTCCATCCGGCGGCCGTGGTCGGCCATGTCGTCGTGCGCCCCTACTACACGGTCGACAACGACCTCTCCGTGGAAGTGACAGCCGCAACGGCGTGACGTCAGGCAGGCCGCCAGTTCTGGCCCAACGCCTCCCGCAACCAGTCCAGTTGGCGGCGGACCTGCACCGCGTCGCCGCCTTCGTGGCCGTTGAACGGGTAGGCGTGGATCTCCTTGCGCGGCGCGGAACCCGACAGTTCCGCATACCGGTTGAAGGCGCCGTACGCCCCGCTGGGCGGGCACACCGTGTCGCGCAGGCCCACGCCGAAGTGGGCCGGAGCATGGGCGCGCCGGGCGAAGGCGATCCCCTCCAGGTAGGAGAGCGTGTCGTAGGCGGCCCGCTCGGCTCCCCGGTGCACGGAGAGGTACGCGGCGATCTCGCCGTACGGCCCCGCGTCGGTGAGGTCGAGTGCGCGTCGGATGCCGCACAGGAACGGGGCGGTGACCAGGGCCGCCGCGAGGTCGGGGACGAGTCCCGCGACGGCCAGGGCGAGGCCGCCGCCCTGACTGTTGCCGACGGCCGCGATCCGTGAGGCGTCCACGCCCGGCAGTGCGCGCAGCGCCACGACCGCCCGTACCGCGTCCGTGATCAGACGGCGGTGGTGGTGGTCCCGGGGAGAGAGCAGGCCGCGCACCGCCGGGCCCGGGCCGCCCGGTGCCGTGGCGTACGGGTCCGGGGTGGCGCCGCCGTTGCCGTACTGGTCGCCCTGGCCCCTGTTGTCCATCAGCAGATGCGCGTACCCGGCGTTCACCCAGGTCAGCCGCTCGTGCGGGAGGCCGCGGCCCCGGCCGTACCCGGCGTACTCGACTACGGCGGGCAGCGGTTCGAGGACCCCGGCCGGTCTGCTGAACCAGGCCCGCACCGGGTCGCCGCCGAAGCCCCGGAAGGTCACGTCCCAGGTGTCGGTCAGCCGCAGTCCGGTCTCCACCGGGTGAGCCGACACCAACACCTCCTGCTGGGCCGCCTCCTTGAGGGTGTCGTGCCAGAACTCGTCGAAGTCGGCGGGCTCCTGAGGGTCCGGACGGTAGCGCTCCAGGTCCGTCAACGGCATGTCGAACGCGGGCATCAACTGCCTCCGATTGTTGCGCTTGTACAGCAGAATGTTTCGTTGCTTCCGGCTGGTCCCGGTCCCTGGCTCCTCAACTGGCCTTCCGCGTCAGCCCCATTGACAGCCATTACACCCGCCCCTAACCTCGCCGCAAAGTTGCCGGTACGACCCCGAAACTTTCGGTGTCAATGGGAGGCCACCGCATGAGCACCTCCACCACGTCGGCTCCACCGCCCGGCACCCAGGAGCCGCCGTCGACGAACTCCCCACCCCGACGCGGGCGGCGGCCTGCGCGCACCGGCCGGCGGCGGGCGCTGCGCCGGGACTGGCAGCTGTACTCGCTGGCCGTGCTGCCGCTGCTGTTCTTCCTGGTCTTCCGCTATCTGCCGATGATCGGGAATGTGATCGCGTTCCGGCGCTTCGAGCCGGGCGGTTCGATCTTCGGCGAGCAGTGGGTGGGCCTGCGCTATGTCGAGATGTTCCTCAGCGACCCCACCTTCTGGCAGGTGTTCCGCAACACCCTGTGGCTCGGCGGACTGACGCTCGTCCTCTGCTTCCCGATCCCGATCGTGCTCGCGCTGCTGCTCAACGAGGTGCGGCGGCGTTCGCTGAAACGGTTCGTCCAGTCGGTGTCGTATCTGCCGCACTTCCTGTCGATCGTGATCGTCGCCGGCATCACCCTGCAGATGCTCGCCACGGACGGCCCGGTCAACCACGTCCTCGGATGGTTCGGGCACGACCCGATCCGGTTCATCCAGGAACCCGAGTGGTTCCGCGCCCTCTACGTCGGCTCGGAGATCTGGCAGACCGCCGGCTGGGGCACGATCCTCTACCTCGCCGCGCTCACCACCATCGACGAGGACCTGTACGAGGCCGCCCGCATCGACGGCGCGGGCCGCTGGCGGCAGATCTGGCACGTCACCCTGCCCGGCATCCGGCCCACCATGATCACGCTGCTGATCCTCAACGTCGGCACCTTCATGGCCGTCGGCTTCGAGAAGGTCCTGCTGCTCTACAACCCGCTGACCTACCAGACCTCCGACGTGATCTCCACCTACGTCTACCGGACCGGCGTCGAGTCCAACAGCTTCAGCTACGCCGCCGCCATCGGCCTGTTCGAGGCGATCATCGGCCTGGTCCTGATCACGTCCGCCAACCAGCTCTCGCGCCGCACAGTGGGGACCAGTCTGTGGTGAAGCCGAGCCGTTCCCACCGCGTCTTTCAGGGCGTCAACGGGGTGATCCTCACCCTCGTCGTGGCCGTCACCCTGTACCCCTTCCTCAACATCGTGGCGCGGTCCTTCAGCGGGGAGCGGCAGATCCGGGCCGGTGAAGTGACCCTGTGGCCCAAGGGGTTCAACCTCACCACGTACGAGATCGTGTTCCGGGACCACATGTTCTGGCGCAACTACGGCAACACCGTGCTCTACACGGTCGTCGCCACCGCCGTCGCCATGGTGCTGACGACCTGTTACGCCTACGTCCTGTCGAAGAAGCACCTCAGGGGGCGCGGGGTGCTGGTCGGCATCGCCGTGTTCACCATGTTCTTCACCGGCGGACTGATCCCCAACTATGTGCTGATCACCAGTCTCGGCCTGAAGAACAGTGTGTGGGCGATCGCCCTGCCCAACGCGATCAGTGTGTTCAACCTCCTGGTCATGAAGGCCTTCTTCGAGAGCCTGCCGACCGAGCTGGAGGAGGCCGCGCAGATCGACGGGCTGAGTACCTACGGCATCCTGCTGCGGATCGTGCTGCCGCTGTCCAAGGCGGTCGTCGCCACGATGGTGCTCTTCTACTCGGTGGCCTTCTGGAACTCCTGGTTCAGCGCCTTCCTCTACATGGACAGCTCCGACCTGATGCCGGTCACCGTCTATCTGCGGAACATGATCCAGGGCGCCACCGGCGGCGCCAACGCGGGCGCCACCACGGACCAGCTCAGCCAGGTCGGGGCCAACATCCAGGCCGTCACGATCGTGCTCACCGCGCTGCCGATCCTCTGCGTGTACCCGTTCGTCCAGCGCTACTTCGTCTCCGGCGTGATGCTCGGCGCCGTCAAGGGTTGACAAGGGAGCCATTCATGAAGAAGAACCCAGGACAGCTGTCGCGCCGCCAGATACTTTCCGCCGCCGGCTTCATCGGCCTCGCCACCCTCACCGGCTGCGGCAGCGGCGACGACGGCGGCGACTCCAAGGACCTGTCGAAGAAGCAGAACGGCGCGATGAAGGAGTACCGCGCCGGACAGCAGTTCAAGGCGGCAAAGCCGCTCTCCTTCTCGCTGCTGCACAACAACAACCCGGTCTACCCGATGAAGGGCGACTGGCTGTTCTGGAAGGAGGTCACCCAGCGCACCGGGATCACCCTGAAGCCCGTCGACGTCCCCCTCGCCGACTACGAGAAGAAGCGCAGCGTCCTCATCGGCGCGGGCGACGCCCCCTTCCTGATCCCCAAGACGTACCACCCCTCCGAGGTCGCGTTCGTGTCGTCCGGCGCGATCCTCCCGGTCAGCGACTACGTGCACCTCATGCCCAACTTCCGGGACAAGGTGAGGAGATGGAAGCTGGAGCCCGAGCTCGACTCCATACGCCAGTCCGACGGCAAGTACTACCTGCTGCCCGGCCTGCACGAGAGGGTCAAGTCCGGCTACTCGCTGTCCTTCCGCACGGACGTTCTCGACAAGCTCGGTCTGACCCTGCCCACCAGCTGGGACGAGGTGTACGACGTCCTCAAGGCCCTCAAGGGCGAGCACCCCGGCAAATACCCCTGGACCGACCGCTGGAGCACCAACACCCCTTTCCCCTGCGGGGCGTTGTTCAGCTACCTCGGCCAGGCATACGGCGTCAAGTCGGGCTGGACGTACGACAACATCAGCTTCGACACCGAGGCGCGGAAGTTCGTCTTCACCGCCACGCTCGACGGCTACCGCCAGATGGTCGAGTACCTGCGCAAGCTCGTCGCCGAGAAGCTGCTGGACCCGGAGAGCTTCACCCAGCAGGACGATCAGGCGCTGCAGAAGCTGCTCGCCGAGAAGTCCTACGTCATCAGCGCCAACCCGCAGGTACTGGTGCAGGACTACCGCTACAACCTGGAGAAGCAGGTCAAGGGCTCCAAGATCGAGATGGTGCCGGTACCGCTCGGCCCGGCGGGACCGGTCGTCCTCGGCGGGTCCCGGCTGGAGAACGGCATGATGATCTCCAGCAAGGCCCTCAAGAGCGACTCCTTCGTCGCGATGATGCAGTTCGTGGACTGGCTCTGGTACTCCGACGAGGGCCAGAAGTTCTGCAAGTGGGGCGTCCAGGGCGTCACCTACACCCAGTCCGGCGACACCTACGAGCTGAAGCCCGGCATCTCCCTCATGGGCTCCGACCCGGACGCACCGAAGGACCTCCAGAAGGACTACGGCTTCTTCAACGGCGTCTTCACCTACGGCGGCAGCTGGTCCCTGGTCTCCTCCAACTTCGGCCCGGACGAGAAGAAGTTCCAGGACGCCATGGCCCAGCGCGAGGAACTCCCCATCGACCCCGCCCACCCGCTGCGGTCCATGGAACAGGAGCAGGCGACCCTCTGGGACACCCCGCTCAAGGACCACACCATCCAGAACACCCTCAAGTTCGTCCTCGGCAAACGCCCGATGTCCGAGTGGGACGCCTTCCTCGCCGAACTGAAGGCCAAGAACCTCGACCAGCTCGTCGACCTGCACAACAAGGCGTACGAACGCTTCAAGAAGGAGAACGGGTGAGCGTCGGCGCCCCGAGCCGCGACGAGGCGGCCTCATGAGCGGCGTCCGTACGGCCGACTTCGGTACCGGAGTCCTCTCCCGCGCCGCCGGCCTCGTCCACACCCTCGTCACGGTCGAGGCCCTGCTGCTCCTCGCCGCCGCCCCCGGCCTCGCCGGCCTGCTGGTGATCGGCCCCGACCCGGCCAACCTGCCCCTCGCGGCCGTATGCCTGCTGCCGTTCGGCCCGGCCCTGTCCGCCGCCCTGTACGCCCTGCACCACCGCGGCCACGACCTCACGGACCTGCACCCGGCCCGCACCTACGCACGGGGCTGGCGGCTCAACGCCCTCCCGGCCCTGAAACTCTGGACGCCCCTCCTCATCTGGCTGACCGTCATCGTCTTCACCCTCACCCACTTCTCCGCCACCGGCCTGCCCGGCTGGTGGGCGGTACTGCTCACGGCGATCGGCGCCGGCTCCCTGCTCTGGGGCGCACACGCGCTGCTCCTGACCTCGCTGTTCACCTTCCGCGCCCGCGACACCGCCCGACTCGCCGGGTACTTCCTCTTCCGGCACGCCCGCGCCACCCTCGGCGCCGCCTCCCTGCTCCTGCTGGTGGCCGCGTCGACCGCCCTGCTGACCGAGGCCCTGTCCGCCCTGCTGGCCGCCCCGCTGCTGCTCTCCCTGCTGCACAGCGGCCGCCGGGTGATCGCCGAGACCCAGGAGGACTTCACCGCATGACCGCGCCGCGCACCCCGAGGATCCCGTACGGCGGCGACTACAACCCCGAGCAGTGGCCGGAGCCGGTGTGGGACGAGGACCACCGTCTGTTCACGCGGGCCGGCATCGACACCCTCACCGTCGGTGTCTTCTCCTGGTCCCTCACCCAACCCGCCCCCGACACCTACGACTTCACGGTCCTCGACCGCGTCATGGACCGCGCCGACGCCGAGCACCGCCAGATCTGCCTGGCCACCGGCACCGCCGCCCTCCCGCCCTGGCTGGCGAAACGGCACCCGGAGGTCAACCGCACCGACTTCGAGGGTCGCCGCCACCGCTACGGCCAGCGCCACAACTTCTGCCCCAGCTCACCGGCGTACCGCGACCACGCCACCGCGATGGCGGCCCGCCTCGCCGAGCGCTACGCGGACCATCCGGCGCTGCTCGCCTGGCACATCAACAACGAGTACGGCGGCGCCTGCTACTGCGACCTGTGCGCCGAGGCGTTCCGGGCATGGCTCCGGGACCGGTACGGCACCCTCGACGCCCTCAACGACGCCTGGTGGACCACCTTCTGGTCCCACCGCTACACCGACTGGGCCGAGATCGAGCCCCCGAACGCCCTCACCGAACACTGGCGCGGCCCCGACCACACCGCGTTCCAGGGCATCACCCTCGACTACTTCCGCTTCACCACAGACGCCCTCCTCGGCTGCTTCCTCGCCGAGAAGGAGGTGATCCGCGCCCACGACCAGGACACGCCCGTCACCACCAACTTCATGGGCATGTTTCGCCCCCTCGACTACCACCGCTGGGCACCCCACCTCGACTTCGCCTCCTGGGACAGCTACCCGCCCCTCGACGCCCCGCCGACCTGGCCCGCCCTCGCCCACGACCTGATGCGTGGCCTGAAGGACGGCGCCCCCTTCTGGCTGATGGAGCAGACGCCGTCCACGACGGCCTGCCGGGACGTCAACCCGCTGCGCAGGCCGGGCGAGCTGAGGCTCGCCACCTTCCAGGCCGTCGCCCACGGAGCCGACGCCGCCCTCTACTTCCAGATGCGTGCCTCACGCGGCGCCTGCGAGAAGTACCACGGCGCCGTCATCGGCCACGCGGGCCGCGACGACACCCGTGTCTTCCATGAAGTGGCCGAACTGGGACGGGAGTTGGCGGCCCTCGGCGACACGACCCTCGGCGCCCGTACTCCCGCCCGTACCGCCCTCCTCTTCGACTGGGACAGCTGGTGGGCCCTGGAGACCTCCGACGGCCCGTCCCGGCTGGTCAAGTACCAGGACGTCGTCCACGCCCACTACCGGGCCGCGCGTGAGGCCGGCGCGGACGTCGACGTCGTCGCGGTCACGGCCGACCTCACGGCGTACGACGTGGTCCTCGCGCCGGTCCTGCACATGGTCAAGGGCGACCTGGCACAGCGCCTGGAAGCCGTGGCCGCACGCGGCGGCACGGTCCTGACGACGTTCCTCTCCGGCCGCGTCGACGAACACGACCGCGCGTTCCTCACCGACGTCCCCGGCCCGCTCGCACCCCTCATGGGCGTCCGCGTCGACGAATGGGACTCCCGGCCGCGGGACTTCGTCCAGCCCGTGCGGATGGGGGAGTACGAGGCGGAGGCCCGGCTCGTCTTCGAGCTGGTGCGGCTGCGCGGCGCCGAGCCGGTCGGCACATACGGCGCCGACTTCTACGCCGGTACGCCGGCCGTCACCCGGCACGGCTTCGGTGATCGCGGGGGAGAGGGCTGGTACATCGCCACCGCCCTCGACCAGCCGGGTGTCGACCGGGTCGTCCGCCGCATCCTCGCCCGCCATGACCTCATCGGCCCCTACGCCGACCACCCGACCGTCGAGACCGCGACCCGCATTACCCCCGACGGCACCCGCCTCCTCTTCCTCCTCAACCACGCGCCCGAACCGGCCCACCTGACTGCCCACCTCACGGCCACCGACCTGCTCACCGGCAAACGGGTCGAGGCCGGCGAACCGCTCACCCTGGACCCGCTCGGCACGGCCGTCCTCCGAGTTCAGTAGATGCGCCGCCCATGTGCGTCGGGCACACCCGACTTGCGGAAGAAGTAGCTGTTGATCTGGTCGCGCCACTCGCGGGCACTGCGGAGCTGCTCCTCGTAGCGCTCGGCGACCCGCGCGTGGCGCGCAGGATCCACGAGACCCGCCAGCCCCTGCCACTCCCGCCGGGCCGCCTCCACCTCTTCCACGCCCTCGAAGTGCGTGTCGTATATGTGCTGGATCACCGTCTTCCCACTGCGGAGCATGTGCCCGTACGACACGTGGTGGAAGAACAGCAACAGCTCGTCGGGGCAGGAGGTGGGTGATTCGTACACCTCGGCCCACGGCTTGGGGTACTGCCCCGCGTACCCGGTGCCGGTCGCCACGCCGCGGTCGACGCCGATGCCGTCGCGGTCGGCGAAGTGGTAGGTGCCCCAGGGGCTGTACTCGTAGCCGTCCACGCTCGGCCCGTAGTGATGACCGGGCTGCACCATCCAGCCGACCCCGAGGGGCGCGGTGTACTTCTCGTACGTCCGCCATGAGCCGTCCAGGACGGCCCGCAGCCCCGCGTGCAGACGCGCGTCCCCGGTCCCCAAGGTGAGCCCGATCCATTCGTCGAGGATCCGGCCCGGATCCGCGTCCGGCTGCCAGGCCAGCCGCCCGAAGGTGTACAGGTTCGCCTGGGCCAGCGGATGGCCCGTCCAGAACGGATCGTCGCCGACGTTGGACACCGCGACGAGCCCGCCGCGCGCCAACTCGCCCACGGAGGTGCCCTCTTCAGGGCCACCCGGCCGGAACCGCAGCACCTCGCTCCACATCGGCCCCAGCCAGCACACATGCCGCTGCTGCCCGGTGTACTCCTGCGT
>JABFVM010000493.1 GCA_013362785.1 Streptomyces sp. | reverse complement strand
TCATCGTCTCGTTGTGCCCGGCCGGCTTCAGCGAGATGCCGCCCGAGTCGTAGGTGATGCCCTTGCCGACCAGGGCGAGGTGCTTGCCCGCCTTGGCGTGCGTGTACGACAGCTTCACCAGCCGCGGAGTGGCGGCCGAGCCGGAGCCGACGCCGAGGATGCCGCCGTAGCCGCCCTTGGTGAGGGCCTTCTCGTCGAGCACCTGCACCTTGATGCCGTGTTCCTTGCCCGCGGCCGAGGCGATCGCGGCGAAGGACTCCGGGGTGAGGTCGTTGGGCGGGGTGTTGATCAGGTCGCGGGCGCGGTTGAGCTCCTCGGCGACGGCGGTGGCGCGCTCGATGGCCGCCTTGTGCTCCTTGTCGCGGGGCTTGCCGCCGAGCAGGGCGGCCTCGGCGAGCGGGGCCTTGCCGTTCTTCTTGTTCTTCTCGTCCTTGCCGTTCGCCTTGTAGGCGTCGAAGGCATAGGCGCCGAGCAGCACGCCCTCGGCGACGGCGCCGATGTCACCGGCGTCGCCGAGCGGCAGCGCGAACGCGGCCTTCTTGGAGCCGGCGAGGGAACGGGCGGCGACGCCTGCGGCCTTGCGCAGCGCCTCCCCGTCGTACGCCCCGTCCTTGGCGTCCGCGGGCTCGGCACCCAGGCCCACGGCCAACACGAGCGGGGCCTTGAAGCCGGCGGGTGCGGGGAGCTTCGTCACCTCGCCCTCGGCGCCGGAGGCACCGAGGGTCTCCAGGACGCCGGCGAGCTTGCCGTCGTACGCCTTGTCCACGGCCTCGGCGCCCGGCGCGACGACGAGTCCCCCGGACTTGGACGCAGCGCCCTTGGCGACACCGATCACGATCGCGTCGGCTCGCAGGCCGGGCGCCGCTGCGGTGCTGAGAGTGAGAGCAGTCACGGTGGTGAATTCTCGCTTCCGATGTGAAGTTGCATGGCCGAATTGGTGTGGGTCGACCGGGCCCGACGGCCGACCCTAGTTCGGTCTTACGGGTGGGGTGACAGCGGGGCCTTCCCCGGTACGGCGAACACTCGGGACGAGCCTACGCTCGTGTGAGCGTTCGCTCATTCCTGCGGGCGTTCACCTGTCGGTGGCGTCGTGGCCCTTTCTTGATCCAGAGCGTCGGTGAGCTGAGTCACACTCGTCTCGTTCCGGCGAGTGATCGACTTGGGGGAAGGGGCGCTGAATGGTGCGGAGCGCGCGCAGACGGAGAAGCCACAGCCACGCCACGGCCGTCGCGACGGCCATGAGTCTGCTGACCCTGGGCCTGGCCACGGCCCCGGGTGCCACGGCCGCGGCCCAGCCGCGCATCGATCTCAAGGTGCTGGTCGTGGACAACGGCGACAGCCCCGTCCGGGCCGTCGCCGCCCAGCTGAAGAGCACCGGCATCCCGTACACCACCGTCGACCTGACCGACGCCGGCCGCCCGGCCATCACCCAGGCGTTCCTCAGCGACACGGTGAACGGCACGCCCCGGGCCAAGTACCAGGGCGTCGTCCTGCCCAACGAGGCCCCCTTCGGCGCGGGTTCCGCCGAGCAGACCGCCCTGGAGACCTACGAGCGGACCTACGGCATCCCGCAGGTCGACGCCTACACCTGGGCCCACCCCGGCGTCGGCCTCGATCCCACCGGCGAGGGCGGCTGGGCCGGCACCCTCGACGGGCGGACGGCGGCCGTCACCGACGCGGGCCGGGCAGGGTACTTCGGCTATCTCGACGGCGCCGTCACCTTCGAGGACAACGACCCGTCCGTACAGGAGAGTTACGGCTACGTCGCCCGCCCCCGCACCGGCTTCACCAGCTACGTCGACCTCCCCGTGCCCGCCGGCTCCGGGCGCGGCAGCCTGATCGGCGAGTACCGCCACGACGGGCGCCGCGAACTGGTGGTGACCTTCGCCCACAACCACTACCAGCAGCAGTTCCGGGTGCTGGCCCGCGGCATCGTCGAATGGCTGACCCAGGGCGTGCACCTGGGCCGGGCCCGCAACTATTTCGCGGTGCACGTCGATGACGTCTTCGCGCCCGACAGCCGCTGGGACACCGCGCGCGACTGCACGCCCGGCGGCTTCGGCTGCGCGGGCGGTGACGGCGAGGGCACCCCACCGATCCGGATGACCGCGGCGGACGCCGTGTACGCCGCCCGGTGGCAGCGTGAGCACTCCTTCACGCTGGACCTGGTCTACAACGCCGGCTCCGGCGAACAGTGGAAGAGCCAGAACGGCGGTGTCGACGCCCTCGCCGGCCAACTGCTCGCGGACAAGGCGCGGTACCGCTGGATCAACCACACCTACACGCACCCGTTCCTCGGCTGTACGCAGGACACCTCGACCGTGCCGTGGAGCTGCGCCGGGAACGCCGACGGCTCGACGCGGTACATGAGCCGCGCGGACATCTCGGCGGAGATCAGGAACAACCACGACTGGGGCCTCGCCAAAGGACTCCCGCTCGACCGCACCGAGCTCGTGACCGGCGAGCACTCGGGCCTGCGGACCCTGCCCCAGCAGCCCGACGACAACCCGCACCTGGCCGGCGCCCTCGCCGACAACGGCGTCACATGGCTTGCCTCCGACAACTCCCGTGAGCCCGACCAGCGTCCGGCCGGCGCCGCGCTCACCGTGCCCCGGCATCCGATGAACGTGTACTACAACGTGGGCACCGACGCCGAGATGGCCGACGAGTACAACTGGATCTACACCTCGGCGGCCGACGGCGGCAGCGGCGTCTGCGAGAACAACCCGTCGTCCACCTGCCTGGCCGCCCCGCTCGACGTGGCCACCGGCTACCGGTCGTACATCGTCCCGCGGGAAGCCCGTACCGCCCTCGGACACGTCGTCTCGGGCGACCCGCGCCCGCACTACGCCCACCAGTCCAACCTGGCCGAGGACCGCACCCTGTACCCGGTCCTGAACCAGGTGCTCGCCGACTACCAGGCCCTCTTCGCCGACAACACCCCGATGGAGAACCTCGGGCAACGCGCCATCGGCACCGAGCTACAGCGCCGGACCGCCTGGCAGACCGCTCTCACCAACGGCACGGTCACGGCGTACCGCATCGGCGACAAAGTCACCGTCAAGGCACCGTCCGGGACGCAGATCCCGGTGACCGCACCGGAGGGAACCACCAAGCAACTCCCGCTCGGAACATCCGCGTTCGGGACGCCGTACGCGGGAGGACGCTCGGCCTGGACCAAGCCGGAGCTTCTGCAGAGCGCCGTGACATTGAAACTGCCGTAGCGCAACGCCCCTCTTTCAGGGGCGCGGGGCTGTATTGAACATGCGGCTACCGCCGCGTGGGCGCGACCAGCCACAACGAACCCGCAGCCGGGCTCCGGGCAGCAGTTCCCGAAACACCATCCGCACTACCGGGGGGAGCCGCGCAGCGATGCGCACCGGACGTCATGTCACCATGCTCACCGAAGGCACCTATCCGCATGTCCACGGCGGGGTCAGCACCTGGTGCGACCAGCTCGTCAAGGGCATGCCCGAGGTCGACTTCCACATCGTGTCGCTCACCGGAACCGGCCGCGAACCCGTCACCTGGGAGCTGCCGCCCAACGTCTACCGGCACACCCGCGTACCGACCTGGGGCCCGCGTCCGGGACGCAGACGAGCGCCGTACGGCCGCGCCCGCCGCCGTTTCACCGACTCCTACGAGCGCTTCCTGCTCTCCTTCCTCGACCCCGAGGCCCGTGGCGACTTCGGCGAGGCCCTGGACGAGCTGGCCGAACTCGCCCGCGACGGACGCCTGTCGGCGGCCCTGCGCACCGAGTCGGCGCTCAGGTCACTGATGTGGATCTGGACCATGCCGCATCTGCCGACCTCCGCCGCCCGCCCCACCGTGCACGACGCCCTGACCGCGACCGACCTGCTGGAACACGCCCTGCGCCCGCTCGGGGTCCGTATCCCCGAGGACTGTGTCGCGCACGCCGTCAGCAGCGGCCTCGCGACCCTCCCGGCGCTCGCCGCCCGCAGGCTGGACGGCGTGCCCTTCCTCCTCACCGAGCACGGCATCTATCTGCGCGAGCGCTACCTCGGCTACCGCAGCGAGGCGCAGCGCCGGCCCGTGAAGGCGTTCATGCTCGGCTTCTACCGCGAACTGAACTCCCACGGATACCGGACCGCCGACCTGATCACCCCCTGCAACCAGTACAACCGCCGCTGGGAGGAGCGCGGCGGCGCCGACGCCGACAAGATCCGCACCGTCTACAACGGCGTCGACCCGCACGCCTTCCCGCACGCCGGCCCCGAACCCCCGGTCCCCACCCTCACCTGGTGCGGACGCGTCGACCCCATCAAGGACCTGGAGACCCTGCTGCGCGCCTACGCCATGGTCCGCGCCGAACTCCCGGCGACCCGGCTGCGATTGTTCGGCCCCGTCCCGCCCGGCGGCGAGGCCTACCGCACCGGACTGGAGAAGCTCGCCGCAGAACTCGGCGTGACGGACGGCCTGACCTTCGAGGGCCGCATCACGGAGGTCCGGCGCGCGTACGCCGCAGGCCACCTGGTGATGCTCTCCTCCATCTCCGAGGGCTTCCCGTTCTCCATCATCGAGGCCATGTCCTGCGGCCGTACGACCGTCTCCACGGACGTCGGGGGAGTGCGCGAGGCCGTCGGCGACACCGGCCTCGTGGTCCCGCCGCGCGAGCCGGAGAAGATGGCCGCCGCCGCACTCACCCTGCTCCGGGACGACGAACGGCGCCTGGAACTGGGGGAGTTGTCACGTCAGCGAGTGATCGACCGCTTCACGCTGCGCCGCTCCGTGGACAACTTCCGGACGATCTACCAGGAGCTCGCGGGCAGCGCCGAGGTGTACGAGCCCACCCTCGAAAGGGTCGCCGACTGGACCCTCGAACTGCGCGACCCCTGGTACGAGAAGGTCGCGACGGACGGGGCCGGCTGGTGAGCGGAAGCATCTGGATGCCACCCGGTTCGCGCACCGACACGCTGCCCGCGATCCCGCGTCAGCGCACCGCGCCCAGCTGGGCGCACCCCGACCCGGTCGACGAACTCGCCGCCCGCCTGGGCGACTTCATCGCCGCCGCCGTCCACCCCGACGAGATCGCCGCGCTGCTGGAGTCCGACGGCCTCTCGGACGACCAGATACGCGAGCGCTACGGCGTCAAGAACTCGTTCGCCCTCGCCGAGGAACTCTACGAGCGGGTCGAACGCCGCCACCCCGAGCCGCCCGGCCCGGTCCACGACCCCTGGCGGACGGGCCTGCTGGGCTGCCTCCTGCGCGGCGTCGTCTTCGCCCTCCCCGGCCTCGCCTACATCCTCGGCGCCCCCTTCCTCAAGGGCACACTCCCCCTCCTGGCCGGCGTCTTGACCGGCTGGACCTGGAACCAGGCCCTCGCCCACCGGGCCTACTCCTGGCTGAGCCTCGGCGACCGCCACGCCGCCCGCCGCTGTCTGCTTCTGGGCGCACCGGCGGGCGCGTTGCTCGGCGCCCTGGTGGCCCTGACCGTCGGGGGCAACACCCTCACCACAGTGGCCTTCGCGGCGGCCCAGTCGGTGTACCTCGGCGCGGCCACGGCCTTGCTGGTGATGGGCCGCGAACGAGCCTTGCTGATGGCGCTCCTGCCGATGGCGGCGGGAGCGGTACTGGCGCTGTCCCATCCATTGCCGAACGCCGCAAGACTCACCCTTCTCTTGGTGTCGCTTGCAGTGGCGGCACTTCTAGGCCTACGCGAGGCAGCGCCCCGAAAGGGGCGCGGGGAACGGCGCGACAAGCCACAACGCACCCGCAGCCGCCAACCCACAACGGCCCCCCGCCTCCTAGGCTCCCTCCCATACGCCCTGTTCGGCCTGGGCGCCGGCGCCCTGGTCCTCCACGCAGCCCTCGGAGAGCCCCGCAGCGCCGTCGCACTGACCCTCAGCATGGGCCCCGCGGAATGGCTCCTCCACCGCTTCCGAAGCGCCGGCCTCTCCGGCCTACGCACCAGCTCCACACCAAGAGCCTTCTGGCAGACCACGGCAATCACCCTCATCAAGTGCCTGACCGCATACCTGGCCGCCCTGTTCGCCCTCGCCCTATGCCTCGGCTCCGGCGTCGACCGCACCCACCTCACCGGCCTGCTCCTCCTCGGCACGGTCCTGTGGACGGGACTGCTCCTCCAGTCCTTCGGCGCGGTCCTCGCCGCGGCAGCGGTCTGCTGTGCGGCGGGCCTCGCCCAGACGATCGCCCTCGCCACCCACACGGGCGCCCCGCACCTCGTAGGCCTGATCGTGTACGGGGCCGCGGCGGCCATCCAAGCCGCCCTCGTCTGCGCCCTGTCGGGAAGGGCGACCGCACACAGATGATCAACCTGCTGGTCCCGTACTACGAGCACCCGTCCACCCGCCCCGCCGAGTGGAACGCGATCGTCGCGGCCGCCCCCCGCCTGCACGGCGTGATCCTCAACCCGGCCAGCGGCCCCGGCGACCACGCCGACCCGGCCTTCGCCGAGGTCGCCGCCAGATTGCGGGACGCACACGTGCGGGTGCTCGGCTACGCCGACACCGACTACGGCCGCCGCCCGCACGCCGACGTCGTCCGCGATCTCGCACGGCACCGCGACTGGTACGGCACGGACGGCGTGTTCCTCGACCAAGTCGCCGCGGGACGTGAGGAGTTCGGCTACTACCGGCGGCTCGCGACGGCCGCCTGGGCCACCGGCTGCGGCACGCTCGCGCTGAACCACGGCACGGCACCGCACCCGTCGTACGCCAGGATCGCCGACGTCCTCGTCACCTTCGAGGGCACCTGGGCGACGTACATCCGTCTCCGCCCACCCCAGTGGCGCGGCGGCACCGGAGTGCGGCTGTGCCATCTGGTGTACGGCGTCCCGCCGGACGCCGACCTCGCGGGCCTGGCGCGTGCCCGCGGGGCCACGGTGCACTGCGCGGTGCCGGGGGCGGGCGATCATCCGTGGGGCACGTTGCCGCACGCGTTGACGCCGACGCCCTGAGGCGTGGCGGCGTCAGCCCAGGGTCAGCGCGATCAGCGCGGTCGTCGCCGCCGTCTCCGCGAGCCCGCCGAAGACGTCGCCGGTGACGCCGCCGAAGCGGCGGGTGCAGTGCCGCAGCAGGAGTTCGGCGGCGGCGAGTGCGGCGAGCACCGCGAGTGCGGTGCGGGCGATGTCGTACGTCCCGAACAGCGCCCCCGCCGCGGCGGCGACGGCGGTCACGGCCAGGGCGACGGCCACCGCACCCCGTACCGGAACGACCCCGGCCACCGCGGCACCCAGCCCCTCCGGCCGGGCGGCGGGTACGCCGGTGCGGGCGGCGAGGGTGAGCGCGAGCCGGGCGGCGACCGCCGAGACGAGGGCGGCGAGGGCGCCCCGGGCCCAGGAGTCGTCGTACAGCTGAAAGAGGGCGGCGATCTGCGCGAACAGGGCGAGGACCAGCGTGATCACGCCGAACGGCCCGATGTCCGACTGCTTCATGATCCGCAGCGCGTCCTCGGCGGGCTTGCCGCTGCCGAGCCCGTCGGCGGTGTCGGCGAGCCCGTCGAGATGCAGGCCCCGGGTGAGCGCGGCGGGCACGGTGACCGTGGCGACGGCGGCGAGCAGCGGACCGGCGCCCAGTACGAGGAGCAGCAGCCCGAGCAGACCGGCGCCCAGCCCCAGCACCGCCCCGACCAGCGGAGCGCAGAGCATCCCGCCGCGTGCGGCCTGCCGGTCCCACCGGCTCACCTTGACCGGCAGCACGCTGAGGGTGCCGAAGGCGAAGCGGAGGCCGTGCAGGGGCGGTGGGGTCATGGACACGCCCGCAGAGTAGCCCGGACGCCCCGGCCACGAGGCGGCCCACCCCCGTCCCGCACACACTGGGACCATGGGCCACTGGCTGGAACGCAACGTCATCGAACCGGGGAAGCTCCCGCTGCTCCTGGCCCTCACGGCGTTCGTCGTCACCTTCCTCGTCACCCGGCTCATCACCCGCCTCATCCGCGCGGGCAAGGGCCCCTTCCGCAACATCGAGACCGGCGCCGTCCACATCCACCACGTGGTCCCGGGTGTCGTCCTCACCGTGTTCGGCGGCTTCGGCGCGGTGTCCAGCAGCCGCTACGGCGTCGGCGCCGCCGTCTTCGCGGTGATCTTCGGCATGGGCGCGGGGCTGGTCCTCGACGAGTTCGCGCTGATCCTGCACCTCGACGACGTGTACTGGAGCGAGGAGGGCCGCAAGAGCGTGGAGGTGGTGGTCCTCACGGCGGCTCTGGGGGGCCTGCTGCTCGTGGGCTTCTCACCGCTGGGCGTCAACGACCTCAACCAGGACGAGACGCAGGGGCGCGGCACCTTCCTGCTCAACATCGGCGTGAACTTCCTCTTCTCCCTCATCGCGCTCAGCAAGGGAAAGGCCCGTGTCGCGATCTTCGGCGTGATCGTGCCGGTCATCGCCCTGGTCGGCGCCATCCGGCTGGCCCGCCCCGACTCGCCGTGGGCCCGTCGCTTCTACGGCCGCCGCCCGCGCGCCCGGGCCAAGGCGAGCCTGCGCGCCTACCGCCACGACCGGCGCTGGGCACGGCCCCGCCGGGCCCTGGAGGAATGGCTGGGCGGCAAGCCGGACGCGCAGCCGGACAGCGCCGTCGACCGCCGCTGACGGCGCCGTCGGCGCAGCGCGGCCACCGCGCACAGCACCAGCACCGCCGCGATCGCCGCCAGGTGCTCCTTGCCGGCGAGGTTCTCCTTCAGCGCCACCTCGACCACCATCGCCACGATCACCGCACCGGCCGTGGCATACGCGCCGTAGCGCCACCCGAGGAACACCGCCAGGCCCACCACGGCCGCCGACGGTCCCGTGTCCACGACCCGCGCGTCCTGGGCGGGCAGTCCGATCGGGTGGTCCGGGCCGAGCGCGATGCCCACGCGCGCGTACAGGGTGCCGGCGAGCGTCGCGACGTAGGCGACGACCAGGGTCCGCCACCGGCCCAGACACATCTCGGCGATCCCGAACACGACCAGCATCTGCGCGAGCGCACCCCACACCGGCAGATCGAGCGCGGGCACGAACAGCGACAACGGCGTCCGCAGAACCGCCGGCCACAGGGGGTCCTCGGCCCGGACCGCCCCGAGGTTCTGAACGACCCGATACCCCCAGGACTGGTTCTGCACGAGCTGCAAGACCCCGGTGAGACACACGACCACGACCGTCATGGGAGCGGCCCACCACCGCCGCTCGACCAACGCCCCCCGTACGGCGCGGTACAACGCCCCCCACTCCGCACGGGCCCAGCGGGCGAGGGTGTTCACATGGTGATCATATGTGCATGGTCGTAGGGAGTGGCCCGTTTTGTCCCCTACTCGGTCTCCGGCCCGGTCTCCGACTCCACCTCGGAGTCCAGCGGCTCCTCAAGCGGCTTCTCCTGCGGCTCCGGCTTCTCCGGCTTCTCCGGCAGCTCCGCCGCCAGTGCCGCCGCGGCCTGGACCGTCGGCAGGGCCAGCAGGCCGCCGGCGCCCTCGCCCACCTTCACGCCCTGGTCGAGCAGGGGGTCCAGGGCCATGCGGTCCAGGGCCTTCGCCTGCCCGGGCTCCCCGCTGTCGTGCGCGGCCAGCCACCAGTCCGGGGCCCGGAACGCGATCCGCTGCCCCACAAGGGCGCAGGCGGCCACCACCACCCCGTCCAGCACGACCGGCATCTTCCGCACCGCGCTCTGCAGCAGGAACCCGGTGATCGCGGCGAGGTCGGCCCCGCCCACCGTCGCCAGCAGCTGCAGCTGGTCCCCGAGCACCGGCCGGGCCCGGCGCAGCGCGTCCCGGATCGCCGCGCACTTGCGCATCCAGGCGAGGTCGTCGATGGCCAGCCCACCCCGACCGGTCACCACCGAGGCATCGGTCCCGCACAGCGCCGCGACCAGCACCCCGGCCGCCGTGGTGCCCCCGACGCTCACATCGCCGAGCACCACCAGATCCGTACCGGAATCGGCCTCCTCGTCGGCCACCGCGACCCCGGCCCGGAAGGCGGCCTCCGCCTCCTCCAGCGTCAGCGCGTCCTCGACGTCGATACGGCCGCTGCCGCGCCGCACCCGATGCCGTACGACCGTCTCCGGCAGTGACTCCGGGTCGCAGTCCAGGGCCATGTCGACGACCCGCACCGGGACCCCGAGCCGCCGCGCCAGCACGGACACCGGCCGGCCGCCCTGAAGGATCTCCCGCACCAACTCCCCGGCGCCGCCCGCGGGCCGCGCCGACACGCCCAGCTCGGCGACGCCGTGGTCACCGGCGAACAGCACGACCCGCGGCTGTTCGATCGGCCGTACCGGCACGGCCGATTGCGCGGCCGCCAGCCACTCACCCAGTTCGTCGAGGCGGCCCAGCGCCCCGGGCGGCACGATCTGACGTTCACGGCGCGCCTCTGCGTCACGGCGGACCCCGCCGTCGGGGCGCTCGATCAGATCAGTGAAGTCGTCGAGATTAAGCGAGCTCATTCGCCGAACAGTACCGGCACCGGTCGAACAGAACGGTGCCACATGGCCACCAGCGGCTCCGCCACGGCACCGCCCTGTCCGCGCGACGTCGTTGCACCAGGGATCGCCATCCCATACGTTCCGTTTTGCAGTGGATTGTCAGGGCATGCTCGCACCACTCCACCGAACCCCAGCCGTACCCCGCCGCCCCACACCTCCCCGCCACCCCCGCCCTACGCCTCGCGCCCGGGAGCCGCCCATGACCGCGACCGCACCCTCCCAACGACGCCGCACCGCCTGCGCGTTCACCCTCGCCGCATGCTGGGACCACACCTACGCCCCCCGGTATCTGAAGGCCGTACGCAAGGCGTCACCACGCCGGCTGAGAGCCGCGGCCCGCGCGGCGCTCCCCTTCCTCCCCGAGCCGGAGAGCTGGCTGGACGTGGGCACGGGCGACGCCCACTTCCCTCAGGCGGCGAAGGATTTCTTCCCGTACACGGCGTTCGACGGCCTGGACCCCACCCACCGGGTGCTGCAGGCGCGCGTGGCCGAGCGGGTGGAGGAGGCCCATGTCGGCCGGCTGACGGACCCCCGGGTCACGGCCCGGCTGCGCACCCGCTACGACGTCGTCAGCATGTTCCGCCACCTGGAACACGCCCCGGACCCCCGCGCGGAGCTCCGCGCCGCCCTCGCGGTCCTGCGCCCCGGCGGCCATCTCGTCCTCGAACTCCCCAACCCCCGCAGCCTGTTCGCCCTGCTGTTCGGCTGCTGCTGGGTCCCGCAGAGCCCGCACGGCCACCTGCACCTGGTGCCCCTGCGCAAGCTCCGCGAGGAACTGCGGTCCCAGGGCTGCACGATCGTGGCCACGGACCGCCGCACCTCGCACGTCCCCTACGACCTCGCGGCCACGATCGCCCTGGTCCTGAACCTGGCCCTCGGCCCGGTACTGGCGTTGTTGGGCGCCCCTCTGGTGGCCGCCGCCTGGGTGGTCGACCTGCTCCTGGCTCCCGTCCTCCGCCTCACGCCCCTCTCGAACGGGTACCGCATCGTCGCCCGCAAAGAGCCGGCAGGACCGCCCTCAACCCCGTAGCACCAGCGCCTGCCCCGCCACCACCATCACCACCTGCTCGCACTCCCCGGCGAACGCCGCGTTCAGTCGCCCCAGTTCATCGCGGTACCGCCGGCCCGACGCCGTCGCCGGCACGATGCCCGAGCCCACCTCGTTGGACACGGCGACCACGGTCCGCCGTGTCTCCCGCACCGCCCGGGCCAGCTCCCGCACGCGTTCCCTGAGCGCGCGCTCCCCGCTCTCCGCCCACACCGCGTCGTCCCACGCCCCGACGGCGTCCATGGCGTCCGTCAGCCACAGCGACAGACAGTCGATCAGCAGCGGCGCCCCGTCGTCGGCCAGCAGCGGCACCAGGTCGCAGGTCTCGGCCGTACGCCAGGACCCCGGCCGCCGCTCCCGGTGCAGGGCGACCCGCTCCGCCCACTCGTTGTCGCCGCCCCGGGTGCCGCCGGTCGCCACGTACAGCACATGCGGGAAAGCCTCCAGCCGCCGCTCCGCCTCCACCGACTTCCCGGACCGGGCGCCGCCCACCACCAGGGTCCGGCGCGGCACGTCCGGCACATCCTCGTACGCCCCCACCACCAGCGTCGCCCCGTCCGGCACGGCCCGCGCCCCCGCCGACGCCAGCCGCCGCCGGGTCTCGGCGCCCGGCGGTACGTCATGGTCAAGATGGACGGCGATGACATCCGTCGCCGGCCCGACCGCGCCGACCGCCCGCAGCTTGGCCAGGGCGTCCGGCCGCCCCACCACATCCCCGACGACCATGTCGTACATCCCGACGGACCCCTCCTCAAGGCCGGCCGGCGCACCCCCCGGCGGCAGATACAGCAGCCGCTGCCCGTCCGGCCCGGTCACCGCGTACCCCGTGCCCGGCGCGTCCATCGCCACCGCCCGCACCCGATGCCCCGTCAGCAGCGCCAACTCCCGCCCTTCCGGCACCCGCCCGGGCTGCGGCAGCCCCGCCGGCACCTCGACGGCGGGCCCGTCGTGCGGATGCGACAACAGCACCTGCCGTACGCCGCCCAGCGAACGCCCCGCCCGCGCCGCCGCGAACGCCGCCCCAGGGGTGAGATCGAGCAGCAGCGCCCCGTCCACGAGCAGCGCGGTGGCCGCCCGCGCGTCGTCGCCGAGCGCGCCCGCACAGGCCGCACACGGACAGTCGGGGCGGGGGAGTCCCGCGGGGGCACCGGTGCCGAGCAGAGTCAGTTCCACGGACCGATTTTCGCCGGTCGCCGCTGATCTTGCGCGCGCGGGGCGTCCCATTAGGGTCGCGACCAGCCCCCACGCGTCCGCAGACGGACACGAACCGCATACGCTGTAGCACTGCACGTGTTGACACCTTGGAGGCGTACATGGCGGCATGGACGTGGCGGTTCGAGAAGGCCGACGGGGCGGAGGTCCAGCCCGCGGTGCAGCCCGAGGAGTTCACCACCCAGGGGGACGCCGAGTCCTGGATCGGTGAGCACTGGAAGGCACTGCAGGACGGCGGCGCGGACCAGGTACGGCTGTTCGAGGACGCCGCGGAGATCTACGGCCCGATGAGCCTGCACGCCGAGGCGTGAACCGACCGGGGGCGAGGGCCGCATGCCCTCGCCCCCGTCACTGCCCGCGTTCTCGACCCCGTCACCGCACAGCGGACCGGGCTCAGCCGCGCACTCCGCACAGATGCAGCAGCGCCGCGACGCTCCGATACGGATCCGTCTTCCCGGCCCGCTCCTCGACCGCCAGCAGCGCGTCCACGTCCGCCGGGATCTCCGCGTCGTCGGCCGCCGTGTCGGTGAACACCCGCACCCCGTACCAGGCGTGCAGCGGCGCCCCGATGCCCGCGAGCGTCGACGTCAGCTCCGCGAGCCGGTCCGCCCGGACATCGAGACCCAGCCGGTTCCGGTACTGGATCGTGTCGAAGGAGGCCAGCGCCCCGGCCCAGTCACCGCCCAGTCCCGGCCGCATGGCCAGCGCGTCGGCATTGCGCACGAGCAGCGACAGCAGCCCGCCCGGGGCGAGCATCCGGGCCAGCCCCGCCAGCATCGGATCGGGCTCCTTGATGTACATCAGCACACCGTGGCAGAGCACGACGTCGAAACTGCCCGGCAGGAAGTGCACACCGGTGTCGCGCCCGTCGCTCTGGACCAGGCGCACCCGCTCGCGGATCCCCTCCGGCTCGCGGGCCAGCTCCTCGCGGGCCACCGCGATCATCTTCGGGTCCTGCTCCACGCCGGTCACCTGATGCCCGGCCCGGGCCAGCCGCAGTGCCTGCGTGCCCTGGCCCATCCCGACGTCGAGCACGCGCAGCCGCTGCCCGACCGGGAACCGCCCGGCTATCTGCTCGTCGAGCTGCCGGGCCACCAGCTCCTGTCGTACGACATCACGCAGCCCGCCCAGCCTGTTCAGCCACGCGTCGGCCGCACCCCCGGTGAACGCAGCAGTGCTCAGGGCCGCTCTCCGCGCTTGACCTGCGGCTTCGGCAGACGGAGCCGACGCATCTGCAGGGAACGCATCAGCGCGTAGGCGACGGCGCCACGCCTGTTCTCGGCGGGGAAGCGCTCGGCGATCTGCTTCTTCATGCGGAAGGCCGTGACGAACGAGTCCAGCACGATCAGCACGATCACGATCAGCCACAACAGCAGCGCGATGTTCTGCAGCGCCGCCACCCGCACCATGCTCAGCACGAGGATGACCACGGCCATCGGCAGGAAGAACTCCGCGATGTTGAACCGGGAGTCGATGAAGTCACGCGCGAACTTGCGGACCGGGCCCTTGTCGCGGGCCGGCAGATAGCGCTCGTCGCCCCCGGCCAGCGCCTGGCGCTGCTTCTCCAGGGCGGCCCGGCGCTCCTCGCGCGACCGCTTGGCGGCGTCCTTGCGCGACGTCGACGTATTGGCGACGCTGCGACGCTGCGACTGGGCCTCACTGCGCTTGGGCGTGGGGCGGCCCTTCGGGGCCTCGGGGTGACGGGTCTGAGTGGAGTCGGTCACCAGCGCCTTGTCGGCGGTCTGGGCCTTCTCATCCTTCGCACGGCTACGGAACACAAAACCCAAGGGTACGGGGTGCCAGGGGTTGGACCCCAGCCCCATGGGGAACGATCCGGCAACACCAGTCGTCGTAAGGGGACAGAGGGGACGTCGCGAGGCACCCAGGGGGGCACCTACTCCTTACGCCGGAGCGGGAGCGTCAGCAGTCGTCCTTGGGGATGAGCGCATCCGTCCCCGAACAGTGCGTCAATGGATGCAGGGCCCGTACTGTGGGTTCTGTCGCAGAGCTGGAGCTGGACGTCAGAAGGGGGCGCGCGAAGCCCATGAGCGGTGTCATGAAGCGTATGGGGATGATCTTCCGCGCGAAGGCGAACAAGGCCCTTGACCGGGCCGAGGACCCGCGCGAGACCCTCGATTACTCGTACCAGAAGCAGCTGGAGCTGCTCCAGAAGGTGCGCCGCGGAGTGGCCGACGTGGCCACCTCCCGCAAGCGTCTGGAACTGCAGCTCAACCAGCTCCAGTCCCAGTCCTCCAAGCTGGAGGACCAGGGCCGCAAGGCGCTCGCGCTGGGCCGCGAGGACCTGGCCCGCGAGGCGCTCTCCCGCCGTGCCGCCCTCCAGCAGCAGGTGACCGATCTGGAGACCCAGCACGCGACGCTGCAGGGCGAGGAGGAGAAGCTCACCCTCGCGGCCCAGCGGCTGCAGGCCAAGGTCGACGCCTTCCGCACGAAGAAGGAGACGATCAAGGCCACCTACACGGCGGCCCAGGCCCAGACCCGCATCGGCGAGGCGTTCTCCGGCATCTCGGAGGAGATGGGCGACGTCGGCCTGGCGATCCAGCGGGCCGAGGACAAGACGGCCCAGCTCCAGGCGCGCGCCGGGGCGATCGACGAACTCCTCGCCTCCGGCGCCCTGGACGACCAGTCCGGCATGCACAAGGACGACATCCAGGCCGAGCTGGACCGGCTCTCCGGTGGTACGGATGTAGAGCTGGAGCTGCAGCGCATGAAGGCGGAGCTGGCGGGCGGTTCGTCCTCGCAGCAGGCGATCGAGGGCGGCAACGGCCAGTCGCAGTCCCAGCAGCAGCCGCAGGACACCCCGCGCTTCGACAAGCAGTAGCCGACGGCCGGGGCTCACGCCGAGGAGGCCGAGATGGGCGACATGATCGTCCGGATCATGGGTGAGGGGCAGGTGAAGCTGTCCGACAGCCACCTGCCTGAGCTGAACAAGCTGGACGACGAGCTCCTGGCGGAAATGGAGAACGGCGACGGCCCCGGCTTCCGCCGCACCCTCGGCGCCCTCCTGACCAAGGTCCGCGAACTGGGCCAGCCCCTGCCCGACGACTCCTTGGAACCGTCGGAACTGATCCTCCCGTCTCCGGACGCGACCTTGGAGGAGGTCCGGGAGTTGCTGAGCGACGATGGCTTGATCCCGGGTTGATCTGAGGTGCCTCTGGACGCCGGTCCGTAAATCCAGCCCGTCCGGCGCTCGAGGACGAGGCCCCTTCAGGGCCGAAGCGGGGGCCTGGGGGCGGCAGCCCCCAGCAGACGCGCACTGCAACGCCGGGCACACGACACAAGGAACTTCCAGTTGGCCCCCGTTCCAAGCCCCGCAGGGAACCGCGCCCGGCGGCATCTGAAAGCGCATCCCATGGCGCTGGACGCGGCGCTGGCCCTCGGCGTACTGGCCTGCATGGTGGCCGGCTCGTTCGTGGACCCGCACGAGAAGCACGGCGTCACCTGGGCCCTGCGCACCCCGGACACGCTGAGCCTGGTGCTCATCGTCCTCGGCTCCGCGGCCCTGGTCTTCCGCCGCCGCGCCCCCATCACGGTCCTCGCCCTCACCGGCACCGCCTCCGTCGTCGAGTCCGTCACCGGCGACCCCCGCGCCCCCGTCGCCATGTCCGCGGTCATCGCCCTCTACACCGTCGCCTCGACCACCGACCGCCCCACCACCTGGCGCGTCGGCCTGCTCACCATGACCGTGCTGACCGGCTCCGCCATGCTCGCCGGACCCCTGCCCTGGTACGCCCAGGAGAACCTCGCCATCTTCGCCTGGACCGGCATCGGCGCCACCGCGGGCGACGCGGTCCGCAGCCGTCGTGCCGTGGTCGCCGCCATCCGCGAGCGTGCCGAACGGGCCGAGCGCACCCGCGAGGAGGAGGCCCGCCGCCGCGTCGCCGAGGAGCGCCTCCGGATCGCCCGCGACCTGCACGACGTCGTCGCCCACCACATCGCCCTGGTCAATGTGCAGGCGGGCGTCGCCGCGCACGTCATGGACAAGCGGCCCGACCAGGCCAAGGAGGCGCTCGCCCACGTCCGCGAGGCGAGCCGCTCCGCGCTCAACGAACTGCGCGCCACCGTCGGCCTGCTCCGCCAGTCCGGCGACCCCGAGGCCCCCACCGAACCCGCCCCCGGCCTCGACCGCCTCGACGAACTCGCCGGCACCTTCCGCAGCGCGGGCCTCCAGGTCGAGGTCGCCCGCGCCGACCAGGGCGCCACCCTCCCCGCCGCCGTGGACCTGGCCGCCTACCGCGTGATCCAGGAGGCCCTCACCAATGTGCAGAAGCACGCGGGCCCGGAGGCGAAGGCCGAGGTCAGCGTGGTTCGCGTGGGGCCGAACGTCGAGATCACCGTCCTGGACGACGGCGCCGGCGAGGACGACACCACCGAAGGCGGCGGCCACGGCCTGCTCGGCATGCGCGAGCGCGTCACCGCCCTGCGCGGCACCCTCACCACCGGCCCCCGCTACGGAGGCGGCTTCCGCGTCCATGCGATCCTGCCGGTCAAGAGCCGTAGCCGGGCCGCGGAAGAAGCCGGATGACGCGGTCGCGGAACTCAAGGGCACCCCGCGGAAGTTGTCGTAGGGCGAAGCCACCCACCCCCTGCCCCGCAGAGGACCTGCCATGACCATCCGCGTCCTGCTCGCCGACGACCAGGCCCTTCTCCGCAGCGCCTTCCGGGTGCTGGTCGACTCCGAGCCCGACATGGAGGTCGTCGCCGAGGCGTCCGACGGCGCGCAGGCGGTGCTGCTGGCCAAGGAGGAGCGGGCGGACGTCGTGCTGATGGACATCCGGATGCCCGGCACCGACGGCCTCGCCGCCACCCGCATGATCAGCGCCGACCCTGCCCTCGCGCATGTCCGCGTCGTCATCCTCACCACCTTCGAGGTCGACGACTACGTCGTGCAGTCGCTGCGCGCCGGCGCCTCCGGCTTCCTCGGCAAGGGCTCCGAACCCGATGAACTCCTCAGCGCCATCCGCGTCGCGGCCGGCGGCGAGGCCCTGCTCTCCCCGGCCGCCACCAAGGGCCTGATCGCCCGCTTCCTCGCCCAGGGCGACGACGACCGCGACCCGGCCCGCGCCGAGCGGCTCGACGCCCTCACCGTCCGGGAGCGCGAGGTGCTGGTGCAGGTCGCCGGCGGGCACTCCAACGACGAGATCGCCGAGCGCCTGGAGGTCAGCCCGCTGACCGTGAAGACGCACGTCAACCGGGCCATGTCCAAGCTCGGCGC
>JABFVM010000311.1 GCA_013362785.1 Streptomyces sp. | reverse complement strand
CCCTTTCCCACTGACCCGAAGGCATTCCCTCATGAAGATCGCCCTCGACCCGTACATGATCCGCGACGTGCCGTTGCTCGAACTCCCGGCCGTGGTGGCCGAGTTGGGCTACGAGTGGATCGAGCTCTCCCCTCGGGAGGACTTCGTTCCCTTCTTCCGGCACCCGCGCGTCGACGACGCCACCGTACGGAAGTTCCGCAAGGCCCTGGACTCGGCCGGTGTCGGCATCTCCTCGATGCTGCCGCTGTTCCGCTGGTCCGGCCCGGACGAGGACGCCCGCCAGGCCGCCGTACGCTACTGGAAGCGGTCCATCCAGATCTGCGCGGACCTCGGCGTGGACAGCATGATCTCCGAGTTCAACGGCCGCCCCGAGGACCCGGACCGCAGCGAGGCCCAGTTCTGGCGCTCGATGGACGAGTTGCTCCCCCTCTTCGAGCGGGAGGGCATCACGCTCACCCTGGAGCCGCACCCGGACGATTTCATCGAGAACGGCTACGACGCGATCAATCTGATCCGGGGCATCAACCACCCCAACGTCAGCTACCTCTACTGCGCCCCGCACACGTTCCACATCGGCGACGACGCCCCCGGCATCATCAAGTACGCGGGCGACCTGCTCACCCATGTCCACCTCGCGGACGCCTTCGACCACACCGCGTCGTCCGGCAACCGGTACATCCTCAACCCGCCCGGCACGCCGGCCCGTATCCACCAGCACCTGGACATGGGCGAGGGCGAGGTCGACTTCGACGAGCTCTTCCGCGAACTGCGGGCAGGCGGCTTCGACGGGACGCTGACCGCCTGCGTCTTCGCGTGGGAGGAGCGGGCCAGGGAGTCGTCCCTGTTCATGCGCGAGAAGATCGCCGAGCATCTGTCCAGGTAATCCGGACAATCTATTGACATGACATTTGAGCGCAAGGCATCGTACCAACGAGCTTTTAAAGCGCTTTAAGTCACGAAGGGAAACCAGTCTGATGCCGTTCGAAGTGCTGACCATCGGCCGTGTGGGAGTGGATGTGTATCCGCTCCAGACCGGCGTCGGGCTGGCCGAGGTCACCTCGTTCGGCAAGTACCTGGGCGGCAGCCCGACGAATGTCGCCGTCGCTGCCGCCCGGTACGGACACTCCGCCGCGGTGATCACCAAGACGGGGCGGGATCCGTTCGGGGACTTCGTCCGGACCGCGCTGGACGGGTACGGGGTCGACCCCCGGTTCGTCGGTACGTCGGACATCGCGCCGACGCCCGTCACGTTCTGCGAGATCTTCCCGCCGGACGACTTCCCCCTGTACTTCTACCGGCTGCCCAAGGCACCCGACCTGGACATCGAGCCCGGGGAACTGGACCTGGACGCGGTGCGGGACGCGGCGGTCTTCTGGTTCACGGGCACCGGGCTGAGCGAGGAGCCGAGCCGTTCGGCCACCCTCGCCGCGCTCGCGCACCGGGCCAAGGCCGGGACGACGGTGTTCGACCTGGACTGGCGGCCGATGTTCTGGCGCGATCCGGCCGAGGCACGGTCCTACTACGCCGAAGCCCTGCTGCACACCACGGTGGCGGTCGGCAACCTCGCCGAGTGCGAGGTCGCCACCGGGGAGCGTGAACCGTACGCGGCGGCCAAGGCGCTGCTCGCCGCCGGGGTGGAACTGGCCGTGGTGAAGCAGGGCCCCAAGGGCGTGCTGGCCATGGACCGCGAGGGCACCGCCGTCGAGATCCCGCCGGTGCCGGTCGACGTGGTCAACGGACTCGGTGCCGGGGACGCGTTCGGCGGCGCCCTGTGCCACGGGCTGCTGTCCGGCTGGGACACCCGCCGCACGGTCGCCTTCGCCAACGCCGCCGGCGCCATCGTCGCCGGCCGGCTGTCCTGCTCCGACGCCATGCCCACCCAAGCCGAGGTCGAGGCCAGGCTCCGCGAGGCGAGCGCCTCCCCCGCCCAAGCCCCCGCCGATCGAAAGGCGTGACGACGTGCCCTCCACCCATGTGAGCCGGATCGTGGACGCCCGGGTCAATGATCCCGGCGCCATCGCGGCCGCCGCCGCCCGCCGTGTGAAGGCCGGTTCGCTGCTCGGCGAGCACGGCAAGGCGATGATCATCGCCGCCGACCATCCGGCGCGCGGCGCCAACGGCGTCGGCGGCGACCCGGGTGCCATGGCCGACCGCTTCGAGCTGCTCGACCGGCTGTGCATCGCGCTGGAACGCCCGGGCGTGACCGGCGTGCTGGGCACTGCCGACATCCTGGAGGACCTGCTGCTGCTCGGCGTCCTGGACGGCAAGAGCGTCTTCGGCTCGATGAACCGGGCCGGGCTGGCGGGATCGGTGTTCGAGATCGACGACCGGTTCACCGGGTACGACGCCGAGACGATCGCCGCGATGGGCTTCGACGGGGGCAAGATGCTCACCCGTATCGCCCTGGGTGACCCGGCGACGCCCTCCGCGCTGGAGAACACCGCCCGCGCCGTGGACGAGCTCAACGACCGTCAACTCATCGCCATGGTCGAGCCGTTCCTCTCCGCCTGGCAGGACGGCACGATCCGCAACGACCTGTCGACGGACGCGGTCATCAAGTCGATCACGATCGCCTCGGGGCTGGGCCGCCGTACCGCCTACACCTGGCTGAAGCTGCCGGTCGTGGACGACATGGAGCGCGTCCTCGCCTCCTCCACGCTGCCCGCGCTGCTGCTCGGCGGCGAGGTCAAGGACGCCGAGGCCGCGTTCGCCTCCTGGGGAAAGGCGCTCAAGCAGCCCACCGCGCAGGGCCTGGTCGTCGGCCGCTCCCTGCTCTACCCCGCGGACGGCGACGTCGCCGGTGCCGTGGACCGGGCGGTGAGCCTGCTGTGAGCGGCACCTCCAAGTACCACCTGCCGGCCGGAAGTTCGGCCGACGGACCCTACGACCTCCTGGTCACGCCGGAGTCGGCGGGCTGGGGATACTCCGGGCTCAGGATCCTGACCCTGCGGCCCGGTGGGGCGCACGCCCTGTCCACCGGGGATTCCGAGTTCCTGGTCCTGCCGCTGACGGGCTCCTGCACCGTCACCACGGACGGCACGGCCTTCGAACTCGCCGGCCGGACAGGCGTGTTCGCCTCGGCCACCGACTTCGCCTACCTCCCCAGCAGGTCGGAGGCCCTGATCAGCAGCGCATCCGGTGGGAGGTTCGCGCTGCCCTCCGCCCGTACCGAGCAGGGAGGTCAACCGGCTCGGTACGGGCGCAAGGAGGACGTCCCCGTCGAGCTGCGCGGCGCCGGAGCGTGTTCGCGGCAGGTCAACAACTACTGCCTGCCCGGCACCTTCGACGCAGACCAGCTGCTGGTGTGCGAGGTGTTGACCCCGGGCGGCAACTGGTCGTCGTATCCACCGCACAAGCACGACGAGGCCCGCACCGGCGCGGACGGCACTCCGGTCGAGTCGGAGCTGGAGGAGATCTACTACTTCGAGGTCTCCGGCGACGAGAACGGCTTCGGCTACCAGCGCGTCTACGGCACCCCCGAGCGGCCCATCGACGTGCTCGCCGAGATCCGCTCCGGCGACACCGTCCTCATCCCGCACGGCTGGCACGGGCCGTCGATCGCCGCCCCCGGATACGACCTGTACTACCTCAACGTCATGGCCGGCCCCGGCCAGGACCGCGCCTGGCTGATCTGCGACGACCCCGCCCATGGCTGGGTCCGCGGCACCTGGGACGCCCAGGACGTGGACGACCGGCTCCCCTTCGAAGGACCCCACGAGCGATGAACACCGTACGACTGACCACCGCCCAGGCCCTGGTGCGCTTCCTGGCGAACCAGTACAGCGAGCGCGACGGCCAGGAACAGCGTCTCGTCCCCGGTGTGTGGGGCATCTTCGGCCACGGCAACGTCGCCGGCATCGGCCAGGCCCTCCTCCAGGCCGCCGTCACCCGCGAGGCCGACCTGCCGTACTACCTGGCCCGCAACGAACAGGGCATGGTGCACGCCTCAGTGGCGTACGCCAAGATGCGCGACCGGCTGGCGACCTTCGCCTGCACCGCCTCCACCGGCCCCGGCTCCACCAACATGATCACGGGTGCGGCGCTGGCCACCACCAACCGGCTGCCGGTGCTGCTGCTGCCGTCCGACATGTTCGCCAGCCGCGCCGCCGACCCCGTGCTCCAGCAGCTGGAGGACACCCGGGGCGGGGACGTCACCGTCAACGACGCCTTCCGCGCCGTGTCGAAGTACTTCGACCGCGTCCAGCGCCCGGAGCAGCTCATCCCGGCCGCGCTCGCGGCGATGCGGGTGCTGACCGACCCGGTGGAGACCGGTGCGGTGACGCTCGCGCTGCCGCAGGACGTGCAGGCCGAGGCGTACGACTGGCCTGTCACCTTCTTCCGGCGTCGGGTGTGGCATGTGGGCCGCCCGGTGCCGGAGCACGCCGCCGTCGAACGGGCCGCGGCCCTGCTGCGGAACGCGAGGAAGCCGCTGATCGTCGCCGGTGGCGGTGTCGTCTACTCGGGGGCCGAGACCGCGCTGCGGGCCTTCGCCGAAGCCACTGGCATCCCCGTCGCGGACACGCACGCCGGCAAGGGCGCGGTGCCGTGGGACCACCCGTACGCGGTCGGCGGCATCGGTTCGACGGGCTCGTACGCGGCGAACGAGCTGGCCCGTGAGGCGGATGTCGTCCTGGGTATCGGCACCCGGTACTCCGACTTCACGACCGCCAGTCACACCGTCTTCGGCGACCCGGACGTCACCTTCGTCAACCTCAACGTCGCCCGTCTGGACGCCGTCAAGCACTCGGCGGAGCCCCTGGTCGCCGATGCCCGGCTCGGCATCCAGGCCCTCGCCGGGGCCCTGTCGGAGTGGGAGGTCGAGCCGGAGTACCGGGCGCACACCCGCCAACTCATCGCCCGTGCACGGCAGATCGAGAACGAGTGCTTCGCACCGGACCGCAACACCGGTGACCTGCCCGCCCAGACCCAGATCCTCGGCGCGCTCAACGACGTCCTCGACGACCGCGCCGTCGTCATCAACGCGGCCGGATCGATGCCCGGTGACCTCCAGCAGCTGTGGCGGGCGCGGGATCCGAAGGCCTACCACGTCGAGTACGCCTACTCCTGCATGGGCTACGAGGTCGCCGCCGGGGTCGGGGCGAAGATGGCCGACCCCTCGCGTGAGGTCGTCATCCTGGTCGGTGACGGCTCGTATCTGATGATGGCTCAGGAGATCGTGACCATGGTCTCCGAGGGCCTGAAGGTCATCATCGTCCTGGTCCAGAACCACGGCTTCGCCTCGATCGGCGCACTGTCGGAGTCGCTCGGCTCGCAGCGTTTTGGCACCAAGTACCGCTTCCGCGACGGCGATTCGGGCCGACTCGACGGCGATGTCCTCCCCGTCGATCTCGCCGCGAACGCCTCCTCGCTCGGCGCGGACGTCCTGCACGCCACGAGCGTGGAGGAGTTCCGCTCGGCGATGGAGAAGGCGAAGGCCGCCACCCGCACGACCGTGGTCCACGTCGAGACCGACCTCTACGGCCCCAACCCGCCCGGCCACGGCTGGTGGGACGTCCCCGTCAGCCAGACCTCCGCCCTGGAATCCACCCGAGCCGCGTACGAGACCTACGCCGCCCACCAGCAGGCCCAGCGCCACTACCTGTAAGGACGCGTTCCCGTGAAGACCATCCAGCACTGGATCAACGGCGCCCCCACCCCGGGCTCCGCCGCCGGCACCCAGCCGGTGTTCAACCCGGCCACCGGTGCCGAGCAGGCCCAGCTCGTCCTGGGCGGAGCCTCCGACGTGGACACCGCGGTCGCGGCCGCGGCCGCCGCGTTCGAGACCTGGTCCGAGTCCTCCCTCTCCCAGCGCACCCAGGTGATGTTCAACTTCCGCCAGCTGCTCGTGGAGCACGAGGAGGAGCTCGGCCGGATCATCTCCGCAGAGCACGGCAAGACCGTCGACGACGCCCGCGGCGAGATCACGCGCGGCCGTGAGGTCGTGGAGTTCGCCTGCGGACTGGGCGATGTGCTGAAGGGCGCCTTCTCGGACCAGGTCTCGCGCGGCGTGGACGTGCACAACTTCCGCCGGCCGCTCGGCGTGGTCGCGGGCATCACGCCGTTCAACTTCCCGGCGATGGTGCCGCTGTGGATGCACCCGATCGCCATCGCCACCGGCAACACGTTCCTGCTGAAGCCGAGTGAGCGGGACCCCTCCGCCGCGAACTTCGTCGCCGGGCTGTACCAGAGGGCCGGTCTGCCCGACGGCGTGTTCAACGTCGTGCACGGCGGCAAGCCCGCCGTGGACGCGATCCTCGCCCACCCGGGCATCAAGGCCGTCTCCTTCGTCGGCTCGACGCCGATCGCCAAGTACGTCCACGAGACCGCCACCGCCCACGGCAAGCGCGTCCAGGCCCTCGGCGGCGCCAAGAACCACGCCGTCGTCCTGCCCGACGCCGACCTGGAGTTCGCCGCCAACCACATCACCGCCGGCGCCTACGGATCCGCGGGCGAACGCTGCATGGCCGTCTCCGTGGCGGTGGCCGTGGGCGAGGCGGCCGACGGCCTGGTCGAGGTCCTGGAGCGCAAGGCCCGCGAGGTCAGGGTCGGTCCTGGTGACCGGCCCGGCACCGACATGGGTCCGCTGGTCACCAGGGCCGCCCAGGAGCGCGTGGAGAACGCGGTCGGCGGCGCCGCCGTACAGGGCGCCACCGTCGTGGTGGACGGCCGCGGGCTGAAGGTCGAGGGACACGAGGAGGGCTTCTTCACCGGCCCGTCCCTGCTCGACCACGTCACCACCGAGATGGACGCCTACAAGGAGGAGCTGTTCGGCCCGGTCCTCGCGATCGTCCGTGCCGAGTCCCTCGACCAGGCCATCGACCTGATCAACGCCAACCCGTACGGCAACGGCACCGCCCTGTTCACCGCCTCCGGCGAGGCCGCCCGCCGCTTCCAGCGCAAGGTCGACGTCGGCATGATCGGCGTCAACGTCCCGGTGCCCGTCCCGATGTCGTACTACTCCTTCGGCGGCTGGAAGGACTCCCTCATCGGCGACTCCCCCATCCACGGACCCGAGGGCATCCGCTTCTACACCCGGCCGAAGGTCGTCACCACCCGCTGGCCCCGGACCGAGCAGCAGGTCAACGCCGGCTTCAACTTCCCCACCTCCAGCTGAGGCATCCCCGCGCCCCCCCACACATCGACCGGTAGGAGGTGGCCATGGCCGTCAGGGACGACGCGCACCAGGCCCTCACACCAAGCAGTACCGCCAAGGACGAGGCCGAGGACCGGGTCAAGGAGAGGGCCGAGGACAAGGCCTCTCCGGAGGTCTACCGGAGACTGCGGCTCATCACCGTCATCGCCACCTTCGGCGGACTCCTCTTCGGCTACGACACCGGCGTCATATCCGGCGCGCTGCCCTTCATGTCCCTGTCCGCCGAGAAGGGCGGGCTCGGGCTCACCCCGCTGACCGAGGGGATCGTCGCCTCGTCGCTGGTGCTCGGCGCGGCCTTCGGCGCGCTGTACGGCGGGCGGCTCGCCGACCGGCACGGGCGCAGGCGGACGATCCTCGGGCTCGCCGTGCTGTTCTTCGTCGGTGCGCTGGGCACCGCGCTCGCGCCGGGTCTCGAAGTGATGGTGCTGTTCCGGGTGCTGCTCGGGCTGGCCGTGGGCGGTGCGTCCGCGACGGTGCCCGTGTTCATCGCCGAGTTGGCCCCGGCCGAGCATCGGGGTCGCCTGGTGACACAGAACGAACTGATGATCGTGACCGGGCAGTTGCTGGCGTACACCTCGAACGCGGTCATCGCCAGGTCCGTGGGCGAGGGCGGCGTATGGCGCTGGATGCTCGCGATCGCCGCGGTGCCGGCCGTGGCGCTGTGGATCGGGATGTTCTTCGTGCCGGAGTCGCCGCGATGGCTGGCCTCGCGCGGGCGGTTCGACGAGGCGGCGAGCACGCTGGCGCGGATCCGTGACGCGCGGGTCGTGGACGCGGAGTTCGCCGAGATCAGGAGCCGGGTGGCGGCCGACGCGGACCAGCCGCAGGCCGGCTGGCAGGATCTGCGCACTCCGTGGATACGGCGCATCGTGACCGTAGGGCTGGGGCTGGCCGTGCTGTCGCAGCTGACCGGCGTCAACTCGATCATGTACTTCGCGCCGACGATCCTGCTGGACACCGGGCTCGGCACACAGGCGGCCCTGACGGCCACCATCGCCAACGGCGTCGTCGCGGTGATCGCGGTGTCGACCGGCATGTGGCTGCTGGGCCGGTTCGGGCGGCGTCCGATGCTGCTGACCGGGCAGGTCGGCGTCACCGTGTCGCTGGTGCTGATCGCGCTGTGCTTCCTGCTCCTGCCGGAGTCGTCGGTGCGCAGCTATCTGGTGCTCGCGTCCATGCTGACCTTCCTGCTGTTCATGCAGGGCTGTATCGCGACCGTGTTCTGGCTGATGCTCTCGGAGATCTTCCCGCTGCGGCTGCGCGGCTTCGCGATGGGCACGGCCGTGTTCGGTACCTGGATGGCCAACTTCGTGGTCACGCTGGTCTTCCCGCCGCTGATCGACGCGGTCGGCGGGACGACGTTCCTGATCTTCGCCGCGGTCAATGTGGCGACGTTCTTCTTCTATCTCCACACCATCCCCGAGACCAAGGGTCGCTCGATGGAGGCCATCGAGTCCCACTTCCGGCGCCGGTTCGCCGCCTGATCACGCTCCCTGAATTCCCCTCCCCATTCTCCTTCCACCTTTCCTTCCAGGATTTTCGAAAGGCACCGCCATGACCACCTCCGCCAAGCCACTGTCCGTCGCGGTGATCGGAGCCGGTATGGCCGGCCGCAGCCACGCCGCCGGATACCGCAACGTCAACACGGTCTTCGGGGCCGGCCTGCCGCCGGTCCGGCTGGCCGCGATCGCCGACGCCAACATCGCGCTCGGTGAGGACGCCGCGCGTCGGTACGGGTTCGAGAAGGCGCTTCCCAGCTGGGAGGCCGTGGTCGAGGACCCGACGATCGACGCCGTCAGCATCGTCGTCGGCAACGCCCTGCACCGGCCGATCGCGGAGGCGCTGGTCGCGGCCGGCAAGCATGTGCTGTGCGAGAAGCCGCTGGCCGGGTCGATGGAGGACGCCCGGGCGATGGCCGAGCTGGAGCGCACGGCCGAGGTCGTGACGTCCGTCGGCTACACCTTCCGCCGGGCCCCCGGCATCGCCGCGATCCGCGACCATGTGCGCGGCGGTGAGCTGGGTGATCCGACGCTGTTCAGCGGGCGCTACTGGTGCGACTACGCGACCGACCCGAACGGGCCGCTGAGCTGGCGGTTCAAGGGCGGTGCCGGTTCGGGTGCGCTCGGGGACGTCGGCTCGCACGTCATCGATGTCGCCGAGTACGTCGCGGGGCCCATCGCCTCGGTCTCCGGCGCCTTCCTGTCGACGCAGATCACCAAGCGTCCGCTGCCGCTGGGCGCGGTCGTCGGGCACAACGCGGCGCCCGTCTCGGACGAGTTCGGCGAGGTGGAGAACGAGGACACCGCGACCTTCACCGCCCGCTTCGAGTCGGGCCTGGTCGGCACGTTCTCGGTGTCGCGCACCGGATTCGGTCTGCCCAACGGGCTCTTCTTCGACGTGCTGGGCGTCGCCGGTCGGGCCGCGTTCGACCAGCACCGGCCCGCCGAGTACCTCTTCGACGACGCGCAGCCCGAGGCCCGTACGCGAGGTGCCCGGCAGATCATCGCCGGCCCGCAGATGCCGTACTTCGCGGGCGGTGTCCCGATGGAGGCGCCCGGTGTGGGCGCGAGCAACGGCGACAACTTCACCTACCAGGCGCGGGCGTTCCTCGACCAGGTCGCGGGTGTGGCCGAGCCGCTGCCGGCCTGCGCCACGTTCGCCGACGCGCTGCGCACGATGGAGATCATCCAGGCCGTCGTCGAGTCCTCCCGCAAGGACGGCGCCGCCGTCGCGGTCCCGCCCGTCGCCTGACCCCCCGCACAGAAGGAATACGACTCATGGCACTCAAGCTCGGCGCCTACACCGCCTGTCTGCACGACCGCACCCTCACCGAGGCCCTCGACATCCTCAAGGAGAACGGGCTGACCTCGGTCGAGGTCAACACCGGCGGCTTCATCCCCTCCCCGCACTGCCCGGTCGACCTGCTGCTGTCCTCGGCCAAGGCGCGCGAGGAGTATCTGGCGACGTTCGCCGACCGCGGCATGGAGCTGACCGGCCTCAACTGCAACGGCAACCCGCTCAACCCCCTTCCGGGCGTGGGCCCGAAGCACGCCGACGACCTGCGCCGCACCATCCGCCTCGCCGGCCTGCTCGGCGTCAGGCACGTCGTCACCATGTCCGGCACGCCGGGCTCCGACCCGGACGCCAAGTACCCCTCCTGGGTCGTGAACCCGTGGGACGGCGTGTACATGGACGTCCTGGACTACCAGTGGGGCGTGGCCGTCGAGTTCTGGAAGGAGATCGACGCCCTCGCCCGGGAGAACGACGTCCGGGTCGCCATCGAGATGCACCCGCACAACGTGGTCTTCTCCCCCGTCACGCTCAAGCGCCTCGTCGACGAGGGCGGTCTGACCAACGTCGGCGCGGAGATGGACCCCTCCCACCTGATGTGGCAGGGCATGGACGTCATCGCCTCCGTCAAGTGGCTGGGCCCCCTGGTGTTCCACGCCGCCGCGAAGGACGCGACGCTGTGCCCCGGCGCCGACATCCGCGGCGTACTGGACACGTCGTTCGCCCGGGTACCGGCCGACGCCGACGGCAAGGTCCCGACCGGCTACGGCTTCTGGTGCAACGCCTGGCCCGAGAACCCGGCCTGGAAGTTCGTCGCCGTCGGCCTCGGCAACGACGTCCCGTTCTGGACCGAGTTCCTGCGCGCCCTCGCCGAGGTCGACCCGGACATGGCCGTCAACATCGAGCACGAGGACGCCGCCTACTCCCAGACCGAGGGCCTCGCCCTGGCCGCCAAGAACCTCCACACCGCGGCGACGGCACTCTGACCCACCCCTTGCTGTGGCCCCGTTCCCGTCTCTCGGGGGCGGGGCCCTGTCGTTGTCCGGCGGACGGGCGCGTCCATGGCGTGCCGGTGGACATGTCGTGCGCCACGGCGTCCGAGTGTGCGCCGGACGCGCGCCCGAGCCTGCGCGCCCCCGGTCCACGGAAAGGGGAATGCCGGGCCGCGCGCCGCAGCCACGAGCCTCGGCCGGCCCTGTACGCGCCCTGTCGCAGGACGTGGCGTCGCGGTGTAGATGAAAGGGCGGATTCCGGATCCCTCGATGAGCCTGCCCACCGCAAGGAGGCTGTTTCATGCCGCAGGCGCTGCGGGCCGACCCGAACGAAACCCAGCTGTCCGTCCCCGATCTCTCGTTGCCGTTCCCGGAGCGGAGGAGCCCGCACCGGGCCGCTGCCGAGCGCGCCGTGCTGCGCTGGGCCCGCACCACGGGTCTGACTGCCACTGTGCGTGAGGCCGACCGGCTGGCCTCTCATGCGTGGGGGCTGTGCGCGGCGGTGGCCACCCCCAGGGCATCGCGGGCACGTCTGTCCCTCATGGGCTGTTGGCTCGCCTGGATGGGGATGCTGGACGACACGGCGGAGACCCAGCGGAGCCGTGCTTCGTTCGCCGAGGCGGTCAAAGGCATTCGGGCCGTGCTGGCCGGCGAACCTCCCCTCGGACACCACCCGCTGACTGCCGCCTTCACCGACCTGCACCTTCGCACCCGCAGGCTCGGCTCTCCGGCCTGGCGCAGAAGGCATGCCGGGACGACCGCTCAATTGCTGGACGGTCTGGTCGAGGAACAACGCGTCAAACGCCAGGGTCTCCCCGGAGTCGCACAGTATGTGGAGCAGCGTCGGATCACCGGCTATATGCCGTTGCTCTACAACCTGACGGAAGTCGTCCTGCGCTGCGAGATTCCCCCCGCGATTCGACAGACCGACGCCTACGCGCGACTTGTCACCGCCTCGATCGACGCCGCCGACTTCATCAATGACGTCCACACACTCCGCAAGGAACTGGCACACGGAGAGACCGGAAATATCGTCATCGTCCTCGCCCATGAACGAGGAATCACCCTGGAACAGGCCCTCCACGAAGCCGCATCGCGTATCCGGGAGGCCGTGGAGGATTTTCAGATCGCGGAACAGGACCTGCACTGCGTACTGCAGGCCCGGGCACTGCCCATGGGCGATTGGCAGGCCACCCTGACCATGGTCGATTCCATGCACGACTGGATTGCCGGACTTCCCGCCTACTACCGCGCTTCGGGACGCTACAACCGCCTTTGACAGGAGGCAGCCAGTGCTCAGGCCCCAGGGGCATTCCTCAGCCTTCACGCCCGCGGAGGGCGTTTCCCAGCGCTACGCCGATGAAGCGCCGCCGCTTCCGGTCCCTAATGGCTGGTTCTGTCTCGGGTTCTCCGCTGAGCTTGCGCCAGGCAAGGTGGCGACCCGTCAACTGGCGGGCCAGGACGTGGTTCTGTTCCGGACCCGCGGCGGTGTGCTGCGGGCGAGCCGCGCCTACTGTCCTCATCTCGGAGCGCATATCGGCGCGGGCGGGAGAGTGGAGGGGGAGGAAATCGTCTGTTCCTTCCACGGTTTCGGGTTCGGCCCGGATGGCGCCTGTACCCGGACGGGCTATGGAACCCGCCCGCCGAAGGCGTCCCTCTCCCTGCTGCCGGTGCGGGAGGAGAACGGCCTGATCATGGTGTGGCACCACCACGCCGGTGATCCACCGATCTGGGAGCCACGAGCCGCCCATGCCGGTGATTTCTCTCCAGTGGCACGCGACACCACCGCATGCGCGGGCCACCCCCAGGAAGTACTGGAGAACATCGTCGACTTCGGCCACCTCACCACGCTGCACGCGCCCCGCGTCTCCAGCGCGCGGGTCCCCAAGTCCTTCACGGAGGACGGGGTCAGGGGCCATGTCACTCTCGAAATGGCGGTGTGTCCTCCCGGCTGGAAGAAGCCGATGCCCACCACCTACGAATTCACGCTGCACGGTCTAGGCGGAACAGAGGTCCACATCAGCATGCCGGCGGGCTTCACCGTGCGCATCTGGTTCATGGCCACTCCGGTCACCCCGTGGCGAATCCAGCTGCGCAGTGGAATCGAGGCACGAGTCCCCGCCCCCGGACTCCTCCCGGCGCCTTTGGGCCGCATGCTGGCGACAGCCGGCACCTACGCGGTGTCCCAATTCGTCCTGTGGTACCACAACCGGGTGTTCCTGTTCTCCGAGCGAAACGGAGACGTGCCCGTGTGGAACACCAAGGAATACCTCCCCGGCCCCCGCCTTGCCGAGGGGGACGGGCCCATCACCCGATATCGACGTTGGGCGGGGCAGTTCTACCCGCCCTCGACGGAGCCTGTGGTCCTCGGGCAGGATCCACTCCATGATCTCGGTAGTGCAGAACGTGGCGATTGACTGCTCGGACGCCTATGAACTGGCGCGGTTCTGGAGTGAGGTGACCGGCTCTCCGCTGGATCCGCAGGGCAGGCCGGGTGACCGGGAGACGCAGGTGATGCTTCCGGAGGGTCCGCGGCTGTACTTCAACCAGGTGCCGGAACCGAAGACGGTCAAGAACCGGGTCCATCTGTGTCTGCGCCCGACGACCTCGCGCGAGGAGGAGATCGAGCGACTGCTCAAGCTCGGCGCCACCCTGGTCGCCGACCGCCGGGAGCCCGACGGCGCGGGCTGGGCCGTGCTCGCGGATCCCGAAGGCAATGAGTTCTGTGTCCTGCGCAGCGAGTCCGATCGGGCCTAAGCGGCGCTCTGACCAGCAGTTTTCCGGAAGCTCTTCCGCCTGGCAGAAGGCGTCTTGCGCCAGTGCCGCAACCGTCAGGACGCTGATCCCAACCACGGCACGCGGGGCGACGACGCCCCGCTCTCAGGGACGGGAACGCCATGCCTCACATGACCGCCTTCGCCAGGAACCAGTGGTACGTCGCCGCCTACAGCCATGAGGTCGGGCGCGAGTTGCTCGGCCGGACCATCCTCGGGGAGACGCTCGTCCTCTACCGCGCGGAGGAGGGGGCGCCGGTCGTGCTGCACGACCGGTGCGTGCACCGCCGCTACCCGCTGTCCGAGGCCCCGACCCGGCTGGACGGCGACCGGATCGTGTGCGGGTACCACGGGTTCACGTACGACACGACCGGTACGTGTGTGTACGTGCCGGGGCAGAAACGCGTCCCGCGCACGGCGCGCGTCGCCTCGTACCCGGTGGTCGAGCAGGACTCCCTGATCTGGGTGTGGGTCGGCGACCCGGCGCTCGCCGACCCGCAGAGCATCCCGCGGGCCAGGCACCTCGACTCCCCCGGCTGGGTCACCGTGCGCGGCATGGAGCCCATCGACTGCGACTACGGCCTCCTGGTCGACAACCTCCTCGACCTCTCCCACGAGACCTATCTGCACGGCGGCTACATCGGCACCCCCGAGGTCGCCGAGACGCCCATCACCACCGAGGTCGACGAGGGCGCCGGCATCGTCCGGGTCAGCCGGCACATGGACGACGCCGAATGCCCGCCGTTCTACGCCAAGTCGACCGGCATCGAGGGCCGGATCAACCGCTGGCAGGACATCGAGTACCACGCCCCGTGCCTGTATCTGCTGCACAGCCGCGTCGCCCCGGTCGGCGTGGTGCCCGAGCCCGACGGCAGCGACCCGGGCGGCTTCCACACCGAGGTCACCTACGCCATCACACCGACCGGCGACGGCAAGGTGTACGACTTCTGGGCGGTCTCGCGGGACTGGGCGACGGACGACGACGAGGTCACCGAGTTCCTGCGGAAGAACAACCACACGGTCGTCATGCAGGACGTCACCGCCCTCAACCTGCTGCAGAAGACCCTCGGCACCGAGCGCCACGGCTACCAGGAGCTGAGCATCAACATCGACACCGGCGGCCTGGCCGCCCGCCGTATCCTCGCCCGGCTGGTCGAGGAGGGCGACAAGCCCCTGGAGAAGGCCCTGTGAGCACCAGTCCGACCGGCGAGATCTACCGCATCGACTGGCTGCCGGGCACCGACGTCCTGCACGGCACCTGTCACTGCGGCCGCGAGCACACCGCGCAGGACCCGGTGGAGATGTGGGAGTGGATGCTCGCCCACCCCCAGGGACACCAGCCCCAAGGAGACCACTCCCAGGGACACCGGCCTCAAGGAAACAGCTCATGACCACCGTGTACGAGGCCGAACTCGTCGTCGACGGCCGGGAGTTGGCCGCCGACGGCGTCCTCGCCCTCACCCTGCGCCACCCGCTCGGCGAGCAGCTCCCCGCCTGGGAGCCCGGCGCCCACATCGACGTCGTGCTCGGGCCGGAGCTGGAGCGGCAGTACTCGCTGTGCGGCGATCCGGCCGACCGCACGGCCTGGCGGATCGCGGTGCTGCGGGAGCCGGACGGGCGCGGCGGATCCGCCCATGTGCACGATCAGGTGGGGCGCGGCGACAAAGTCCGGGTGCGCGGTCCGCGCAATCACTTCCGGCTGGAGCCCGCCGCCCGCTACCGCTTCGTCGCGGGCGGCATCGGCATCACCCCGATCCTGCCGATGCTGGCCGCGGCCGAGGCGGCGGGCGCCGAGTGGACGCTGCTGTACGGCGGGCGGTCGCGTCGGTCCATGGCGTTCACCGAGGAGTTGGGGCGGTACGGCGACCGTGTCACCGTCGCCCCGCAGGAGGAGGTCGGGCTGCTGGACCTCGCCCCGGTGCTCGACGGCGTTCCCGACGGCACGCTCGTCTACTGCTGCGGTCCCGGTCCGCTGCTCGACGCGGTGGAGGAGCGGTGCCCGGCCGGGGTGCTGCGCATCGAGCGGTTCCAGGCGAAGGAGCAACCGGTCGGTGAGGACGGGGAGTTCGAGGTCGAGCTGGCGCGCAGCGGGCTGACGCTCACCGTCGCGCCGGGTGTGTCCGTGCTGGACACGGTGCGGTCGGCCGGCGTCGAGGTGCTGTATTCCTGCACCGAGGGCACCTGCGGGACCTGCGAGACCGACGTCCTGGACGGCACCCCGGACCACCGGGACTCCGTCCTCACGTCGGAGGAGCAGGAGAGCGGCGAGACGATGATGATCTGTGTGTCGCGGTGCCGTGGGAAGCGGCTCGTGCTGGACCTGTGATCCTCAGGTCGGCCTCGATCCGGGCCACTGCCGCCAGCAGATGCGGCAGCAGGTCCGCACGGATCGAGTCCACCGAGTTGCGGCCGGCGTGCACAGCGATGTTCACGCCGGCCACCACTTCGCCGCCCCGCTCCCGCACCGGGGCGGCCACCGACCGGAGCCCCTCCTCCAGTTCCTGGTCGACGATGGCGTACCCCTGCCGGCGGACGCGCCGCAGTTCGCCCCGCAAGGCCTCCGGCGAGGTGAGGGTGCGTGCGGTGAGCGGCTTCAACTCGGCGTGCGCGAGCCGCACTTCGACATCCTCCTCCGGTAGATCCGCGAGGATCACCCGCCCCACCGAGGTCACATACGCCGGGAAGCGGGTGCCCACGGTGATGGACGCCGTCATGATGCGACGGGTCGCTACCCGTGCCACGTACACGATGTCGTCGCCGTCCAGAACGCACAGCGACGACGACTCCCGCACCTGTGCGACGAGTTGCTCCAGATGCGGTTCGGCGATCTGGGGCAGTGTGTAACTGGAGAGGTAGGAGTAGCCGAGTTCCAGCACGCGCGGGGTGAGGCGGAAGAGGCGGCCGTCCTGGTGGACGTAGCCGAGGTCGGCGAGGGTCAGCAGTAGGCGGCGGGCCGCCGCACGCGTCAGCTCGCAGGTCTGGGCGACCTCGCTGAGGGTGCGGGCCGGATGCTCGGCGTCGAAGCAGCGGATGACGGCGAGGCCGCGCTCGAAGGACCTCACGAAGTGCGGTGCGCGGTCTTCGGCGGACATCGCCACCTCCAGGAGTGTCAACAATGTTGTCGGCGAACCCTGGCGAACCCATTGACCGGATCCGTCAAGGCTTCTACCTTCCCGCTGAGCGAGTACGCGCACTACTGTGCGCCTTGCGCACAACCTGTCGGAACACCGTTGCACCGTTGTCTGTACAGGAGGAGCCATGCGTCGTCTGTCCGCCGGTCTCACCACCGGCGCCCTGCTGCTGGTCACGACGGCCTGCGGTTCGTCCGACAGCGGTTCGACGGAGGCGGGCGCGTCGTCCGGCGGGGTCACCACCGTCAAGGTCGGGCTCATTCCGATCGTCGATGTCGCGCCGCTGTATCTCGGCCGGCAGAAGGGCTTCTTCGAGAAGCGGGGCCTGAAGCTGGAGTTCACCACCGCGCAGGGCGGCGCGGCGATCGTGCCGGGTGTGGTGAGCGGTCAGTTCCAGTTCGGGTTCAGCAATGTGACGTCCCTGATGGTGGCTCAGTCCAACGGCGTTCCGGTGAAGGCCGTCGCCAACGGCATCGCGTCGACCGGTGTGCGGGGCAAGGACTTCAACGGCCTGATGGTCAGGAAGGACAGCCCCGTCAAGTCGGCGAAGCAGTTGGAGGGCAAAAAGGTCGCCATCAACACCCTGAAGAACATCAACGAGACGGCGGTCCGGCAGGCGGTGCGCGAGGCGGGCGGCGACCCGGACAAGGTGAAGCTCGTCGAGATGGCCTTCGACCAGATGCCCGCCGCTCTCGACAGCGGCCAGATCGACGCCGCGTGCGTGGTGGAGCCGGCGACCGCCACCATCCGGAGCCAGGGCGGCCGGGAGATCGCCTCGCCTCTGATCGACATCGCCCCGAAGCTGACGGTCGCGATGTACTTCACCTCGACGCGGTACGCCCAGCAGAACCCGGACGTGGTCAAGAAGTTCCAGGAGGCCACCGCCGAGTCCCTCACCTACGCCGAGGCCCACCCGGACGAGGCACGGCAGATCGTCACGACGTACACCAAGATCCCGGCGTCGGTGCTGGACCAGGTGATCCTGCCGAAGTGGCCGACCGAGGCGAACCGGCCCTCCATCGAGGCCCTGATGAAGCTCGGCGAGGAGGACGGCCTCTTCAAGAAGACGCCCGACCTGGACGCGCTCCTCCCGTGAGGAACGTCGC
>JABFVM010000305.1 GCA_013362785.1 Streptomyces sp. | reverse complement strand
GGAGAGGTTGTCGATGTTCTCCATGACCTGCCAGGTCACGAACCAGCCCATCAGCCCGATGACGACGAACCCGAGGATCGCGGTCAGGGCGGTGGCGAGCCCGCGCGGCACCCGGCGCCGCATCAGCCATGCCACCGACGGCTGCATCAGCGCGGTCAGCAGCAGCGCGATGACGAACGCCAGCACCACGAGCTGTACGGCGCTGATGACCCGCATCAGCACCCAGACCGTGCCGGCCAGCACCAGCAGCCGCCAGCCGGCCTCGGCCGCGACCCGCACGCCCCACGGGACGGCCTGTGTGGGGTCGGGGCGGGGCGGCGGCGCGGCGGGCGCGTAGGCCGGGGGCCGCGGGACGTGGTCCGTGGGCGGCGGTGGCGGGTCGGCGGGCGCGGAGTCGCCGGAGTCGGCGGACTGGGCCGACGGGGCCGACGGGACGGACTCGCCTGAGTCGAGAGTGGCGGTGGCGGTAGCGGTGGCGGACTGCCGTACCGGCTGGAGCTCGGCGCTCTCCCGCTCCACCGCCGCCCGGCGCTCGTCCAGCCGTTCACTCATCTCGGTCAGTCCGGCTCCGAGCCGGCCGAGCCACCCTGGCACTCGCGACATGATCCGCCCTCTTCCCCCGTCTCTCCCCACCACTCCCCCCTGGAGTCGTTGCGTCCGACCGTACAGGGCGCCGCGCACAGAAGAGCGAAAGCCCCTCACCAAAGGACGGCGAGGGGCAATGCTGGGTTGAGAAGCGCCCTGAAGGGGCGCGGGGAACTGCGCGACAAGCCACGACGCCGCCGCAGACAACAAACGACGTATCGCGGCTGAACCAGCGGAGCGCCTAGTACCAGTGGTTGGCCTGCCAGAACGACCAGGCGCCGCAAGGGCTGTCGTACCGGTCGTTCATGTAGTTGAGGCCCCACTTGATCTGCGTGGCCGGGTTCGTCTGCCAGTCCGAGCCGACCGACGACATCTTGGAGCCGGGCAGAGCCTGGAAGAGGCCGTAGGCGCCCGAGGAGGCGTTGACCGCCTGGTAGTTCCAGCTGGACTCGTGGTCCACGATGTTGCTGAAGCACTGGAACTGGTCGCTCGGCACCATCGAGCGCGCCATCGCCTGGATCTGGTCGATGGAGTACGAGCTCTGGATGGGGAAGTCCGCGGAGGACGACCGGGAGGCCTTCGCCTCGGCCTTCTCGCGCTCCTTGGCTTCCTGTGCCGCCTTCTCGGCGGCCTTCTGCTTGTCGATCGCCGTCTGGGCGGCTGCCTTACGGGCCGCTTCCTCGGCGTCCTTCTTGGCGCTCGCGTCCGCGGCGATGGCCTGGAAGTTGGCCTGTGCCGTCAGGGACTCGGTCTGCACCTGGGCCTGCTGGCCCGCGGGTATGTCCGCGAGAAGCGTCGAATCGGCAGCCGTCGCCTCGGCGTCGTTGTTCTGCGCGGTGCTGCCCGAGGCAACGCCGACGACGCTTCCGACAGCGGTGACCGCGGTGGCAGAGGCCACTGCGAATCCCCTGACCGAAATCGGACTCACACGGTTTCCTTCCAGCATCGTCCGCTTCGGTGACCCTGGCGGACGCAATCGTGCCCCTGGCTCTGGCCTCCCAACTGCGGGGTCACGGGAGGCACGGACCCGGTGGGCAACTCCTGTGAAGGGAGCGCCGCGTGGTGACTCGGGCGGCATACGACGGCGCTATGCAGTTGATGGTGGTGCTGCTGTGGTTCCGTACCGCTGGGGGTACAGGTGTGTCGTATGCGGGGCCTGACAGGAGTGAGACTCTGCCGCACCCGGACGCCGCAAGGCAATTCTGTGTTGCGTGTGAAAGCTCACACCTCGTTTGTCTCCGGGGTTTTCCGGAAAGCCGCACACGCCGAGGCGCCGCCCGGATAGGCTCTTCGCCTTTCCGAACGGCGCCAACCAACGGGTAGCTACCTCAAGTTGAGCACTTGGGTCAGATCTGCCCGTCCTCCAGCATTTCGGTCACAAGGGCCGCGATCTGGGACCTCTCGGACCTCGTCAGCGTGACATGGGCGAAGAGCGGATGTCCCTTCAGTTTCTCCACGACGGCGACGACACCGTCGTAGCGCCCGACCCGCAGATTGTCCCGCTGGGCCACGTCATGAGTGAGAACCACTCGCGAATTGGCGCCAATTCGGGACAGAACGGTGAGAAGCACATTCCGTTCCAGCGACTGCGCCTCGTCCACGATCACGAACGCGTCGTGCAGCGAGCGTCCGCGGATATGGGTGAGGGGCAGTACCTCCAGCATTCCGCGCGCGGTGACCTCTTCGATGACCTCGCGGCTGGTGACCGCGGAGAGTGTGTCGAAGACGGCCTGCGCCCAGGGGCTCATCTTCTCGGCCTCGGAGCCGGGCAGATAGCCGAGCTCCTGCCCGCCCACCGCGTACAGCGGCCGGAAGACCATCACCTTCTGGTGCTGACGGCGCTCAAGCACCGCCTCCAGACCCGCGCACAGCGCCAGCGCCGACTTGCCGGTGCCGGCTCGGCCGCCCATGGACACGATCCCGACGTCCGGGTCGAGCAGCAGGTCGAGCGCGATCCGCTGCTCGGCGCTGCGTCCCTTGATACCGAACGCCTCCCGGTCGCCGCGCACCACCCGGACATTGCCCTCGGGCGTGACCCGGCCCAGCGCCTTGCCGCGCTCGGAGTGGATCGTCAGTCCGGTGTGCACGGGCAGGTCGGCGACCTCGGGGACGTGGACATGCCCTTCCTCGAAGAGGATGTCCACCTGTTCGCCCGGCAGGGTCAGTTCGGACATTCCGGTCCAGCCGGAGGAGTCCGTGATGGCGAGCTCGGCGCGGTACTCCTCGGCGAGGAGGCCGACGGACGAGGCCTTGATCCTGAGCGGGAGGTCCTTCGACACGACGGTGACGTCGAGTCCCTCGGCCTGCAGATTGCGGGCGACCGCGAGGATACGGGAGTCGTTGTCCCCCAGGCGGTAGCCGGTCGGCAGAACGCTGGGGTCCGAGTGGTTGAGCTCGACACGGACGGTCCCGCCGAGTTCCCCGATCGGAATGGGGGCATCGAGGCGGCCGTGCCGTACCCGGAACTCGTCGAGCAGGCGCAACGCCTGCCGGGCGAAGTAGCCGAGTTCGGGATGGTGCCGCTTGGCCTCCAGTTCCGTCACCACGACGATGGGGAGCACGACCTCGTGCTCGTCGAAGCGGTTCAGGGCGTTCGGGTCGGCCAGCAGGACGCTGGTGTCGAGAACGTAGGTGCGCCGGTCTGGCTTGTGGCGCTTTGTGCTGGTCACCACGGAAGGACGTACCCCCTCGGATGAGGTCGGGGAGCGACGGAGTGGAGCTGGACCGGTCGTCGGCCGCCCTGCACGCCTGGCACGGGCCGAAAACCGGCCCTCCACTGCTTCTTCCGTGCCGTGACCGCACGGTCGAGCTGGTGCAAAGGGCCTCCCGGGCGGACGGCTCCGGTGCCGCCCACTGAGATACGACACCCGTGGTTCGGGTGTCGACCTGCTTGGCTTATGCCCTCGAACATGCGCTGCCATGCCAGCGCATATGACGGCGCCCCGGTGAACTCCTTGTTACTTCCGTCCCAATGAGGGTGACTTTCGCCTCACCGAAATACGGCGGTCAGCTGGCCGAAAGAGGCTCAGCCGCCGTAACGCCGGTGCCGGGCCGCGTAGTCGCGCAGGGCCCGCAGGAAGTCGACCTTGCGGAAGGCCGGCCAGAAGACCTCGCAGAAGTAGTACTCGGAGTGGGCCGTCTGCCAGAGCATGAATCCGGACAGCCGCTGCTCGCCGCTGGTGCGGATCACGAGGTCGGGATCGGGCTGGTCGCCGGTGTAGAGGTGGCGGCCGATCAGGTCGACACTGACGGACTCGGCGAGGTCCTCCATCGAGGTGCCCTTGTCGTGGGCGTCGACGATCATCGAGCGCACGGCGTCGGCGATCTCCTGGCGGCCGCCGTAGCCGATGGCGACGTTGACCAGTATCCCGTCGACGTGCGCGGTGGTCTCCTCGGCCTCCTTGAGGGTGGTCTGCATCCCGGCGGGCAGCAGGTCGGGCGTGCCGACGTGGTGCACCCGCCAGCGGCCGTCGGTGGCCAGGGAGCGGACGACGCCCTCGATGATCCCGAGGAGCGGGCCGAGTTCGTCCTGCGGCCGGTCGAAGTTGTCCGTCGACAGCAGCCACAGCGTGACGACCTCGACGTCCGTCTCGCTGCACCAGCCGAGGAACTCCTCGATCTTCTCGGCACCGGCCCGGTGACCGTGCACGGTGGAGGAGCCGGCTGCCTTCGCCCAGCGCCGGTTGCCGTCCATGATCACGCCGATGTGCTTGGGCACCTGAGCGTGGTCCAGGTGGCCCTCCACCCGGCGTGCGTACAGCCTGACCAGCAGGCCACGCAGCTTGTCGCGCAGGTTCACGTGATTGTCAGCCCCTCCGTACGGATCG
>JABFVM010000579.1 GCA_013362785.1 Streptomyces sp. | reverse complement strand
TCAACCTTCTGGACACCCCCGGATACGCCGACTTCGTCGGGGAACTCAGGGCCGGTCTGCGAGCGGCGGACGCGGCCCTTTTCGTCGTCTCGGCCTCGGACGGCGTGGACGGCTCGACCCGCATGGTGTGGGAGGAGTGCGCGGCCGTCGGCATGCCGCGCGCGATCGTCGTCACGCACCTGGAGGCCGCGCGGGCCGACTACGAGGAGATGACGCGGATCTGCGCGGAGGCCTTCGGCGGGGACGACCCCGACGCGGTGCTCCCGCTGTATCTGCCGCTGCACGGCCCGCAGGGCCCGGACGGGCACGCGCCCGTGACCGGACTGACCGGGCTGCTGTCGCAGAAGCTGTTCGACTACTCGTCCGGGGAGCGCAAGGAGGCCGAGCCGGGCGACGACCAGCTGCCGGAGATCGAGGAGGCCCGTAACCGGCTGATCGAGGGGATCATCGCGGAGAGCGAGGACGAGACCCTCATGGACCGCTATCTGGGCGGCGAGCAGGTCGACGTCAAGACGCTGATCGACGATCTGGAGCGAGCCGTCGCGCGCGGCACGTTCTTCCCCGTCCTGGCCGCCGCCCCCGCGGCCGACGGTGCCCGCCACGGCCTCGGCACGGTCGAGGTGCTGGAGCTGGTCACGCGGGGCTTCCCCACCCCGCTGGAGCGCGAGGCGCCCCGGGTCACCACGGTCGACGGCAAGCCGCGCGAGCTGAAGTTGTGCGATCCGGACGGGCCGCTGGTCGCGGAGGTCGTGAAGACGGCGTCCGACCCGTACGTCGGCCGGGTGTCGATGGTGCGCGTCTTCTCCGGCACCCTGCGCCCCGACGAGACGGTGCACGTCTCCGGGCACGGGATGGCCGACCGCGGGCACGAGGACCACGACGTCGACGAGCGGATCGGCGCCCTGTCCGCGCCCTTCGGCAAACAGCAGCGCACCCTCACCCACTGCATCGCCGGTGACCTGGCGTGCGTGGCGAAGCTGAGCCGTGCCGAGACCGGGGACACGCTTTCGGCCAAGGACGACCCGCTGCTGATGGAGCCCTGGCAGATGCCCGACCCGCTGCTGCCGCTGGCCATCCAGGCGCACAGCAAGGCGGACGAGGACAAGCTGTCGCAGGGCCTGTCCCGGCTGGTCGCCGAGGACCCGACGATGCGGCTGGAGCAGAACCAGGCCACCCACCAGGTCGTGCTGTGGGCCCTGGGCGAGGCGCACGCGGACGTCGCCCTCGAACGGCTGCGCAGCCGCTACGGCGTGCAGGTCGATGTCGTACCGCACAAGGTCTCCCTGCGGGAGACGTTCGCGAGCAGGTCGGCGGGTCGCGGGCGGCATGTGAAGCAGTCCGGCGGGCACGGGCAGTACGCGATCTGCGAGATCGAGGTGGAGCCGCTGCCGGGCGGCTCGGGCATCGAGTTCGTGGACAAGGTGGTCGGCGGGGCGGTGCCGCGGCAGTTCATCCCGTCGGTGGAGAAGGGCGTGCGCGCGCAGGCGGCCAAGGGAGTCGCGGCCGGCTATCCGCTGGTCGACGTCCGGGTCACGCTGCTCGACGGCAAGGCGCACTCGGTGGACTCCTCCGACGCCGCGTTCCAGACGGCCGGCGCGCTGGCGCTGCGGGAGGCGGCGGCCGACGTGAAGATCCATCTGCTGGAGCCGGTCGCCGAGGTGTCCGTGCTCGTCGGTGACGACTACGTCGGCGCCGTGATGAGCGACCTGTCCGGTCGGCGCGGCCGCGTCCTCGGCACCGAGCAGACCAGCGGTGCCCGCACACTCATCAAGGCCGAGGTGCCCGAGATCGAGGTCGGCCGGTACGCCGTCGATCTGCGGTCGTTGTCGCACGGCACCGCGCGGTTCAGCCGGTCCTACGCCCGGCACGAGCCGATGCCGCCGCAGATCGCGGAAAGGATTCGTGAAGAGGCGCGCGACGCCTCGTAGTTGGCGCGGCTCCTGCGGAATGCTCCCCTCCGCGTCGGCGGGCGGCTTCGGCCGTCCGCCGACGGTTGTCGGTGGCGGAGGATACGCTGATCATTGATCAACAGGTGTGCACAGCGCGGAAGTCGGGAAGGCCGCAGAAGCGACAGTGCGGCGATCGGGGGCGGGAATGACCGTTGAGGGCGGTTACGCGGACATCTTCGGTCCGCAGGTGCCTCGCACGGCCGGCGAGGGCCAGACGGCGACGTTCGCGCTGGCCTCGGCGGCCTATCGGGACAACCCGTACGAGGACATCAAGAAGGCCGACAACGAATGGCACAAGACCGACGTCAAGGCCGGCCGCAAGTGGGCGAAGATCTTCCGGCCCAACCTGGGTGAGGCCTACTCGCGGGCTGTGGTCGACCGCATGCTCGGCCCCGGCCGCAAGCCCCTGATCCAGTCCTTCGGCACCGAGCCGCAGGTCGTGGTCGAGCACGCCCTGGCCGCCAACAACATCCGCAAGACCCGCGACCGGATGCTCAGCGCCATCATGGTGATCTGCGGCGTGCTGTTCCTGCCCGGGCTACTGGTGTGGCTGCTGATCTTCCAGCTGCGCACCATCATCACCAAGGCGGACCAGAAGCGGGGCGGTGCGCTGGCCTCCGCACTGCTCATCGGGGCGGGCGCGCTCGCCGTGCTCTTCCTGGTCCGGATGCCGTTCACCGGCTTCTGGGCCTGGTATGCGCGGGCCTGTGTCGTGATGCCCGTGATCGGCTGGTTCTGGGCCAAGCAGGTCTGTGAGCGCACCGCGAAGGACCTGCGGGGCCGGTGGGACAGCCTGCTGGCCGGCAGCAGCGTCGGCGCGAAGGTGCCGGAGGCGGTGCCGACCAGCCCCACCGAGACCCAGGCAGAACAGCTGCGCCAATCCCTCGCCAAGCTCAGCGCCGAGCAGCAGTCCAACTCCGTGTTCTACGCCGGGCCCAAGGGGATACTCGGCATGGGCACCCGCTGGGGCAGCTGGCAGCTGGCCGAGGACCTGGTACCGGCCGACCCCAGCCGGGAGATCCACCCCTTCCGCAGCTGGGACGTCATCCGCTCGATCCACGACCAGTTGCGCATGCTGGAGCGCGGTCCGCTCAACACCGGCGGCTTCCCCAAGCCTTCGATACGCCACTGGGTCGTCACGCCGATCGCCGAGGGCGCGAAGGCGGTGTCCCGGCCGGAGGGCACGGACGTCGAGGCGTACCAGGTCAAGTCGCACGCGATACAGGACATCTGCAACAAGCAGCAGTTCGGCAGCGGTGACCGGCACTACCTGGGGGTCCAGTGGACGCTCTGGGACGGCCAGTTGATCATCACGATGCTGATCACGGTGACCGTGCTGCACGAGACGCTGCGCATCGAGGTGACCGGGCATGCCCTCGGTCCGGTGAACGGGCTCTTCCAGGAGAAGCCCGAGGCCCCGACGAAGGAGGTCAGCAAGTCGCTGAAGCCGTGGGAGACCCGCAAGATCAAGCTCCCGCTGGTCAACAGCGACGAGGTGGTACGGCTGGCGGTCCGGGCCCCGATCTCCTGGTATCCGCCGCTGCTCAACTGGCTCGGCGGGACGATGGGGCTGCCCGAGCCGTTCGGCCTCCGGCACGCCTGGGCGGATCAGCCGTGGCGGCACCGGTTCATGGCCGACGACGCGCTGCGGGCCGCTACGCCGGTGCTGCGGGTCGTGCACGCGGCAGCGATCAAGGTCCTGGACGAGAACGGCGTGAACACCGAGAAGTTCGGCACCCGGTCGTCGTTCCTGAGCACGGCCGTGCAGGACGCGTCACCCCGAAAGGCAGACCTGTACGACGCCTAGGGCTCCGCCGGTCGAGCCGCATGAGGTGGGTCTGGGCGACCGCCCCTGGGGGCTGTGCCCCCAGACCCCCCTTCGGCCTCAACGGCCTCGGCCTCAAACGCCGGACGGGCTGATCACTGGCACCGCCGGCTGCACCCGTCAAGCCGTCGGCCAGGCCTCCGCCAGCATCTTGCGGGTGTCGGCGAGGAGCTGCGGCAGCACCCGGGTGTGCCCCACCACCGGCATGAAGTTCGTGTCGCCGCCCCAGCGCGGGACGATGTGCTGGTGCAGGTGGGCCGCGATGCCGGCGCCGGCGACCGTGCCCTGGTTCATGCCGATGTTGAAGCCATGGGCGCCGGAGGCGGTGCGCAGGGCCGTCATCGCCTGCTTGGTCAGCGCGGCGAGCTCGATGGTCTCCGGCTCGGTGAGGTCGGTGTAGTCGGCGACATGACGGTAGGGCACCACCATGAGGTGGCCGCCGTTGTACGGGTACAGGTTGAGGACCGCGTAGACCTGTTCTCCGCGCCTGACGACCAGGCCGTCCTCGTCGGACTTGGCCGGGATCGAGCAGAAGGGGCAGCCGTCGTCGGCGCCGGGGCCGGTCGGCTTGTTCTCACCCTGGATGTAGGCCATCCGATGGGGCGTCCACAGGCGCTGGAACGCGTCCTGGATCCCCACTCCCCAC
>JABFVM010000478.1 GCA_013362785.1 Streptomyces sp. | reverse complement strand
ACGGCGACCCGCTCGCCGTAGAAGACCTCCAGCGAGAACGGCTTCATCAGCCCCGTGAGCTCAAGCTCCTCGCAGGTGACGGCCCGCACCCCGGTCCGCCCGCCCTTCAGCCGCATCCGGATGTCCTGCTCACGCGGCGGCTCCGGCGGCGGCCCCGCCTCCTCGAACTTGCGCAACCGGGTCTGGGCGGCCTGGTAGCGGGAGGCCAGCTCATGGCTGATCGTGGCGGCCTGCCGAAGACTCAGCACCAGCTTCTTCAGCTGGGCGTGCTTCTCGTCCCAGCGCCTGCGCAACTCCTCGAAGCGGGCGAAGCGTTCACGCCGGGCCTCGTGGTAGGTGGCGAAGCCGCCACCGTGCACCCAGGCGTCCGCCCCGGTCGGCGAAGGCTCCACCGACACGATCTTCTCGGCGGCACGGGCGAGCAGTTCACGGTCGTGGGAGACGAAGAGGACCGTCTTGCGGGTCTCCTTCAGCCGCTCCTCCAGCCACCGCTTGCCGGGCACGTCGAGGTAGTTGTCGGGCTCGTCGAGCAGCAGCACCTCGTCGGTGCCGCGCAGCAGCGCCTCAAGGACCAGCCGCTTCTGCTCACCGCCCGACAGGGTCCGCACCTGCCGCCACTGCGCCTTCTCGTACGGCACACCGAGCGCGGCGGTGGTGCACATGTCCCACAGCGTCTCGGCCTCGTACCCGCGCGCCTCGGCCCAGTCGGCGAGCGCCTGCGCGTACTTCAGCTGGGCGGCCTCGTCATCGACGGTCATGATCGCGTGCTCGGCGGTGTCGACGGCCTTCGCGGCCTCGCGGATACGCGGCGGCGCGACCGACACGAGCAGGTCGCGTACGGTCGTCTCGTCCCGTACGGACCCCACGAACTGCCGCATCACACCGAGCCCGCCACCGACGGTGACGGTGCCGCCGTGCGGCTTCAGCTCCCCGGAGATCAGGCGCAGCAGGGTCGTCTTACCGGCACCGTTGGGCCCGACCAGCGCCACGACGGCGCCCTCCCCCACCCGGAAGGACACGTCGCCGAGCAACGCCCTCCCGTCGGGGAGGTAGTACTCAAGATGCGCGGCTTCCAGATGTCCCATGGTGCCGAATTGTGCGGGCCGTCGCGGAGCTCCGGCAAACCCTTATCCGGAACCCCGTCCCCGCGGCCCCGCCGCAGCCCCGCCGCAGCCCCGCCCCAAGGGGCCTACGGCGCGTCCTCGACGACCGGCCAGCCCGCAGGCCCGCCCTCCCCGGCCGGAGCCACCACCGCGCCCGCCCACGACAGCGCCTTCCACCCGTCCCCGGGCGAGCCCTCAAGGATCACCACACCGGTGTTGTCGAGCGGTCGCGCGGCGGCGAAGGTCACATCCACGTTGTCCGCGCGAGCGGCCGTCCACAGACGGATCACCGCACCATGGCTGATCATGGCGACGGTCCCGGTGCCGCTGTCCGCGGCCTCGGCGACCACGGCGTCGTACCGCGCCAGCACCTCCGTGCCGTTCTCGCCGCCCGGGATGCGCGGCTCCGGGTCGCCGGCCGCCCACCCGAACACCGTCTTCATGTAGAGCCGGCCCCGCTCGGAGTCGCCGGGCAGCATCTCCAGGTCGCCCGCGGACACCTCGCGGATGCCGTCCCGGACGAGCACGTCGAGGCGGTGGGCGGCGGCCAGTGGGGCCGCGGTGTGCTGGGTGCGGGTGAGGGTGGAGGCGTAGAGGGCCTCGATGTCCTCGTCGGCCAGCGCCGCGGGCAGGGCCTCGGCCTGCTGTTCGCCGAGTGCGGTGAGGCCCGGGCCGGGGACGGCCGTGTCCAGCAGGTGGTGCAGGTTGGACGGGGTCTGGCCGTGGCGGACGAGGAGCAGGCGCATGTGACGGGTTCCTCCGTGTGTCTCTCACCGCGGGCCGGACAGCAATCGGCGACTTCAGGGTACCCAGCCCTGTATGAGCCCAGACGTCGACCTCACCGTCCCCCGGCCCGGCCGGCATACCCTGCGCGACCGGCTGCTCGCCCTCGACTCCCGGCTGTTCGAGTTCGCCGCCGAGCGGCACTGGCCGTATGCCGAGCGGGTGCTGCCGCGGCTGAGCCGGAGCGCGAACCACGGGGTGCTGTGGTTCGCCACGGCCGCCGCCATCGCCGCCAGCCGCACGCCCCGGGCCCGTCGGGCCGCGGTGCGGGGGCTGGCCTCGCTCAGCCTGGCCTCGCTGACCATCAACACCCTCGGCAAACGGTCGGTGCGCCGTCCCCGGCCGCTGCTGGATCCCGTACCGCTGGTCCGGCAGCTGAAGCGGCAGCCGATCACCACCTCGTTCCCGTCCGGCCACTCCGCGTCGGCGGCGGCGTTCGTGACCGGGGTGGCCCTGGAGTCGCCCGCGTGGGGGCTGGTCGTGGCGCCGGTCGCCTGGTCGGTCGCGCTGTCCCGGGTGTACACGGGCGTCCACTTCCCGAGCGACGTGCTGGCGGGTGCGGCGCTGGGCGCGGGTGCCGCGTTCGCCGTACGGGGCATGGTGCCGACGCGTGACCGGCAGGTGCCGCCGGCCCGGCCCCGTACGGACGTGCCGGCGCTGCCGGACGGGGAGGGTCTGGTCGTGGTGGCCAACACGGCGTCGGGCACCGCCGACCGGGTGCACGCCCTGCTGGACGCGCTGCCGCGTGCCGAGATCGTCGAGTGCGAACCGTCCGACACCCGCGCCGAGTTGCGGAAGGCCGCGGCCCGCGCCCAGGTGCTCGGCGTGTGCGGCGGGGACGGCACCGTGAACGCGGCCGCCGAGATCGCGCTGCGGCACGGTCTGCCGCTCGCGGTGCTCCCCGGCGGCACGATGAACCACTTCGCCAACGACCTGGGCGTGGAGGACGCACACGATCTGAGCCGGGCGGTACGACGGGGCGAGGCCGTGCGTGTGGACGTGGGCCGGTTCACCTCGGACGGACAGCAGGGCCTGTTCCTCAACACCTGCAGCCTGGGCGTGTATCCGGAGCTGGTGCGTGAGCGGGACCGCTTCGGGGCACGGTTCGGAGCCTGGCCGGCCGGGGTGTTCGCGGCCCTGCGCGTCCTGCGCAGCGAGCGTCACCCACTGCATGCCGAAGTGGCGGGCCGCGCCCACCCGTTGTGGCTGCTGTTCGCCGGGAACGGCACCTACCACCAGGTGGGCCTCGCCCCCGCCCGGCGCCTGAACCTCGCGGACGGCGTGCTGGACGTCCGCGTCGTGCACGGTGGCCGCCGGCCCGCCCTGCGCCTGCTCGCGGCCGCCCTCGCGGGCCCGCTGACCCGCTCCCCCGCCCATGCGGCGGTCCAGGTCCCCCGGCTGCGTCTGGCGGGGGTCACACCGGGCGCGCTCCTCGCGTACGACGGCGAAGTCACCGAGGTGGGCGGCGAGGTGACGCTGGAGAAGCTGCCGGAGGCGCTGACGGTCTACCGCCCGCTGCCGGGTGCGCGTTCCTGACGCACATCCCATCCCTGACGCCCTGTCAGTCCATATCGTAAAACACGGGTCTCAGTATTCGACATGCGCGCGTAGGGTGACGCGTAGACGAGACGAGGGGAACAGCCATGTCGAAGGCATCGTCGAAGGCCCGGGAGACCGCCGTCTATACGCACGGGCACCACGAGTCCGTGCTGCGTTCGCACACCTGGCGCACCGCCGCCAACTCGGCGGCGTATCTGCTCGGCTCACTGAAGCCGCACATGCGGATCCTGGACGTCGGCTGCGGCCCGGGCACGATCACCGCCGACCTGGCGGCCCTGGTCCCCGACGGGCACGTCACCGGTGTCGACCGGGCGCCGGAGATCCTGGAGCAGGCCCGGGCCACGGTCGCCCAACGCGCCCTGACGAACGTCGAGTTCGCGGTCGCGGACGTGCACGCCCTGGACTTCCCGGACGACACGTTCTGCGTGGTCCACGCCCACCAGGTGCTGCAGCACGTCGGCGATCCGGTGGGCGCGCTGCGCGAGATACGGCGGGTGACCAGGCCGGGCGGCTTCATCGCGGTACGCGACTCGGACTACGCGGCCATGACCTGGTACCCGGCGTCCCGGGGCCTGGACGACTGGCTGGAGCTCTACCGCCGGGTCGCCCGCGCCAACGGTGGTGAGCCGGACGCCGGTCGCCGGCTGAAGTCCTGGGCGCTGCGGGCGGGGCTCACCGACATCACGGCCACGTCGAGCACCTGGACCTTCTCGACGCCGGAGGAGCGGGCCTGGTGGAGCGGGCTGTGGGCGGATCGGACGCTGGCCTCGGCGTATGCCGAGCGGGCCACGGAGGGCGGACACGCGACCGTCGAGGAACTGCGGGCCGTGTCGGAGGCGTGGCGGGAGTGGGGACGACGGGAGGACGGCTGGTTCAGCGTGCTGCACGGGGAGATTCTGTGCCGCAAGGAAGCCTGAATCGCGAATTTCTGGAAACCCGGGCGAACAGGAGGTCAGATTATGGTTCCTATTCTGCTCGTGCTGCTACTGGCTCTGATTCTCTTCGGTGCCGGATTCGCGCTGAAGGCGCTGTGGTGGATCGCGATCGCGGTTCTCGTGGTGTGGCTCCTGGGTTTCCTCATGCGAGGCACCACCGCGGCGGGCGGCAGGGGCCGCTGGTATCGGTGGTGAATTCACCCTGTCGGTGGTGAATCCACGATGAATCCACGGTGAATCCACCACCGGAACTTCCCCGGGACTTCATTCTCTGGGAAGGAGCGGTCCCAACGGCCCGAGGTCCAGGTTCAGGTCCTCGGGCCGCAGTCCGTAGCGCTCACGCAGCTCGGCCATACGGTCTTCGAGGAGCATCAGCGTGAGCCCGATCCGCTCCTCCTGCTCCTCACTCAGACCGCCCTCGTCGAAACGGCGCAGCGCCTGCCGCTCCATCAGCTGACGGAGCAACTCCACGACCGTCAGGACGAGTTTCACCAGATCGCGTTCGACGGTGTCGGGATCGAGGTCCAAGCGGTTGCGATGGGACGTCACGTCAATTTCCCCCAGGGCGACGGGACCTGCTCGTTGACCGAGCTGATCAGCGCGTTCAGATCGATGCGGACGAGGTCGACGTCGGCGATGCGCAGGGTGATGTCCCCCGTGACGACGACGCCCCCGGCGAGCAGCCGGTCGAGCAGGTCCACGAGGGCGACCTCACGGCGTTCGACGACGGTCACGGCCCCTCCTCCGGCTCCTCCGCGAACTCGCCGGAGAAGGAATAGGCAGCCCAGGGGCCGGTGAGTTCGACCCGGATTCCGGGAGCGCCGTCCTTCTCCCGGTCCACGAGTTCCACGAATTCCTCGGAATCCGCACGCGGCACGAGATAGGCGGCATTGAGCACATTCTGCCCGGAGGCTCCGGAAAGCGTGGCGCTCTGCGGGGCGTGCAGCCGGGAATCCTCGGCGAAAGCGGAGAGCGTTTCGTGCAGTCGGCCGGCGAATTCGGTGGCTTTCTGCCACACGTCCTCACGCGCGCGCGTCTGACGGTGGCGTCGGCGCAGATAGTCGCGGCCCGACCCGGCCTGGGTGTCGCGCCGACCGGACTCGACGGCCGCCGCGGATTCGGCGGTGGATTCCGCGGATTCCGTGGGCTCCCGCTCGACGTACACCTTGACGCCCCACTCCACCCGCCCCTCCAGCCGGTCGAGAATGCGCCGGAAGTCCTCCTCGCGGGCCTCCATCATGGTCCGTACGCCGCTGTCGTCCCGGAAGACGGTGGCGAGCCGCAGCGGCAGCGGGGTGGTGACGACGGTGAGCGCGTCGATGACCTGCTGGTGGGCGCGGGCCGTCGTGCTGAGCCAGTCCAGGTCCTCCAGGTGGGCACGCAGCGGCCCCTCGGCGAAGTCCGCCTCGGGCACCGTACTGACGACCGCGATCAGGCCGTGGTGCGTCAGCTGTTTCGGCGGCGCCCCGGCGACCCCCGCCAGCTGGGCCTGGAGGGCGGAGCGAAAGGGACGGCAGACGGCGTAGACGTAGCGCAGCGCGCTCATGGGGCCTCCTCCTGTCTCCGGGTGGGCTCCAGCTGGGCCAGACGCTCACGCAACTCGGCGTTCTCCCGGGCGAGTTCGTCACGGCGGGCGCGTGAACTCAGCGCCGGGTCGTCCTCCCACCAGTCGATGCCCATCTCCTTCGCCTTGTCGACCGAGGCGACGATGAGGCGCAGTTTGACGGTGAGCAGCTCGATGTCGAGCAGGTTGATCCGGATGTCGCCCGCGATGACAATGCCCTTGTCGAGCACCCGCTCCAGGATGTCGGCGAGGTTGGCGCTGCTGCCCTGGCCGTAGGGCTCGGGCAGCCGGCCCGGCATCGTCATCGTCGGCTCCCGCCACCGGCGTACTCGGGCTCTTCCTCGTCCTCGTACTCGGGCTCGTCCTCGTAAGCGTCCTCAGCGTCCTCGGGCTCCTCCTCGTCCTCGTCCTCCTCGTCCTCCTCGTACTCGCCCTCGGGCTCCTCGTCCTCCGGCTCCTCGTCCTCGGCGTACTCACCGGTCTCCTCGTTCTCGCCGGTCCCGCCGTCGTCCTCGTTTCCTTCGTACTCCTCCTCGCCCTCCTCCGCGACCGCGTCCTCGTGGCTGCGGACGACCTCGCCGTCGCGGATCTCGCCGCGCCAGCCGTCCTCGGCCTCTCCCTTGAGGGTGACGAAGCGGACGTAGTTCTTCAGATCGAGCCGGGCCCGGCGGCCCTGGGCGCGCCAGAGGTTGCCGGTCTTCTCGAACAGGCCCTTGGGGTAGTACTCGATGACCAGCAGGACACGGGTGAGGCTGTCGTCGAGGCGGTGGAAGGAGACGACACCCTTCGTGGTGCCCTTGGCACCCTCCGAAGTCCAGGCGATCCGTTCGTCCGGCACCTGCTCGGTGGTGTGCGCCTTCCAGCTGCGGTTGGACAGGAAGACCTTCAGCTGCCACTCGGAGTCCGTGTCGTCGGCACGGTCGGCGCTCTTCACGCCCTTCGCGAAGGTGCTGAAGTCCTGGTACTGGGTCCACTGGTCGTACGCGGTGCGCAGCGGCACCCCGACATCGACGTACTCGATGATCACCGTGGGCTTCTTGCCGGCCGCGCCCTTGCTCTTGCCCTTGCCGCCGCCGAGGTTCTTGAACGCCTCGACCACGTTGTCCTTGACGTGTCCGGCACCGACCTCCACGGCGCTGCGCAGCGGGCCCTTGCCGTCGGCGAGCTTGCGGCCGCCGTCGAGGGCGAGCTTGGCCAGGCCCGGGCTGCGGCCCTCGGCGATGTCGTTCAGCTTGACCGTGGCCTCGCCGAGCCGGCGTCCCGCGCCGACCAGCAGCCGCTGGGTCTGCGCGGCGAGGTACTCCTGCAGTTCGTCCTTGAGCCGGTCGGCGGCCTCGCTCTGGGCCACTCCGGCCAGGGGTTGCTTCGCCGCTCCGCCGGCCTTGGAGGTCGCGGATCCGAGCGTCTCGGTCATGATCCGTCACCGCCCTTCGTCCGGCGCGCCCGGCCGCCGCGGGCGGAAGCGCCGGCCCCGGCCGTCTTCCTGGCGGCCGACTTGCCGGTCCCGCTCCGCTTCGCCGCGGCCTTCTTGGGCGCTGTCCTACCGGCGGCGCTCTTCTTCGCCGCCGTCTTCTTCGCAGGGGCCTTCTTCGCCGCCTTCTTGCCGGTCTGCCGCGCCGAACCCGCCGACCCCTCCGAGTCCGCCGAATCCTTCGAATCCTTCGAATCGCGCTTCGCCGACCCCTTCCCGGAGGCCTCCTCGGACGCCTCATCGGATTCGGAGTCATCCGCGTCGTCACGGTCCTCGTCCCGCGCGCGGGACTCCTCGGTCTCGTCGTCGTCCGCGTCCGGTGTCGGCACCGCGCCCGACAGCTGCTCGCGCACCTCGGCGGTGCGGCCGTGCAGCCGGTCGGCGAAGGCATCGAGCTGCCGCTCGACCAGGGCGCCGGACGCGGCCTGGCCGACGCCGCGCAGATCCTCGCGCAGCTGGTCCCCGATCTCCTTGAACTGCGGGTTGTTCAGCAGTTGCTGGGACACCAGGTCGGTGACGGCCCGCGGACTGAGATGCATCCGCTTGCCGGCCACGACGCTGCCGACGGCCAACGCCAGTTTCAGTTTCCTCGTCCGTCCGAGGAAGTATCCGGCCCCGATCGCGAGGCCCAGTCCCACTCGGTTCATCATGCCGTCCCGTCGCTGTTCCCGTACCCTGCGCGCAGACCGATCTCCAGTCGGTCGAGAAGCTCGTCCTCACGGCGGTCGAACTCCTCCTCGTCGATCTCGCCTGCGACCAACTCCTCCTCCAACCTGGCCAGTTCGGCCCGCACCGCGGCCGGGTCGTAGTAGATGCGTTCCGCCTCGCGCAACACCTGTCCGATCACCCATGCGCTGCCGCGCACCGGGGCGAACGGCAGCAGCAGTACCTCTCCGACGAGTCCCACTGCTCACTCCTCCGCCGTTGGGCCGCCGGACATGGGGTCCGCGGGCTCGGCGGGACCGGGCTCGACGAAGCTGTACGGCGGCAGCGGACCGTTGACGCGGAGGTCCAGGTGCGGGTGCCCCTTGCGGAACTGCTCGACGGCGGTCAGGAACGTCTCGACCGAGTCGCGGGCGACCAGGAACGACACGTTGGCGAGCCAGCCGGTGGAGTCGGGGCCCGTACTGACCGCGTCCGCGGCCGGTTCCAGGGTGTGCTGCACATCGGTCGCGTCCTCGGCCTCCTGGGCCTTGACCGCGGCGACCACCATCTCGCCGAGCCGCAGCCGCTCTTCGTAACTGCCGCCGCCGGACTGCCGGTTGGCCTCGGTCATGGCCCGGATCTCCGGGTTTTCGGCCAGCACCCGGTGCAGCACGGCCTCCTCGGCGTGCGTGGCCTTCACGTTGTACTCGACCTTGCCGTCCAGGGCCGCGAGACGTTCCTTGTAGTGCTCGGCCCGTTCGGCGAGGACTCCGGTGACCGTGTCGTCGTCGGGCGCGACGCTGCCGAACCGCATGGGCAGGACGCAGCCGGCCGCCCCCGCCTCGGCGAGCACGTGGGAGTGGGCGAGCAGTTCCCTGCGCTTGGGGCGCAGGCCTTCGGGGGCGTCGCTGACGAGGGCGGCGAGCCTGCCCTCCTTCAGGATGCGCACGGGGCGCGGCGGCTCGCCCACCCCGCCCACTTCCTCGGGGAGGGCGGGGTGCGAGCTCGCGGTGATGCCGTAGACGTACGTGCTCACTCCTGCTCCTCCTCCTTCTCGGCCTTCCTGCGTGCCGTGGTGGACTTGCGGGGGCGCTGCCTGGGCCGCTCCTCGCCTTCGTCACGCGCCTGCTTGAACGCGTCGGAGATGGTCTCGGCGGCGCCGGACAGCGCTCCCTTGGACTTGCCGCGCGCTCCGGACTCGGTGACCTCGCCGACCAGGTCGGGCAGGCCGGGGTCCTTTCGAGGCCCGGCTTCCAGATCGAGCCGGTTGCACGCCTCGGCGAAGCGCAGATAGGTGTCGACGCTGGCGACGACGATACGGATGTCGATCTTCAGGATCTCGATGCCGACCAGGGAGACGCGCACGAACGCGTCGATGACGAGTCCCCGGTCGAGGACGAGCTCCAGGACGTCGTAGAGGCCGCTGCTGCCGCCTCCGCCGCCGGTCTGCTGTGCCGGGACAACGGTCATGCCGACCGGTCCTCCTTGTCTCGGGACGGTGTGCTGGGCGGTGGCGGGCGACCTACCGGCCGCCGGGCCTGTGTGCGTCGGAGCGTCCCCGTTCGTACCGGCGCACGCGCCGGTAGCCCGTGAGCTGTCCCTCCTGGTCGAGATCGACCTGGTAGCTCGCCATCAGGCTCATCGTGTCGGGTACGCGGGCCAGTTCCAGGACCTCGACTTCGAGGGTCCAGCCGTCCTCCGACTGTTCGAAGGACGTCACCTTCTCCGCGCTCATACCGGTGAGTTCGGTGAGCTGGGTCCGTGCCTGACGCAGGACTTCGATGGGGGTCGGCTGTTTGTCCGCCCCGCCTGTCTGCCGTCTGGATGATTTGGGTGTTTTCTGTGAATCATTCATGGGCGCCTCCCGCGCCGAGTGACCTGCGAGGCGCCGGTCAAACACGTGATGCGGTTTCTTCAGCCGCGCAGTGCGTCCAGCCTGCGCCGGGCCGGCCCGAGAGCGCGGGCCCGTCCCATCAGCCCGGACCAGGGATCGGTACGGGCCTGCTCCACCGCGTCGGCGATGCTCCAGCGGCGCGCGTCGAGCTCCGGATCGTCCAGGTCGTCCCAGGTCAGCGGTGTGGCGACGGGGGCGCCGGGCCGGGCGCGGACGGTGTAGGGCACGACGGCCGTCTGGGCGTAGGCGTTGCGCTGCACATCGAGGTAGAGGCGGTCGCCGCGGTCCTTCTTGCGTGCGGCGGTGGTGAACCGGTCGGGGTGGGCCGACTCCAGCGCCCCGGCGACGTCCTTGGCGAACTCCCGGACCTCGTCGAAGTCGTGCCGGCCGGTCAGCGGCACGACGATGTGCAGGCCGCGCGATCCGGTGGTCATCGGCGCCGACGACAGGCCCAGTTCGTCCAGCAGCTCGCCGAGCAGCCCGGCCGCCTCCCTGACCTGCTCGAAGTCGTCGTCGGCCGGGTCCAGGTCGAAGACGAGGCGATCGGGGCGGTCGATGCCGGAGGTGCGGGAGAGCCAGCGGTGCAGGGTGAGACAGGCCTGGCCGGTGAGGTAGACGAGGGTGGCGGTGTCGTCGCACACCGTGTGACAGACGGTGCCGTCCTCCTTGGGCACCTCGAAGCGGGTGATCCACTCCGGGTAGTGGTCGGGGGTGTTCTTCTGCATGAACCGGGGTCCGTCGACTCCGTCGGGATGCCGCTCCAGCATCAGCGGGCGGCCCCGCAGATGCGGCAGCATGAACGGGGCGACGGACCGGTGGTACTCGACGAGGTCGCCCTTGGTGTACTCCTTGGCGCCCCCGTCACCGGGGAAGAGCACCTTGCCGACGCGCTTCACCTCGACCGTACGACGGCCCGCCCGCACCTTCCTGGCATCGTCGTCGCCGGTCACCGTACGACTGCCTCCTCCACCAGCAGCCGGCCCGAGGCGGCGATGGACGCGGCGTCGATGCCGGCCGCGTGCAGCTGCTGGTCCGGGGAGGCCGAGCCCGGCATCCTGCGGACGGCGAGGCGGACCAGGCGCGGTACCGGGCGCCCGTCGAGGAACGCGTCGAGGACGGCGTCGCCGATGCCGCCCTCCTCGTGGTGGTCCTCCACGGTGAGCAGACAGCCGGTGTCCTCGGCGGCCCGGCGCAGGGTGGACCGGTCGACGGGCTTGACCGAGTACAGGTCCACGACCCTGACCGGGATGCCCTCACGGTCCAGGGCGTCGGCGGCGGCGAGCGCCTCGTGCACGGTGACACCGGCCGCGACGACGGTCAGCCGGTCCCGGTCGCTCGCGCGCAGCACCTTGCTGCCGCCGACGGGGAACTCCTCGTCGGGGCCGTAGATCACCGGGCTCTCGCCGCGCGAGGTGCGCAGATAGCGGACGCCGTGCAGACCGGCCATCGTGGCGACGAGCCGCGCGGTCTGGTTGGCGTCGCACGGGTACAGCACCGTCGAGCCGTGCACGGCCCGCATCATCGCCAGGTCCTCCAGGCCCATCTGGCTCGGCCCGTCCTGCCCGATGGCGACGCCGGCGTGCGAGCCGACGAGGTTGATGTCGGCACCGCTGATCGACGCCATGCGCACGAAGTCGTGGGCGCGGGTGAGGAAGGCGGCGAAGGTGGCGGCGTACGGCAGCCAGCCGCGGGTCGCGAGCCCCACCGCGGCGGCGACCATCTGCTGCTCGGCGATGTAGCACTCGAAGTAGCGGTCGGGGTGTGCCTTGGCGAAGAACTCGGCGCGGGTGGAGTCGCCGACCTCGCCGTCCAGGGCGACGACGTCACCGCGCGCGCTGCCCAGGGCGGCCAGCGCCTCACCGTAGGCGTTGCGGGTGGCCACCTCGTCCCCCTGGTCCCAGCGGGGCAGTTCGAGGTCCCCGGTGTGCACGGCGTGCAGGGCACGGGCGGCGGGCGGTTCGTGGACGCTGACGCGGATGTCGCGGGCCCCGCCGAGCTCGGCGATCGCCTCGTCGGGGTCGGGCAGCGGCTTGCCGTGCAGTCCCTCCCGGTCCTGGACGGACGCGACGCCCTTGCCCTTGAGGGTGCGGGCGAGGATCGCGGTGGGCTGCCCGGTGGTGGACCGGGCCTCCCCGTACGCCCGGTCGACGGCGTCCACGTCATGTCCGTCCACCTCGACGGTGTGCCAGCCGAAGGCCTGGAAGCGGCGGGCGTAGGCGTCGAGATCGTGGCCGTGCCGGGTCGGGCCGCGCTGGCCCAGCCGGTTCACGTCGATGATCGCGGTGAGGTTGTCCAGATGCTCGTACGACGCGTGCTCTGCGGCCTCCCACACGGATCCCTCGGCAAGCTCGCTGTCCCCGCACAGCACCCACACCCGGTACCCGGCCCGGTCGAGCCGCTTCCCGGCCAGCGCGATGCCCACGCCGATCGGCAGCCCCTGCCCGAGCGAACCGGTCGCCGTCTCCACCCACGGCAGCCGCCTGGGCGTCGGATGCCCTTCGAGCCTGCTGCCGATCTTGCGGAAGGTGACCAGCTCACCGTCCTCGATGGCCCCGGCCGCCTTGTAGACGGAGTACAGCAGCGGCGAGGCGTGTCCCTTGGAGAGGACGAGACGGTCGTTGCCCGGGTGGGCGGGCCGGTCGAAGTCGTAGCGGAGGTGGTTGGCGAGGAGCACGGCCGTCAGATCGGCGGCGGACATCGACGACGTGGGATGCCCCGATCCCGCCGCGGCGGAGGCCCGCACACTGTCCACACGCAACTGCTGGGCGAGCTCGACGAGTTCGGCGGTGTTCATGAGGCTCCTTCCGAAGGGTTGGGCTTGTTGCCCGGGTTGTGGGAGCGGGGTTCCGGGGCTTGCGGGTGCGGCTTGTGGACCGCGGGGGCGTCGGGGGTCTCGGAGGGGGCCTCGTGGGCGGCGCGCAGATCGGAGCGCCTGATGGGGCCGGGGGGTTCGGGGTGCGTGGCGGCGTCGGTGTCCTGGACGGGGTCGCCCGCGGGCTGGTTCCTGGCGGGCTCACCACCCGGCTGGTTGCGCGCGGGCTCACCGCCCGGCTGGTTCTTCGCCGGCTCGCCATCCGGCCGACTCCTCGCGGGCTCATCGAGCACCCGGCGTTTCTCGGTCATCTCGGGCTCCCCTGTCTGGTCGGAAACCGCGGATGTCCGGTCGGAAACCGCGGACTCGGCGCCCCCCGCCGCTCCCCCTGAGGCTCCCCCCTCCCCCTGCCGCCCCGGCGCCCGGACCAGTTCCGGCGACGCGGTGTCCAGCGGCACCGCCCACGACCGGACGAGCCCCAACTGCACGGCCTGGCGCGGCAGTACGGCGTCCAGGAGCCAGTCGGCGGCGACGCGGATGCGGTTGCCGGGCATGGCGGCGAGGTGGTAGCCGCGGGTGACGGCGCCCGCGGCCACGCCGGACAGCGGCACGCCGAACGGGTTGGCGGCCGCCTTGACGCCGCCCAGGTCCACGGCGAAGCCCTTGTCGCGATGGCGGTAGGGGCGCGGCTCGCCGAAGCCGAGTGACGCGGCGACGTTGTGGGCCACGGCCTTGCCGTGCCGCCAGGCGTGCTGCGCGGTCATCGGCGTGAACTGCCCCGGCCTCTCCAGGTCGGGCACCGCGGCCCCGTCCCCGGCGGCGAACAGCTCGGGGCGGCCCGGCACCTGAAGGTACGGGTCGACCAGGAGGCGGCCCCGTTCCAGTGGCAGCCCGAGGGACTCGGCGAGCGGATCGGGCCGTACGCCGACGCACCACACCACGGTGCGGGTGTCGACGAAGGAGCCGTCGGTCAGCAGCACCCCGCTGTGCGTGGCCTCCTTCACCGAGGTGCCCATCCGCACCTCCACGCCCCGCTGCCGCAGCACCCGGTCGGCGGTGCGGGAGAGCCTCTCGTCCAGCTCGGGCAGGACGCGTTCGGCGATGTCGAGCAGCAGCCAGCGCGGCCGCATCCCGGACCGCGACGGCTGTTTGCGCACCTGGGAGTCGGTGAACAGCCGGCCCTGCGCGGCGACCTCGGTGCCGGTGTATCCGGCGCCGACCACGACGAAGGTGCAACGCGCCGAGCAGGTCTTGGGGTCGTCTCCGGCCGCCGCCAGCTCCACCTGCCGGGTCACATGGTCGCGCAGGTACAGCGCCTCGGGCAGCCCGCGGAAACCGTGCGCGTGCTCGGCGACGCCGGGGATGGGCAGCAGCTTGTTGACGCTGCCCGCGGCGAGGATCAGCCGGTCGTAGGGCAGGGTCCCGCCGTCGCCCTCGGGTCCGGTGTAGTGCACGGTGCGCCCGTCGAGGTCGATCGCGTCGGCCTCGCCCAGCACCAGCCGTGCGTGGGGCAGGGTGCCGGAGAGCGAGACGGTCACCCGGCGCGGTTCCAGGATGCCGGCCGCGACCTGGGGCAGAAGGGGCAGATACAGGAAGTAGTCCGTCGGGTTCAGCAGGGTGATGTCGACGTGGTTCCGGGCCAGCCGGGACAGCGTCCGGGCCGCCCGGTACCCGGCGAATCCGGCGCCGACGATCACGATGCGGGGTCGACTCACAGTGCGCCTCCGACGCTGTCGCGTACCTCGGGAGCCTTCCGCGTCCCCCTGGTCAGGGCCGCCAAACGTGGACCGCGGGCAGCGTCGCATTACGGCCTGTCACCCCGGACGGCCCGGTTTCCGACCGGACCCCCGGGTACCCGGAACGGCGACCGTCCCCCCGCCGCCGACACGGAGGTCCCGTGCCGCGGCACTCCCGGAGGAGACCCCATGCCCGAATACGGCTACTTCCTGGCGAGCGAGGAGTTCCGCCCCGCCGATCTCGTCGAACAGGCGAGGATGGCCGAACAGGCCGGGTTCGAGTCGCTGTGGATCTCGGACCACTACCACCCGTGGAACGACGCACAGGGCGAGAGCCCCTTCGTGTGGTCGGTGATCGGCGCGATCTCGGAGGCGGTGTCGCTGCCGATCGAGACGGCCGTGACCTGCCCGACCGTGCGGATCCACCCGGCGGTGGTGGCCCAGGCCGCGGCGACCTGCGCGGTGCAGACGAACGGCCGTTTCCGGCTCGGCGTCGGCACCGGCGAGGCTCTCAACGAGCACATCCTCGGCCATGTGTGGCCACCGGCCGGCGTCCGCATGGACATGCTGGAGGAGGCGATCCTGATCATGCGCCGGCTGTTCTCCGGCGAGGAGATCAGCCACTACGGCAACCACTACCGGGTGGAGAACGCCCGCCTCTACACGATCCCGGACGAGCCCGTCCAGATCGACATCTCCGGCTTCGGCCCGGCGGCGACATCGCTGGCGGCCCGGGTCGGCGACGGCTACATCACGATGATGCCCGACGAGGACCTGGTCACCCAGTTCCGCAAGGGCGGCGGACACGGCAAGCCCGTGATGGGCGGCACGAAGGTCTGCTACGGCACCGACCGCGACGAGGCCGTACGCACGGTCCACCGGCTGTGGTCCAACCAGCTGCTGCCCGGCGAGATGGGCCAGATCCTGCCCTCCCCGAGCCACTTCGAACAGCTGGAACCGCTGATCACCGAGGACATGGTGCGCGAACGGACGGTCTGCGGCGACGACCCCGACGACCACCTCTCCGCGCTGAACGCCTTCACCGAGGCCGGCTTCGACCGGATCTACGTCAACCAGATCGGCCCCGACCAGCGCGGCTTCTTCGACTTCTACCGTACGAAGGTGCTCCCGCAGCTTCAGCGGTGACGAGAAGGCGACCCCCACGATGAAACTGCGTCTCCCCGTCGTCTCCGTCTACACGGTGCCCACCGACGCACCCGAGGCGGACGGCACACTGGCCTGGAACTCCACGACCGTGGTGCTCGCCGAGGTGACGTCGGGCGACACGACCGGCACGGGCTGGACGTACGGCCCGGCGGCGATCGGCGACTTCCTGCGCGACCATCTCGCACCGCTCCTCGAAGGCCGCAACGCCCTCGACATCCCGGCCGCCCACGACGCGATGTCGCGCGCGATCCGCAACGCCGGACGGCCGGGCGTCGCCGCGTGCGCGATCTCGGCGGTGGACATCGCCCTGTGGGACCTCAAGGCCCGCCTCCTGGAACTGCCCCTGGCCCGGCTGCTGGGCGCGTGCCGGGAACGGGTCCCCGTCTACGGCAGCGGCGGCTTCACGACGTACCACGACAAGCATCTGGCCGCGCAGCTGAACGGCTGGGTGCACGGCCAGCACATCCCGCGCGTGAAGATCAAGATCGGTGAGGACTGGGGGCACTCGGTGCAGCGCGACGTGGCCCGGGTCGAGGCCGCGCGTGAGGTGATCGGCCCCGAGGCCGAGTTGTACGTGGACGCCAACGGCGCCTACAACCGCAAACAGGCCGTCCGCGTCGGCCGGGCCCTCGCCGAGCACGACGTCGGCTGGTTCGAGGAGCCGGTGTCCTCGGACGACCTGGCGGGCCTGCGCCTGGTCCGCGACACCCTGAGCTGCGATGTCACGGCCGGGGAGTACGGCTACGACCTCCCGTACTTCGCCCGCATGATCGGCGCGGGCGCGGTCGACTGCCTCCAGATCGACGCCACGCGCTGCGGCGGCATCACGGAGTTCCTGCGCGCCGCCGCCCTCGCCCAGGCCCACGGCCTGGAGGTCTCGGCGCACTGCGCCCCGCACGCCCACGCCGCCGTCGCCGCCGCGATCCCCAATCTGCGCCATATCGAGTGGTTCCACGACCACGTCCGCATGGAGGACATGATCTTCACCGGCGCCCTGGACCCGAAGGGCGGCACGGTCGCCCCGACCCGGGGCATGGGGCACGGACTGACGCTGCGGGCACAGGAGGTGGAGGAGTACCAGGTGGCGTGACATCCACCAGGTGGCATGACGCATGACGCACATGACGCAGGTGGCGTGACGCCTACCGGGTGGCCTGACGTCGCCGACGACGCAGCCCTGCGGTTGCCAGGGCACCCAGCGCCACGGCGGCACCGCCCGCCCCCATCCGCCCGCGGTTGCGCGACGCCCACTCCTGGGGGCCGCCGTGCACCGCTTCCTGGTCGAAGCGCCCGTGTGCCCCGAAGTCCCGCCCGTGCGGCCCGTCGGCCGGCGTCCACAGGTTCCCCGGCCCCGCCGGCTCCCCCTCGTCCTGCTGTGCCTCGAACGCGCTCCGTGCCAGATACCGGTCCAGCACCCCGGGCGCCACGGCATTGGCGATCAGTGTCGCCACCGTGGAGCCGCCCACCCAGTACTCCCTGCGCCGCCCGTGCCCGGCGGCGTGCACGATCGCCCGCGCGGCCACCTCCGGCTGGTAGACCGGCGCCACCGGCCGGGCCCGCCCCGGCAGCCGGTTCAACACCCAGTCGAACTGCGGGGTGTTGAGCGCGGGGAGCTGCACCATCGTCGTACGCACCCGGCTCCCCCGGTGGAGGAGCTCGCAGCGCAGGGACTCGTTGAACCCCTGGATGGCGTGCTTCGCCCCGCAGTACGCCGACTGCAGCGGAATCCCCCGGTAGGCGAGCGCGGACCCGACCTGCACGACCGTGCCCCGGTCGCGCGGCAGCATGTGGCGCAGGGCGGCCCGGGTCCCGAACACATAGCCCAGGTACGTCACTTCGGTCACCCGCCGGAACTCGTCCGGGGTGACCTCGGTGAACGGCGCGAAGACCCCGGCGAAGGCGTTGTTGACCCAGACGTCGATGTGCCCGAAGGCGTCGGCGACCTGCTGGGCCGCGTCGTCCACCGCCTTGGCGTCGGCCATGTCCACGGTGACGACCAGCGCCTCACCGCCGGCCCGCTGCACCTCGTCCGCCGCCCCGGCCAGACCCTCGCGTCCCCGTGCCAGCAGGGCGACCCGGTCGCCCCGCGCGGCGAAGGCGCGGGCGGCGGCCCGGCCCACACCTCCGCTGGCCCCGGTGACCACGACGGCCCTGCCGCGCCGCCCCGGCAGGTTTCCCTTCCTCGGCCCGCGCACGGCGGCGTCACGCCCGGTGGTGCGGCTGCTCGGGGTCGATGTCGTCGGGGTGCGGGGGCACTCCCGGCGTCTCCGGCGGCACCGCGCCGGCCGTACCCGGCGTCCCCGGCGCTCCGGGCGCTCCGGCCGCGGGC
>JABFVM010000067.1 GCA_013362785.1 Streptomyces sp. | reverse complement strand
CGGCTACTGCGACTTCAACACCTACACCGCGACCGAGCTGCGCGGCACGGGCGGAGTGCTGGCGTCCCGCGACAACTACGCCGACACACTGACCGACGAGATCCGCCTGGCCCGCAAGATCCTCGGCGACGACCCGCGCGAGGTCCGCACGGTCTTCGTGGGCGGCGGTACGCCGACGCTGCTGGCCGCCGACGATCTCGTACGGATGCTGGGGGCGATCCGCGACGAGTTCGGACTGGCGCCGGACGCGGAGATCACGACCGAGGCGAACCCGGAGTCGGTCGACCCGGCCTATCTGGCCACGCTCCGCGAGGGCGGCTTCAACCGGATCTCCTTCGGCATGCAGAGCGCGAAACAGCACGTGCTGAAGATCCTGGACCGCACCCACACCCCCGGCCGCCCCGAGGCCTGCGTCGCGGAGGCCCGCGCGGCGGGCTTCGAGCACGTGAACCTTGACCTGATCTACGGCACCCCCGGGGAGTCGGACGACGACTGGCGGGCCTCGCTGGAGGCGGCGATCGGCGCCGGGCCGGACCATGTGTCGGCGTACGCCCTGATCGTCGAGGAGGGCACCCAGCTGGCCCGTCGTATCCGCCGGGGCGAGGTCCCGATGACGGACGACGATGTCCACGCCGACCGCTACCTCATCGCGGAGTCGGTCCTCTCCGAGGCGGGCTTCGACTGGTACGAGGTCTCCAACTGGGCCACCTCGCGGGCCGCCCGCTGCCTGCACAACGAGCTGTACTGGCGGGGCGCCGACTGGTGGGGCGCGGGCCCGGGAGCGCACTCCCACGTCGGCGGGGTCCGCTGGTGGAACGTGAAGCATCCCGGCGCGTACGCGGCCGCCCTGGCCGCGGGACGGTCACCGGGCGCCGGACGCGAGCTCCTGTCGGACGAGGACCGCAGGGTGGAGCGCGTCCTGCTGGAGCTGAGGCTGCGGGAAGGGGCACCGCTGGAGCTGTTGCGGGAGCAGGGGCTCGCGGCGTCGCGCCGGGCGCTGGCGGACGGGCTGCTTCAGGAGGTGCCGTATGCCGAGGGGCGCGCGGTGCTGACGCTGCGGGGGCGGTTGCTGGCGGACGCGGTGGTCAGGGACCTGGTGGACTGATCAGTCGGGGCGGATGGGGCAGGCGCGACCACGGGGCCGAGCGCGCGATCCATGCGGCGAGCGGTGGGCCCGCCCGATCATCGATGGCCTGATCATGGCGCGCCGCGTTCTGCCCACCGTCAGGCCCCGCCGTCACCCGTGACGAAGTCGATCAGCTCCTCCACACGCCCCAGCAACTCCGGCTCCAGGTCCTTGTAGGACCGCACCCGCGACAGAATCCCCTGCCAGGCCGCACCGGTGTTTTCCGGCCATCCCAGTGCCCGGCACACGCCCGTCTTCCAGTCCTGGCCGTGCGGGATCCGGGGCCATGCCTCGATGCCCAGGGACGACGGCTTCACCGCCTCCCAGATGTCGATGTACGGGTGGCCCACCACCAGGGCGTGCTCGCTCGTCACCGCCTCCGCGATGCGCCACTCCTTGGTGCCGGGCACCAGGTGGTCCACCAGGACGCCCAGCCGGGCATCCGGGCCCGGTGCGAAATCGGCCACGATCGACGGGAGGTCGTCGACGCCCTCCAGATACTCCACGACCACGCCCTCGATGCGCAGGTCGTCGCCCCACACCCGCTCGACCAGCTCGGCGTCGTGCCGGCCCTCCACGTAGATACGGCCGGCGCGGGCCACGCGTGCGCGTGCGTTCGGGACGGCGAGCGAACCGGACGCCGTACGGGCGGGGCGTACGGGGGCGGAGGACGAGGGGCGGACCAGGGTCACCACCTTGCCCTCCAGCAGGAAGCCGCGCGGCTCCAGCGGGAACACGCGGTGCTTGCCGAAGCGGTCCTCCAGGGTGACCGTGCCCGCCTCGCAGCGGATCACCGCGCCGCAGAAACCCGTGCCCGGCTCCTCCACCACCAGGCCCGGCTCCGCCGGGACCTCGGGGACGGGCTTGGGCTTCTTCCAGGGCGGGGTCAGGTCCGGGGAGTACTGGCGCATTCGGATGACGATAGGAGAAGCGCCCCGGTCAAGGAGCGGAGTTCAACGCGACACGCCGAAGCGGGCCGCCAGGGCGTCCCGCTGCCGCCGTACGAACTCCGCGTCCACCACCGCTCCGTGACCGGGCACATACAGCGCGTCCTCGCCGCCCAGGTCCAGCAGGCGGTCCAGGGCGGCCGGCCAGTGCGACGGTACGGCGTCCTGGCCGGCCTGGGGTTCGCCGGACTCCTCGACCAGATCGCCGCAGAAGACCACCTCCCGATCCCCGGGGAGCCGGGCCGGCACCAGTACGGCCAGGTCGTGGGCGGTGTGGGCCGGGCCCACGTTCGCCAGCAGGACCTGGCGGCCGCCGCCCAGGTCGAGGGTCCACTCGCCGCTGACCTGGTGGTGGGGGCGGATCAGCGCGTCCGACGCCTCCTCCGCCGCGGCCGCGTCCAGGCCGTTGCGGACCGCGTCCGCGCGCAGCTCCTCGCGCGCGCGGCGTCCGTCGAGCACCGTGTCGATGCCGACCGGGCCGTACACCTCCGCACCCGCGAACGCCGCCGCCCCGAAGACATGGTCGAAGTGGGGGTGCGTCAGCGCGAGATGAGTCACACGATGACCCGCGAGCCACTGCGCCTGCGTACGCAGGCGTGCGCCCTCCGCAAGGCTTGACCCGGCGTCGACGATCAGTGCCGAACCGTCCCCGACGACCAGCCCCGCCGTGCAGTCCCACACCGGAAGCCGGCACCGCCCGACCCCGGCGGCCAACCGCTCCCACCCCGCCTCTTCCCAAGTCACCGTCATACCGCGACGCTAACCAAGACACCACCGTCAGGCACGGCGGTGCGGGACCGGCCTTGCCCGGGGCGTACCCCACAGCCGTACACTGGGCCGGGGACGGCTGGCACTCGGACGGACAGAGTGCCAGGCGAGACGTCAAGGGGAACGACTTCTGGAGGTGTGCGCGAGTTGCTGAGTGAACGCAGGCTCCAGGTACTGCGCGCCATCGTCCAGGACTATGTCGGCACCGAGGAGCCGGTGGGGTCGAAGGCCCTGACCGAGCGGCACAGCCTGGGCGTCTCCCCGGCGACCGTCCGCAACGACATGGCGGCCCTGGAGGACGAGGGGTACATCGCCCAGCCGCACACCAGCGCCGGTCGCATCCCGACCGACAAGGGCTACCGGCTGTTCGTCGACAAGCTCGCCGGCGTCAAGCCGATGAGCCCGCCCGAGCGGCGCGCGATCCAGAACTTCCTCGACGGCGCCGTCGACCTCGACGACGTCGTGGCCCGGACCGTGCGGCTGCTCGCGCAGCTCACCCGGCAGGTCGCCGTAGTGCAGTACCCGTCGCTGACCCGGTCCACCGTCCGGCATGTCGAGCTGCTCTCGCTCGCACCCGCGCGCGTGATGCTCGTGCTGATCACGGACACCGGGCGGGTCGAGCAGCGGATGGTCGACTGCCCGGCACCCTTCGGCGAGGCCTCGCTCGCGGATCTGCGCGCGCGGCTCAACAGCAAGGTCGCGGGGCGGCGCTTCACCGATGTGCCACGGCTGGTCGAGGACCTCCCCGAGGCCTTCGACATGGAGGACCGCGGCACCGTCTCGACCGTGCTCTCCACCCTCCTGGAGACACTCGTCGAGGAGAACGAGGAGCGGCTGATGATCGGCGGCACCGCCAATCTCACCCGCTTCGGACATGACTTCCCCCTCACCATCCGCCCCGTCCTTGAGGCGCTTGAGGAGCAGGTCGTGCTCCTCAAGCTCCTTGGCGAGGCGGGGGATTCGGGCATGACCGTGCGCATCGGGCACGAGAACGCCTATGAGGGACTCAACTCCACTTCGGTGGTGTCGGTCGGCTACGGTTCGGGCGGCGAGGCAGTAGCCAAGCTCGGCGTGGTCGGACCGACCCGCATGGATTACCCGGGAACGATGGGAGCGGTACGCGCAGTGGCACGGTACGTCGGACAGATCCTGGCGGAGTCGTAAGTGGCCACGGACTACTACGCCGTTCTCGGCGTGCGTCGCGACGCGTCGCAGGAAGAGATCAAGAAGGCCTTCCGGCGGCTCGCCCGCGAGCTGCACCCGGACGTCAATCCGGATCCGAAGACCCAGGAGCGGTTCAAGGAGATCAACGCCGCTTACGAGGTGCTGTCGGACCCGCAGAAGAAGCAGGTCTACGACCTCGGCGGCGACCCGCTGTCCCAGGCGGGCGGCGCGGGCGCGGGCGGCTTCGGCGCCGGTGGCTTCGGCAACTTCTCGGACATCATGGACGCGTTCTTCGGTACGGCGTCCCAGCGGGGTCCGCGGTCGCGTACGCGGCGCGGCCAGGACGCGATGATCCGGCTGGAGGTCGAGCTCGACGAGGCGGCCTTCGGTACGACGAAGGACATCCAGGTCGACACGGCCGTCGTCTGCAACACCTGCAACGGCGAGGGGGCCGCTCCCGGCACCTCCGCGCAGACGTGTGACATGTGCCGCGGCCGCGGTGAGGTGTCGCAGGTCACCCGGTCGTTCCTGGGCCAGGTCATGACCTCCCGGCCGTGTCCGCAGTGCCAGGGCTTCGGCACCGTCGTGCCCACGCCCTGCCCGGAGTGCGCGGGTGACGGACGGGTCCGGTCGCGCCGGACGCTGACCGTGAAGATCCCGGCCGGTGTCGACAACGGCACGCGGATCCAGCTCGCGGGCGAGGGCGAGGTCGGCCCCGGCGGCGGCCCCGCCGGTGACCTCTACGTCGAGATCCACGAGCTGCCGCACTCGACCTTCCAGCGGCGCGGCGACGACCTGCACTGCACGGTCACCATCCCGATGACCGCGGCGTCCCTCGGCACCAAGGTTCCGCTGGAGACGCTGGACGGCATGGAGGAGGTCGACATCCGGCCCGGTACCCAGTCCGGCCAGTCGATCCCGCTGCACGGACGCGGCGTGACCCACCTCCGCGGTGGCGGCAGGGGCGACCTCATCGTCCATGTCGAGGTCCAGACCCCGAGCAAGCTCGATCCGGAGCAGGAGCGGTTGCTGCGGGAGCTCGCCAAGCTGCGCGGTGAGGAGCGGCCCCAGGGGCAGTTCCAGCCCGGGCAGCAGGGGCTGTTCTCGCGGTTGAAGGACGCCTTCAACGGGCGCTGACCCCCGGTGGGAAGTGCCGGCCCGCGGTAAGGGCGGACCCGATTCGGACTTGTTCGGGGGACGTGACAACATGCCGTCATGTCCTCCGCACTGACCGATCTCTTCCCTCATCCGATCGTGCAGGCCCCCATGGCGGGCGGCGTCTCCGTGCCGCACCTCGCCGCTGCCGTGGCCGAGGCCGGCGGGCTGGGATTTCTTGCCGCCGGGTACAAAACCGCCGACGGGATGTACCAGGAGATCAAGCAGCTGCGGAGCCTGACCGGTCGGCCCTTCGGGGTCAACCTCTTCATGCCGCAGCCCGAGTATGCCGACGCGGCCGCCGTGGACGTCTACGCCCACCAGCTGGCCGGCGAGGCCGCCTGGTACGACACCGAGCTGGGCGACCCGGACAGCGGGCGGGACGACGGCTACGAGGCCAAGCTCGCCGTGCTGCTCGACAACCCGGTGCCCGTCGTCTCCTTCCACTTCGGCGTACCCAGCGGTGAGGTGCTGGAGGCGCTGCGCCGCTCCGGCACGATCACCCTCGTCACCGCCACCACCGCGGACGAGGCCCTCGCCGTGGAGCGGGCCGGTGCCGACGCCGTGATCGTGCAGGGCGTCGAGGCGGGCGGCCATCAGGGCACCCATCGCGACAACCCCGAGACCGACGGCACCGGCATCGGACTGCTGTCGCTGCTCGCCCAGGTCCGGGAGACCGTGAGCCTGCCCCTCGTCGCCGCCGGCGGCATCATGCGCGGCAGCCAGATCGCCGCCGTCCTCGCGGCCGGTGCCAGTGCCGCCCAGCTCGGCACCGCCTTCCTCGCCACCCCGGAGTCCGGCGCCAACGCCCTGCACAAGCAGGCGCTGACCAACCCCCTGTTCGTACGCACCGAGTTGACCCGCGCCTTCTCCGGGCGGCCCGCCCGCGGCCTGGTCAACCGCTTCCTGCGCGAGCACGGGCCGTACGCCCCCGCCGCCTACCCCGAGGTCCACCACCTCACCTCGCCGCTGCGCAAGAAGGCCGCCTCGTCCGGCGACGCGCAGGGCATGGCGCTGTGGGCCGGGCAGGGGCACCGGATGGCCCGCGAACTCTCGGCAGGACAGCTCGTGGAGGTCCTGGTCGCCGAACTCGCCGCCGCCAAGACAGCGTTGTCGGCCCAGGGCGGGATCCGATGACCGCGCCGGTGTTCGTCGTCGAGCACTTCCGCGCGGGCGGCGCCGGACAGTACGTCCTCGACGGCCCCGAAGGGCGCCACGCGGTGTCCGTGAAGCGGCTCCAGCCGGGTGAGGAAGTCGTGCTCACCGACGGCGCGGGACGCTACGCCGTGTGCGACGTGGTCGGCACCGAGGGCAAGGACCGGCTCATCGTCCACATGACCTCGGTGTCCGAGGAGCCGGAGCCCGCGCCCCGCATCACGGTCGTCCAGGCCCTGCCCAAGGGCGACCGGGGCGAGCTGGCCGTCGAGACCATGACCGAGGTCGGCGTCGACGCCATCGTGCCCTGGCAGGCGGCCCGCTGCATCACCCAGTGGAAGGGCGACCGCGGCCTGAAGGCACTCGGCAAGTGGCGGGCCACCGCCCGCGAGGCCGGCAAGCAGTCCCGCCGGGTCCGCTTCCCCGAGGTCGCCGACGCCGCGACGACCAAGCAGGTCGCCGCGCTCCTCGCCGCAGCCGACTTCGCCGCCGTACTCCACTCCGACTTCGAGTACGGCAGCGAACCGCTCGCCACCGCCGAACTCCCCGCCGAGGGCGAGATCATGCTGGTCGTCGGCCCCGAAGGCGGTGTCTCCAAGGACGAGCTGGCGCTCTTCCAGGAGGCGGGCGCCAAGGCGTGTGTGCTGGGGCCCAGTGTGCTGCGTACCTCGACGGCCGGAACCGCGGCCGCGGCCCTGCTCCTGGGACGCACCGGCCGCTGGTCCTGACACCGAAGGGGGACTGTATGGAACTCGCCCAAGTCCGGCTCCTCGTCACCGACTTCGCCGCCTGCTACCGCTTCTACGCCCACGTCCTCGGCCTCAAGCCGCAGTCGGGCGCGGTGAACGGGCCGTACGAGAAGTTCAGCCCCGCCGTCGGCTCGGCGGGCATCGCCCTCCAGGACCGGGGGATGATGGCCGCCGTCCTGGGCGAACTCGGGGACACCGCCACCGGTCACCGCTCGCTCGTCGTCCTGCGCGTGGACGACCTGGACGCCTACTGCGCACAGATCACCGAACGCGGCGCGACCCTCCTGCACGGTCCCGCCCCCATGACCGACCGCATGCGCGTCGCCCACCTCAAGGACCCGGAGGGCAACCTGGTCGAACTCCAGGAGTGGCTGCTCCTGCGCGCCTGACGCCGACCGTCTCGGCGACCGCGGCGAACAGCTCCCAGCCGCCCAGCTCCCCGCCTCCCCGCAACAGCCCACGCGCCTGCGCCTCGTCGACGAGGGCCCGCTGAAGGTTGGGCTCGTCTCCGGGGTGGAGGTCAGGGCCTCCTGGACGGGCTCCAAGGAACGTGCGAGAGCGAGGAGTGGCCGTATGCGCTCTACCGCGTCGGGCGGGACAGTGGCAGGCTGCCGTCCATGGGGGCATTCAGGAGGGTTTGGGCTCGCGCGGCGCGTGTGGAGCGGACGGCTCGCGCGGCGCGCTCAGGTCGTACGCGTCCCGTCGGTCGCCGCGCCGGTGCGGCACGGGTGGCGGGTGTGGCGGGTCTCGCCGTGGTCGCCGTCGGCGGGCTGGTCGCCTGTGATCCGGGCGGGCTGAGCAGTGCCACCGTGGCGTTCACGGTCGACCAGACGGTCACCGAGGAGCTGAACCGGCAGAACGCCGGGGTGCAGTGGCTCAACTGCACGGGCTCGTACGAGAACCCCGAGGGCGGTTCCGCCGCGCCCAGCGCCACCGAGAACACCGTGGTCAAGGTCGACTGCGAGGGCGAGACCAAGGACGGCAAGGACATCTCCGTCACCGGCCGGATCACCAAGGCGGTCAGCGGCGCCTGTGTGCGCGGCGACCTCGTCGCCAAGGTCGGCGGCAAGGAGTGGTTCCACGTGAACGGCCTGGGCAACTGCAACGCCGAGCCCTCGCCGGTCAGTCCGGGCGGCGGCGGACAGCAGCCCGGCCCCACGGTCACCGTGACCGTCACCAAGACCGTCTACTGCAAGGAACACCCGAACTGCTGGCCGGAGGGCAAGTGACCGCACCGGGACGGGAGTTGCGCAAGTGATCCAAAAGCCTGTCCCCGGACGCCGCCCCTGCTTATGGTGATCGGGTGACTCAGTCCGCGACGCCCGCATCGTCTTCGTATCTCCGGTATCCGCATCTGCACGGTGACCTGGTCGCCTTCACCGCCGAGGACGACGTATGGCTCGCCCCGCTCGACGGCGGTCGGGCCTGGCGGGTCAGCGCCGACAATGTGCCGGTCAGCCTGCCGCGTATCTCGCCCGACGGGACGACCGTCGCCTGGACCTCCACCCGCGACGGCGCCCCCGAGGTGCACATCGCCCCGGTCGACGGCGGGCCCTCCAGGCGCCTCACCCACTGGGGCAGCCGGCAGACCCGGGTGCGCGGCTGGACCCCCGACGGCAAGGTCCTCGCGATCAGCACCCAGGGTCAGGCGGGCAGCCGCCGCACCTGGGCCCACACCGTCCCGCTCGACGGCGGACCCGCCACGACCCTGCCGTACGGCCCCGTCGGCGACGTCGTGCACGGGCCCCGGCTCGTCCTCGCGTCCGCGCCGATGGGACTGGAGGCGGCGCGCTGGAAGCGGTACCGGGGCGGCACGGCGGGCAAGTTGTGGATCGGCCCCGAAGGAGACCCGCAGGGCGAGGGGGACTTCGTCCGGCTGCACGACGAGCTCGACGGGAACATCGAGTACCCCATGTGGGTCGGGGACCGGATCGCCTTCCTCTCCGACCACGAGGGCGTCGGCGCCGTGTACTCCTCTCTCGCCGACGGATCCGAGCTGCGCCGGCACACCCCCGTCGACGGCTTCTACGCCCGGCACGCCGCGAGCGACGGCGGCCGTGTCGTGTACGCCTGCGCCGGTGAGCTGTGGCTCCTCGACGACCTCGGCGGGGCCGAGCCGCGCAGGCTCGACATCCGGCTCGGCGGGCAGCGCACCGACCGGCAGCCGTACCCGCTGAACGCCTCGCGCGCCTTCGGCGAGGCCGCGCCCGACCATGCCGCGCGCGGCAGCGCGGTCGCCGTCCGGGGCGCCGTGCACTGGGTCACCCACCGCTCCGGTCCCGCCCGTGCGCTCGCCGCCGAGCCCGGCGTACGGGCCCGGCTGCCGCGCACCTTCCGCGCGGAGGGCGAGGAATGGGTGGTGTGGGTGACGGACGCGGAGGGCGACGACGCGCTGGAGTTCGCCCCCGCGACCGGCCTTGCGCCCGGGGCCACCCCGCGCAGGCTGGCCGCCGGGCAGCTCGGGCGGGTCCTGGAGCTCGCCATGGCACCCGACGGAAGCCGGGCGGCGGTCGCCGCGCACGACGGGCGGCTGCTGCTCGTCGAGCGGGAGAGCGGCGAGGTCCGCGAGGTCGACCGCAGTGCGGACGGCGATGTCTCCGGGCTGGTCTTCTCGCCCGACTCGGCCTGGCTCGCCTGGTCCCACCCCGGCCCGCGCCCGCTGTGCCAGCTCAAGCTCGCCAACACCACCGACCTGTCGGTCTCCGAGGCGACGCCGCTGCGCTTCCAGGACTACGCGCCCGCGTTCACCCAGGACGGCAAGCACCTGGTGTTCCTGTCGACCCGGGCCTTCGACCCGGTCTACGACGAGCACGTCTTCGACCTCGCGTTCGTCGTCGGCTCCCGCCCCCACCTGATCACCCTCGCCGCGACCACCCCGTCCCCCTTCGGCCCGCAGCGGCACGGCCGCCCCTTCGACGCGCCCGACAAGGACGAGACGCCCGACAGCGAGGGCGCCCCGACCACCCGCATCGACCTCGAAGGGCTCGCCGACCGGATCGTGCCGTTCCCGGTCGAGGCCGCCCGCTACACCAACCTGCGGGCCGCGAAGGACGGCGTGCTGTGGCTGCGCCACCCCGTGCGGGGCGCCCTCGGCTCGTCGCGGGCCACGCCGGACGACCCCGAGCCGAAGACCGAGATGGAGCGCTACGACCTCGGCCAGCGGCGCGTCGAGCATCTCGCCGACGACGCCGACCACTTCGAGGTCAGCGGCGACGGCAAGCGGCTGCTGCTGTGGACCGACGGGCGGCTCAAGGTCGTACCGAGCGACCGGCGGGCCTCCGGCGACGAGGACAGCGACTCGAACATCACCGTGGACCTGACGCGGGTACGGCAGCGGGTCGACCCGGGTGCCGAGTGGCGGCAGATGTTCGACGAGACCGGCCGCATCATGCGGGACCACTTCTGGCGGCCGGACATGAGCGGCGTGGACTGGACGGGCGTACTGGACCGCTACCGCCCGCTGCTCGACCGCGTCGCCACCCATGACGACCTGGTCGACCTGCTCTGGGAGGTGCAGGGCGAACTGGGCACCTCGCACGCCTACGTCACACCGCGCGGCGGACACGGCGGCGGGGCCCGGCAGGGGCTGCTCGGCGCCGACATCTCCCGGCACGACGACGGGAGTTGGCGGATCGACCGCATCCTGCCCTCGGAGACCTCCGACCCCGACGCCCGGGCGCCGCTGGCCGCACCCGGCGTCGCGGTGCGGGCCGGCGACGCGGTCGTGGCGGTCGCCGGGATGCCGGTGGATCCGGTGACCGGGCCCGGACCGCTGCTCGTCGGCACGGCGGGCAAGGCGGTGGAGCTGACGATCTCGCCGGCCGGCGGCGGGGACGTACGGCACGCGGTCGTCGTCCCGATCGCGGACGAGCAGCCGCTGCGCTACCACGCGTGGGTGGCGGACCGGCGGGCGTACGTCCATGAGAAGTCCGGCGGACGGCTCGGCTATCTGCACGTCCCGGACATGCAGGCGCCCGGGTGGGCCCAGATCCACCGGGACCTGCGGGTCGAGGTGGCGCGCGAAGGGCTCGTCGTGGACGTCCGGGAGAACGGCGGCGGACACACCTCCCAGCTGGTCGTGGAGAAGCTGGCCCGACGGATCGTCGGATGGGAACTGCCGCGCGGGATGCGGCCGTACAGCTATCCCGAGGACGCTCCGCGCGGTCCCGTGGTGGCCGTCGCCAACGAGTTCTCCGGGTCCGACGGCGACATCGTCAACGCGGCCATCAAGGCGCTGGGGCTCGGCCCGGTGGTCGGGACCCGGACGTGGGGCGGCGTGATCGGCATCGACAGCCGTTACCGCCTGGTCGACGGCACCCTGATCACCCAGCCGAAGTACGCCATCTGGCTGGAGGGGCACGGCTGGGACGTGGAGAACCACGGCGTCGACCCGGACGTGGAGGTGGTCCAGCGGCCGCAGGACTGGGTGGCGGGGAGGGACGCCCAACTGGACGAGGCGATCAGGATTGCGCTGGCCGGACTGGAGGAACGTCCAGCTAAAACGCCGCCAGCCTTGCCGACCTAAGGGGCGCGGGGCTGTATCGATATGCGGCTCCGCCGCGTGGGCGCGACCAGCCACCGATAACCCGCACCCGGCGACGATACGATGCCCCCCGTAAACCAGACCGGCCGAACCCCCGGAGGGAACATGTCAGGGGAGCCGCAGGACGACTGCCTGTTCTGCAAGATCGCCGAAGGGCACGTCCCGGCGACGATCGTGCGGGAGACGGAGACGACCGTCGCGTTCCGGGACATCAACCCCCAGGCACCGACCCACGTCCTGGTCATCCCCAAGGCGCACTACCCGAACGCCGCCGCCCTCGCCGCCGCCGACCCGGCCCTCACCGCGGACGTCCTGCGCGAGGCCCAGGCAGTCGCCGACGAGGACAAGCTGGAGAGCTACCGGATCGTCTTCAACACCGGCGCGGGCGCGGGCCAGACCGTCTGGCACGCCCACGCCCACATCCTCGGCGGTCGCGGCCTGCAGTGGCCCCCCGGATAAGTCGCCGTGTCCGTACGTGAACTGGTCGTCCTCGGGACGGCGAGCCAGGTCCCGACCCGGCACCGCAACCACAACGGGTATCTGCTGCGCTGGGACGGCGAGGGCATCCTCTTCGACCCCGGCGAGGGCACCCAGCGACAGATGCTGCGTGCCGGCGTCGCCGCCCACGACCTGAACCGGATCTGTGTCACCCACTTCCACGGCGACCACTCCCTCGGGCTCGCGGGCGTGATCCAGCGGATCAACCTCGACAAGGTCCCGCACCCCGTCACCGCCCACTACCCGCTTTCCGGCCAGCGCTTCTTCGACCGGCTGCGCTACGCCACCGCCTACCGCGAGACCGTCGACATCGCGCAGGCCCCGGTCAGTGCCGACGGCGTCATCGTCGACACCGGTGGATACGCACTGCACACGGCCCTCCTCTCGCACCCCGTCGAGTCCTACGGCTATCGCCTGGTCGAGCCCGACGGGCGCCGGATGCTGCCGGGCCGTCTCGCCGCGCACGGCATCAAGGGGCCGGATGTCGGGCGGCTCCAGCGGGACGGCGTGCTCGGCGGGGTCTCGCTGGACGAGGTGAGCGAGATCCGGCGCGGGCAGCGGTTCGCGTTCGTCATGGACACCCGGCTGTGCGACGGGGTCTACACCCTCGCCGACGGCTGCGACATGCTCGTCATCGAGTCCACCTTCCTGGACGAGGACACCGGACTCGCCGTCGAGCACGGCCACCTGACCGCCGGTCAGGCCGCCCGCGTCGCGCAAGAGTGCGGCGTACGGCATCTCGTGCTCACCCACTTCAGCCAGCGCTACACCGAGCCGGACGAGTTCGAGCGGCAGGCACGGGACGCCGGTTTCGACGGGGAGCTGACGGTCGCGCACGACCTGCTGCGGGTGCCGCTGCCGAAACGTCGGTAATGCCGCCGTACGATGCTTCGATGCCCGTCCCGAAAGCAGAACTGCACCTCCACATCGAAGGCACCCTCGAACCGGAGCTCGCCTTCGAACTGGCCGCCCGGAACAACGTCCAGCTTCCCTACGGCGACACCGAGGCGCTCCGCAAGGCCTACCAGTTCGAGGATCTCCAGTCCTTCCTGAACCTGTACTACGAGCTCATGGCCGTCCTGCGCACCGAGCAGGACTTCGCGGACCTGGCCGATGCCTACCTCGCCCGTGCCGCCGCCCAGGGCGTGCGGCACGCGGAGATCTTCTTCGACCCGCAGGCGCACCTCGCGCGGGGCGTGGAGATGGGCACGGTCGTCGAGGGGCTGTGGCGGGCGCTCGCCCACAGCGAGTCCGCGCACGGTGTCTCCACCCAGCTGATCCTGTGCTTCCTGCGGGACGAGTCCGCCGAGTCGGCACTTGAAACGCTGGAGGCCGCGAGGCCGTACCTCGACCGGATCGTCGGCGTCGGGCTCGACTCCGCCGAGGTCGGGCACCCGCCGGTGAAGTTCCGCGAGGTGTACGAGGCCGCCGCCGCACTGGGGCTGAGGCGGGTGGCGCACGCCGGGGAGGAAGGGCCGCCGGAGTACATCACCGAGGCCCTCGACGTGCTCGGCGTCGAGCGGGTCGACCACGGGCTGCGGTGCATGGAGTCGCCGGAACTGGTCGAGCGGCTGGTCCGGGACCGGGTTCCGCTGACCCTGTGCCCGCTCTCCAACGTCCGCCTGCGCACGGTCGACACCCTTGCCGACCACCCTCTCCCGGCCATGCTCGACGCCGGGCTGCTGTGCACGGTCAACTCCGACGACCCGGCCTACTTCGGCGGCTACGCGGGAGACAACTTCGCCGCCGTGGAAGAGACCCTCGGCCTGAGCACGGACCGGCTGCGTGAGCTGGCCCGCAACTCCTTCCTCGCGTCCTTCCTGGAGCATGACGAGGAGCGGCGGGCGCGCTATCTCGCCGAGGTCGAGGCGTACGAGTTCCGGGCCGACAGGGCCTAGGCCTAGGCCGCTGTCGCCCTGTCGTAGGCAGGGGCCTCCACCGGGATCTCCACCACCGGCAGGGGGCGCCTGCCCACGCCGAGCGCCACCGCCGTCATCGGCACGGCGACCACCAGCAGCCCGACCGCCAGCACCGCCCCCATGACCGGGAACCCGGCCTGCGCCGACAGCACGCTGCCCGTCAGCGGGCCCGCCGCCGTGCCCAGCGACGAGGCCGAGCCGACGAGCACCGCCCAGCGGCCGCGCCCGTCTAGGGAGGCGGCGAGGCCGATGACGTACGACAGGACGATCGGGTAGAGGGTGTTCCACGCGATCTCGCCGGTCGCGAAGGACGACAGGTCGGTGGCGGACGCGCTGAGCACGACGCAGGCCGCGATGACGGCCGTACCGCCGCCGATGGGCAGTGCGAGCCCGAGGCGCGGGCCGAGCGCGCCCGCCCCGGTGACACCGAGCAGCCCGGCGCCCAGCGCCACGGCGAACACCGCGCCGACCGTGGCCTCGCTCAGATGTGCCTGCGTCAGACCGATCCGGCCGCTGACGCCCCACAGGGAGTTCTGGACGAGGGACCAGCACAGCATGCAGGCGGCGAGGATCAGACCCTGGCGGCGGTGAGGGAGGTCGGATGCGGCCCGGACCGCCTGCGGCTGCGGGGCGGTGACCGACGGCAGACGGCTCGTCAGGGGCCATACGGCGAGTGCGGTGAGGGCGATCGCGGCCAGCGGCTGACCATGGCCCGGACCGAGGTGCGGCACCGTCAGATAGACGGTGCCCGCGAGGGCGGAGACACCGAGCAGGCCGGCCGTGGTGGCCCGGTGCGGGTCGCGCTGGGCCGCGATACGGGTGGCGGCGACCGCCGTGACCGTACCGGATCCGAAGCCGCCGACCAGGACGCCGAGGACGACGGCCGGTACGGCGGGTGTGAGTGCGGCACCGCCGTAGCCGAGCAGGGCCAGGGTGAGGCCGGTCCGGGCCAGCCTGCGGGCGCCGACGCGTTCGACGCGGGAGGCCAGCAGGAAGCCGGCCGCGGCGGAACTCAGCAGCAGCGCACTGCCGACGGCACCCGCCTGGGTGGGAGAGAGCGGAAGTCCGGAGTCGAGCCTGCCGACGACCGTCGGCAGCAGATACGGGGCGAGGTACCCGGCCGTGAAAAGGGCGACGAGGGGCCAGGCAGTGGTGCGGGGGGCGAGCACGGGCGTTCCCAGGGCATGCGAAAGGACGGCACAAGAAAGGGGGAGGGGCGCAGGCCGTCGACGGACAGGAACGCGCGGAGAATTTGTATCAAGCGAGGGGACGCGCGAAAAAGTGGGAACGGTGTGATCTAAGGCACGTTCTGTTTGGGGTGGGGGAAGGGGGGTAGTCGAGGTTGCCCCGGTCGACCTTCGCAGGTGCCTTCAGAGTGCCCTCGCAGGTGCTCTCACCTGCGCCAATGCACCGATCCGCCCCCGCCGGGCACCGTCGCCTCGATCTTCGCCCTGATCTCCCGCATCACCGCCACGATCCGTTCCTCGTGCCCCGCCGACAGCCGGGCCACCGGCACCGAGCAGCTGATCGCGTCCTGGGCGGGGGTGTCGTAGCGCAGGGCGAAGCCGAAGCCGACGATGCCGAGGACGCCCTCCTCGCGGTCGACCGAGTAGCCGCGCGCACGCACCTCGGCGAGGTCGGCGGTGAGGGCGTCGCGGGTGGTGTGGGTGTTGGGCGTGAGGGTCTCGTACGGGCCCTCGGGAAGGTCGGCGTCGGGGCGTTCGGCGAGCAGCGCTTTGCCCAGGGCGCCCGCGTGGGCCGGCAGGCGGCGCCCGACGCGACTGATGGTCCGCAGGTACTCGTGCGACTCCCGCGTCGCCAGATACGCCACGTCCCGGCCGTCCAGGCGCGCCATGTGGATCGTCTCGCCCAGCGCCTGGGACGCCTCGTCGAGGTACGGGCGTACGACGCGGACGCGCGGGTCGGAGTCGAGGTAGCTGGTGCCGGTGAGCAGGGCGTGGATGCCGATGCCGTAGAGCGAGCCGGTGACATCGGTGCGGACCCAGCCGCGGGAGATCAGGGTCTGCAGTAGCGCGTACATGGAGCTGCGCGGCACGTCCAGCTCGTCGGCCAGCTCCTGGAGACGTGCCGGACGGTCGCCGCGTACGGCGAGGAGCTCCAGCAACTCGACCGTCCGCGCCGCGGACTTCACCTCGCGGACGCCGCCTGTCTCTGACATGGGGCGATGGTAATCGGGCCGACCGTGTCATTGACGGTGCTGGTTCGCGTATCTAATCTCGATTCCTATACGTGGATGGCATCTACATAGGGAGATGGCGTGAGCCTCGATACGGACACGGCCCGGCGGTTGCGGGACGGCATGGCGCGCGGCGTGCTGTCGTTCCCGCTCACGAGCTTCCACGAGGACGGCTCCCTGGACCCGGACGGCTTCCGCGCCCATGTCGCCGCCCAGCTCGCCACCGCCCCCGGCGCCCTCTTCCCCGCCTGCGGCACCGGCGAGTTCTTCTCGCTGGACGAGGACGAGTACCGGCAGGTCGTCACCGTCGCCGTCGAGGAGTCGGGCGGGCGCGTGCCCGTCGTCGCCGGGGTCGGGTACGGCTGGGCGCAGGCCGCCCGGTTCGCGCGGATCGCCGAGGAGGCCGGCGCCGACGCCCTCCTCGTCCTGCCGCACTACCTGGTCGCCGCCCCGCAGGACGGCCTGGTCGGCCAGCTGGAGCGGCTCGCGGCCCGCACCCGGCTGCCGCTCATCGCCTACCAGCGCGGCCAGGTCGCCTTCACCGTCGAGTCGTTGCGGCGGATCGCCCGCATCCCCGGCGTCATCGGGCTCAAGGACGGCCACAGCGACCTCGACCGCCTCCAGCGCCTCACCCTCGCCGCCCCCGAGGACTTCCTCTTCTTCAACGGCGCCGCCACCGCCGAGATCCAGGCCCGCGCCTACGCCGCCGTCGGCGTCCCCGCCTACTCCTCCGCCGTCCACGCCTTCGCCCCCGAGATCGCGAACGCCTTCTTCGCCGCCCTCCAGGACGGCGACCACGGCACGGTCGACAAACTGCTGCGCGACTTCTACGTCCCGCTCGTCGAACTCCGCGACCGGGTGCCCGGATACGCCGTGTCCCTGGTGAAGGCGGCGGCCCGGCTGCGCGGCCGCCCGGTCGGCCCCGTACGGGCCCCGCTCACCGACCCGTCGGCCGCCGACCTGGCCGAACTGCGCACCCTGCTCGCCACCGGCCTCGACCTCGTAGGAGCCGCACTGTGAACCTCACGATCACCGACGTCCGCCTGACCCCGATCCTGGTCGCCGACCCGCCCCTGCTGAACACCCAGGGCGTCCACCAGCCGTACACGCCCCGGCTGATCGTGGAGGTCGAGACGGCGGGAGGGGTCGTCGGGGTCGGTGAGACGTACGGCGACACCAAGTACCTGGAGCTCGCCAGGCCGTTCGCCCAGAAGCTGATCGGTCGTCAAGTCGGCGATCTGAACGGCCTGTTCGTCGTCGCGGACGAGGTGTCCGTCGACCGGTCCCGGGTCTCCGGCCAGGTCGACGTCGGCGGACTGCGGGGCGTCCAGACCGCCGACAAGCTGCGGCTGTCCGTCGTCTCCGGCTTCGAGGTGGCCTGTCTCGACGCCCTCGGCAAGGCGCTCGGGCTGCCGGTGCACGCGCTGCTCGGGGGCAGGCTGCGGGACGCCGTCGAGTACAGCGCGTACCTGTTCTACCGGTGGGCCGAGCACCCGCAGGGCGTGCGCGCGGAGAAGGACGACTGGGGGGCCGCCGTCGACCCGGCCGGGGTCGTCGAGCAGGCGCGCAGGTTCAAGGAGCGGTACGGGTTCACGTCGTTCAAGCTCAAGGGCGGTGTCTTCCCGCCGGACGAGGAGATCGCGGCCGTACGGGCGCTCGCCGAGGCCTTCCCCGGGCACCCGCTGCGGCTCGACCCCAACGGGGCGTGGTCCGTGGAGACCTCGCTGGACGTGGCGCGGGAGCTCGGGGACGTCCTGGAGTACCTGGAGGACCCGGCCCTCGGCACGGCCGCCATGGCCGAGGTCGCCGCGCGGGCCGGGGTGCCGCTGGCGACCAACATGTGCGTGACGACGTTCGCGGAGATCAAGGAGGCGTTCACCCGGGACGCCGTCCAGGTCGTCCTCTCCGACCACCACTACTGGGGCGGGCTGCGCAACACCCAGCAGCTGGCGGCGATCTGCCGCACCTTCGGCGTCGGGGTGTCCATGCACTCCAACACCCACCTGGGCATCTCCCTGGCCGCGATGACCCACGTGGCGTCGACCGTGCCGAACCTCCACCACGCCTGCGACTCCCACTACCCCTGGCAGTCCGAGGACGTCCTCACCGAGCGCCTCATCTTCGACGGCGGCAGGGTCACCGTGCCGGACGCGCCCGGCCTCGGCGTCGAGCTGGACCGGGAACGGCTGGCCGAGCTGCACCGGCGGTGGCTGGATGACGACGGCTCGCTCAGGGACCGCGACGACGCGGCCGCGATGCGGATCGCCGAGCCGGGGTGGGTGACGCCTTCGGTGCCTCGCTGGTGACGGTGAGGACGCCTCGCCGGTGACCCTGAAAGGGGGCGGGCAGGATCGCGGTGGCGTCGTCGGTGATCCGGTGGCGTTGTCGGTGGTGTGGTGCACACTGGCCAGATCAGCACCACGTCAGGGAGCGCACCGTGACCACGCCGACCGCGTCGTCCATGTCAGGGGGGCCGTACCGCCGGGCCCACGTCGACCCCCTCGCCGGCCTGCGCACGCCCGCCGACCCGCCCTGGGACGTGTACCTCACGGGCACGGTCTTCCTCGACATCATCTTCACCGGCCTCGACTCGGCCCCGGTGCGCGGGACCGAGTCGTGGGCGCGCGGCATGGGGTCGAGCCCCGGCGGCGTGGCCAACATGGCGACGGCACTGTCCCGCCTCGGCCTGAGGACGTCCCTCGCGGCGGCCTTCGGCGACGACCACTACGGCGAGTACTGCTGGGACGCGCTGGAGCACGGCGAGGGCATCGACCTCTCGCCGTCGCGCACGGTGCCGGGCTGGCACTCGCCGGTGACGGTGTCGATGGCGTACGAGGGGGAGCGCACGATGGTCTCCCACGGCCATGAGCCGCCCCCGGAGGAGCCGGCGCCGGACTGCCCGCCCCGCGCGCGTGCCGCCGTGGCCTCCCTGGTGCCGGGCAAGCGGGCCTCCTGGATCGCACAGGCCGCGCGCAAGGGCGCCCGGATCTTCGCCGACGTCGGCTGGGACGACACCGGGGCGTGGGACCTGGCGGGCCTTGCCGACCTGGAGCACTGCGAGGCGTTCCTGCCGAACGCGGCGGAGGCGATGCGGTACACGGGTGCCGAGTGCCCCCGCGAGGCGGCCCACGCCCTGACCGCGCATGTCCCGGTCGCGGTGGTCACGCTCGGCGCGGAGGGCGCGTACGCGGTGGACGGCAGGACCGGGGAGACAGCGGTGGTCCCGGCCATCGCCGTGGAGGCGCTGGATCCGACCGGCGCCGGTGACGTCTTCGTCGCCGGGTTCGTCACCGGCACCCTGGCCGACTGGCCGCTCGCCGACCGGCTGGCCTTCGCGGGTCTGACGGCAGCGCTCTCGGTCCAGGAGTTCGGGGGGTCGCTGTCGGCGCCCGGCTGGTCGGAGATCGGGGCGTGGTGGCGCAAGGTGCAGTCGCTTCAGGCGCAGGACCCCGAAGCCCTGCGCCGGTACGCGTTCCTGGCGGACCTGGTGCCGGACGAGGAGGGCAGACCCTGGCCGCTGCGGCGGGCGGTGCCGACGATCGGTTTCCGCCGGTCGGCGTGACGGCTCGGGCTTGGTGGGCTGGGGCCTGATGCGCTCGGGCCTGGTGGGCTCGGGCTTGGTGGGTTGGGGACTGGTGGGCTGGGGCTTGGCGCGCACGGCCCTGGCGCGCACGGCCCTGGTGGGCGGGGGCCTGGTGCGCACGGGCCCGCTGGATCCGCAGGCTCAGCTGGGGATGGCCGGCGTCAGTACTACGAAGTCCGCGTTCGCCGGGTCGAGGCACACGGCCAGCCGCCCGACGCCCTCCGCGTCGTCCGGCCCCATCTGCACGCTGCCGCCGTTCCCGGTGACCCTGGCGACCGCGGCGTCGCAGTCGTCGACGTTGAAGACGGGGTGCCAGTACGGCCGTCCGCCGGCCAGCGTGAGGTTCTCCTTGGGCAGCTCCATCAGCCCGCCCTGCATCCGCTCCGCGGGCTGCCCGGCCGGAGTGATCAGCGTGTACGCACCCCCGCCGCCCGGCAGTTCCATGTCGCCGTACTGCCAGCCGAAGACACCGCCGTAGAACTCCTTCGCGCCCGCGGCGTCGCTGGTGTACAGCTCGGTCCAGGAGAGCGAGCCCGTCTCGTCCGCCAGCTCGAAGCCCGAGTTCTTCCCCGGCTGCCAGACGGCGAACTGGCCGCCCAGCGGGTCGTTGAACTGCGCCATCCGACCCCAGTCGTCAAGATCCATCGGCGCCACCCGCACGGTGCCGCCGGCGTTCTGAACGGTCTGGGTCGTGGCGTCCGCGTCGCTGACGGTGAAGTAGATCATCCAGGCCGAGCGCGCCCCCTCCTCGGTGAGCTTCCCGAGCCCGGCGACGGTCTTGCCGTCCTTCTTGAACATCCCGCCTTCGAAGTCCTCGGCCTCGCCCATCGACTCGAACTCCCAGCCGAGCACCGCGCCGTAGAAGGCCGCGGCGGCCCGGACATCGGGTGCGCCGAGGTCGAGCCAACAGGGGGCGCCGGGGGTGAGGTCAGTGGTGATCATGACGATGCCCTTTCGCAGACCCGTACCACCCCAGCCTGACACCCGGCACCGACAATCGCCCGTCGGATCCGCGAAGGAGACGGGACCGGCCGAACCTCAGCCCGCCGTGACCGTCGTACGTACCGCCCCGTCCGGCCCCGCCACCAGCACCGGGGTCCCGGGCCCGCCGAGGTCGCGTACCGCGGCCCGGTCCTGCGGCGACGCCTCCGCCGCCTCCGTCACGACCGCCGCCGCCTCCAACGACCTGGCTCCCGAGGCCACCGCCATCGCCACGGCCGTCTGCAGCGCGCTCAGCTTCAGGGAGTCCAGAGCGACGGTCCCGGCGACATACGTCCGGCCGGTCTCGTCCCGTACGGCCGCCCCCTCGGGCACACCGTTGCGAGCCCGGGCGGAACGGGCCAGGGTGACGATCTTGCGGTCCTCGGGGTCGAGCGCGCTGTTGTCGGTCATGGGCTGAGCATACGTAGGGCCTGCCCTGTGGATCATGCCGCCCCGAGCGACTGCCTGAGCGACAGCCCGAGCGACAGCCCTGGCGCCGCCCGCCCTACCCGGCCACGGGGTACATCGCCCCGCGTCGTCCCTCCGGCGAGGCCAGCCACTCCAGTTTCGCCGCGGTGTTCGCCTCGTCCAGCGGCGTGTGCAGCACGATCGACAGATCCGGCCGCACCGGCATCTGCATCACGCTCGACTCCAGGCACAGCAGCCCGACCAGCGGATGGTCCAGCTCCTTGCGGATCTGCCCGGCGTCCTCGATGTCCCGCCGCCGCCACAGCTCGACGAACTCCGCACTGGACGCCTTCGCCTCGGCCAGCACCGCCTGGAACCCCTCGTCGTCGGGGGAGGCCGAGCACAGCGCGCGGAACTGCGCGACGACCGTACCGGCGTTCTCGTCCCAGTTCTTGGCCCGCGCCCGGTACAGCGGATCGGTGAAGAACTCGATCAGACAGTTCCATCGCTTGCCGGCCCGCATACCGAGCACCGTCGCGGCCGCGTCGTTGTACATCACGCCGTTGTAGTACCGGTCCATGATGTGCGCCGGATACGGCATCCACGCGTCGATCAGCCGCCGCAGCCCGTCGCACATGTGCTCCTTCTCGGGCGCCACTTCGGCCATCGGCGGATTCAGCCCGGCCAGCAGATACAGATGCCGCCGCTCGGCGTTGCTCAGCCGCAGCACCCGGCCCACCGAGTCCAGCACCTGCGGCGACACGGAGATCTCCCGCCCCTGCTCCAGCCACTGGTACCAGGAGGCGCCCACTCCGGCGAGCACGGCGACCTCCTCGCGCCGCAGCCCCGGCGTACGGCGCCGCGCGCCGCCGTCCGGCAGCCCCGCCTCACCCGGGGTCACCCGGGCCCGCCTGCTCATCAGGAACTCGCGCAGCTCGCGCCGCCGATGACTCTTCAGCGTGTCCACGGACACGATTGGATCCCCCTCATCCCGTTGGCCGGCGGCGCCATTTGGCCCGTGACGTCACTTGACCGGTGATGTCACTTGGCTGGTGGTGCCACCACCAGGACAACTTCCCGCTCCCCACGGCTATTCCGATGCCAGCAGTCTCTTACCCATGGCGATCGACACCACCGGCCCCACCACCGGTCCCACCACGACCCCCGACCCACCGCTCGACACCCCCCGGTTGACCCCCCGGCTGTCGACGCGCGACAAACTCGTCCTGTTCGTCCTGTGCGCCGCCCAGTTCATGGTCGCGCTCGACTTCTCCGTCCTGAACGTCGCCCTCCCCGTCCTCGGCGCCGACCTCGGCATGAGCACTTCGGCGCTGCAGTGGGCGGTCACGGCGTTCGCGCTGCCCTCCGGCGGCTTCCTGCTCCTCTTCGGCCGCATCGGCGACCTCTACGGCCGCCGCAAGCTGTTCCTCACCGGCCTCGCCCTGTTCGCCGCCGCCTCGGTGCTGGCGACGTTCGCCTGGGACCCGGCGTCGTTCCTCGCGGGACGCGCGCTGCAGGGCCTCGGTGCGGCGGTCATCGTCCCGACGGGCATGTCGCTGCTGACGACCACCTTCGCGGAGGGCCCCGCCCGGGACCGCGCCCTCGGTATCTCCGGCACGCTGATGTCCCTCGGCTTCACCATCGGCATGGTCGCGGGCGGCGTCCTGACCGACACGTTCGGCTGGCGCTCCACCATGGGCCTGCTCGCGGTCTTCGCACTGATCGTGCTGCCGCTCGCCCCCGGCCTGCTCCCCGAGTCCCGCACCCCGGACCGCCCGCAGCTGGACGTGCCCGGCGCGATCACCGTCACCGGCGGTCTGCTGTCCCTGATCTACGCCCTGACGACCGCCGCCGACCACGGCTTCGCCCGCACCGACGTCATCGCGACCCTGATCGCGGGCCTCGCGCTCCTCACGGCCTTCGTCATCGTCGAGTCCCGCACCCGGTCACCCCTGGTCTCGCTGCCCATGCTGCGCCGCCGCACGGTGGCCTGGGGCAACCTGGGCGGGCTGGTCACCTTCTCGATGATGTCGACGGTGATCTTCGTGCTCACCCTGTACTTCCAGGAGACCCTGCGTCTGGCGGCCTGGCAGACCGGCCTGGTCTTCGGCGTCCAGGGCGTCATGTCGGTGATCGCGGGCGCCCTCACTCCGAGGTTCATCAGCCGCTTCGGCGCCCGACGCACTCTGGTGGCCTCGCTCACCGGTCAGGGCGCCTTCATCGCGGCCCTGCTGTTCCTCGACGCCCAGACCTGGTCCGTCTGGCTCGCCACGGCCGCCGTCTCGCTGGCCAGCATGTTCCACCTGGGCGCGATCATCTCCTACGGCCTGACCGTCACCTCCGGTGTCCCCGACGAGGAACAGGGCCTGGCCACCGGCCTGGTCACCTCGACCCAGCAGATCGGCCTCACGGTCGGCATCCCCCTGCTCGGCGTCCTCGCCACCACCGCCGACGACCTGCTCTCCGGCACCCGCACCGTCATGGCCCTCAACGCGGCGATCGTGCTGACCGCCGCGGCCCTCATCGCCCTCGGCCTGCGCACCCGGCGCCCGGCCGACGCGGAGAAGACCAACTAGGGCGGTCGGCTCAGGGGCGGTCGAGCCGGAGGCGCTCGGCTCGCGGTAGACCCGCCACGACAAGGTCGTACGAGTCCTCGATGAGCTCCCGGACCAGGCGGTCCGGGAGCTTGCTGTCCACCGTGACGGTGTTCCAATGCCGCTTGTTCATGTGGTAGCCGGGAATGATCAGCCCCTCGTGCTCGTCGCGGAGCCGCACCGCGTCCTCCGGGTCGCATTTGAGGTTGACCTTGAGGGGGCGGGCGTCGATCCAGCTCAGGGCGAACATCTTGCCCAGCACCTTGAAGACCGAGATCTCCGGGGCGAAGGGGAAGTCCTCCACGGCCGAGTTGAAGGACAGACAGAAGTTCCGCAGCTCTTGAGGGGTCACTCGGGGATCACTCCGGCTTCGTCTCCTCCGGTGAGGGGCCAGCGGAGCCGACCGGCTCCACGAGCACCGTCACGATCTTGTTCCGGCGGCCGGCCGCCGCCTCCGCCGTCAGACGCAGCTCACGACCGTCGGGCAGTTCGACCAGCGACGACGCCGCGGCGATCGGGACCCGGCCCAGCGCCTTCGCCAGCAGTCCGCCGACGGTCTCCACGTCCTCGTCGTCGTACTCGTCGAGGCCGTACAGCTCGCCCAGGTCGGTGATGTCCAGGCGGGCGGTGACCCGGTAGCGGTCCTCGCCCAGCTCCTCCACCGGCGGCAGCTCACGGTCGTACTCGTCGGTGATCTCGCCGACGATCTCCTCGAGGATGTCCTCGATGGTGACGATGCCGGCGGTGCCGCCGTACTCGTCGATGACGACGGCGACGTGGTTGCGCTCCTTCTGCATCTCGCGCAGCAGGTCACCGGCGTTCTTGGTGTCGGGCACGAAGAACGCGGGCCGCATCGCCGTCGACACCAGCTCGCTCTCCGCGTCCCGGGAGATGTGCGTCTTGCGGGTCAGGTCCTTCAGATAGACCATGCCGACCACGTCGTCCTCGCTCTCCCCGACCACCGGTATACGCGAGAACCCGGACCGCAGGGCGAGGGTGAGGGCCTGACGGATGGTCTTGTACCGCTCGATGACGACCAGGTCGGTCCGCGGGACCATCACCTCGCGCACCAGCGTGTCGCCCAGCTCGAAGATCGAGTGCACCATACGGCGCTCCTCGTCCTCGATCAGCGACTCCTTCTCGGCGAGGTCGACCAGCGCCCGCAGCTCCGCCTCGGAGGCGAACGGCCCCCGGCGGAAGCCCTTGCCGGGCGTCAGCGCGTTACCGATGAGGATCAGCAGGGGCGGGATCGGCCCCATGATGCGGGCCAGCGGCAGCAGGATGTACGCCGCCGCGGTCGCCGTGTTCAGGGGGTGCTGACGCCCGATGGTGCGCGGCGAGACACCGACGGCGACGTACGACACGAGCACCATGACCGCTATCGCGACCAGCAGGGCCTGGGTGGTGCTGTCGAACTCCTGGAGGCTGGCGTAGGTGACGAGCGCGGCGGCGGCCATCTCGCAGGCCACGCGCACCAGCAGCGCCACGTTCAGATAGCGCGTCGGATCGGCGGCGACCAGCGCGAGCTTCTCGCTGCCGCGCCGCCCGTTGCGTACGGCCTCCTCGGCGCGGAAGCTGGAGACGCGGGCCAGGCCCGCCTCCGCGCAGGCGGCGAGCCAGGCCACGACCACGAGGGCGATCGCGCCGGCGACGAGCGGGAGGCTCATGACACGGTCGGCGCGGGGGAGGGCCCGGTCAGGCCCTTCTCCGTACGCCAGCCGTCCACGATGGCGGCCTGCAGACCGAACATCTCGGCCTTCTCGTCGGGCTCCTCGTGGTCGTACCCGAGCAGATGCAGCACACCGTGGACGGTGAGCAGCTGGAGCTCCTCGTCCATGGTGTGCTGCGTGGGCGCCTCGGCCCCCTGCTTCGCGGCGACTTCGGGGCACAGCACGATGTCACCGAGGAGCCCCTGCGGAGGCTCGTCGTCGTCCTTGGACGGCGGGCGCAGCTCGTCCATCGGGAAGGACATGACATCCGTGGGCCCCGGCAGGTCCATCCACTGGATGTGGAGCTGCTCCATGGCGTCGGCGTCCACGACGATCACCGAGAGCTCGGAGAGCGGGTGGATGCGCATCCGCGCGAGCGCGTAGCGGGCGATGTCGAGGATCGCCTGCTCATCGACCTCGGTGCCGGACTCGTTGTTGACGTCGATCGACATGGGCTTGCGTGTTCTCTACTTCCCCTTGTGCCCGGCCTTGCCGCGGCCCTTGTGCGTGCCGTTCTGGGTGCCGTGCGAGTTGTCGTACTTCTCGTAGGCGTCGACGATACGGCCGACCAGCTTGTGCCGGACGACATCCTGCGACGACAGCCGGGAGAAGTGGACGTCGTCCAGGCCGTCCAGGATGTCCTGCACCTGCCGCAGACCGGACTTGGTGCCGTCCGGGAGGTCGACCTGGGTCACGTCACCGGTGATGACTATCTTCGAGTCGAAGCCGAGCCGGGTGAGGAACATCTTCATCTGCTCGGGGCTGGTGTTCTGGGCCTCGTCCAGGATGATGAACGCGTCGTTGAGCGTCCGGCCCCGCATGTACGCCAGCGGCGCGACCTCGATGGTCCCGGCGGCCATCAGCCGGGGGATCGAGTCCGGGTCGAGCATGTCGTGCAGCGCGTCGTACAGCGGCCGCAGATACGGGTCGATCTTCTCGTACAGCGTGCCCGGCAGGAAGCCGAGCCGCTCGCCCGCCTCCACCGCGGGCCGGGTCAGGATGATGCGGTTGACCTGCTTGGACTGCAGGGCCTGCACCGCCTTGGCCATGGCGAGATAGGTCTTGCCGGTACCGGCGGGGCCGATGCCGAAGACGATCGTGTGCTTGTCGATCGCGTCGACGTACCGCTTCTGGTTGAGGGTCTTGGGGCGGATCGTGCGGCCGCGCGAGGAGAGGATGTTCTGGGTGAGCACCTCGGCCGGGGTCTCTGCCGGACCCTCGCCGTTCTCACTCGCTCTGAGCATGGCGATCGAGCGTTCCACTGCGTCCTCCGTCATCGGTTGCCCGGTGCGGAGCACCAGCATCATCTCGTCGAACAGGCGCTGGACAAGGGCGACTTCATGGCTGTCACCGACCGCGCTTATCTCATTGCCCCGGACATGGATGTCGGTCGCCGGGAAGGCCTTCTCGATCACGCGCAGGAGGGAGTCGCCGGACCCCAGGACGGTCACCATGGGGTGCTGGGCGGGAACGGTGAACTGCGCTCGTGCCTGCCCCTGCGCGGGGGTGTGAGCTGTGGGTGTCTGAGTCATGGGCCGGCTCGTAGGCCTTGCTCGTCCTCCTCGAAACGACTCGTCCGCCACAGGGGCGGCCTGGCGATTTCAAGGGTACGCCGGGGGACTGACAAGGCCGTAGGCCTTTTCCCCGGGGAGGTTTTCACCCGGGCGCGGGGGCTGTTCACCGCCGGTGCGCCACCCGTCACGGCCGGTGCGCCGCACGTGCTCAGGGCGACCGCGCGCAGCGCCCCGCTCTCGCCTCAGAAGCCCAGCTTGCGCAGCTGCCGCGGATCCCGCTGCCAGTCCTTCGCGACCTTCACATGGAGGTCGAGGAACACCGGCGTACCCAACAGCGCCTCGATCTGCCTGCGGGACTTGATGCCGACCTCCTTCAGGCGCTTGCCCTTGGGGCCGATGATGATGCCCTTCTGGCTGGGGCGCTCGATGTAGACGAAGGCGTGGATGTCGAGGAGGGGCTTGTCGGCGGGGCGGTCCTCGCGGGGGAGCATCTCCTCGACGACGACGGCGATGGAGTGCGGCAGCTCGTCGCGGACGCCCTCCAGCGCGGCCTCGCGGATCAGCTCCGCGATCATCACCTGCTCCGGCTCGTCGGTGAGGTCACCCTCGGGGTAGAGGGCCGGACCCTCCGGCAGCAGCGGGACGATCAGGTCGGCCAGCAGATCCACCTGCTTGTCGCCGACCGCCGACACCGGCACGATCTCCGCCCACTCGAACCCGAGCTCCTTGCCGAGCTGGTCGATCGCGATGAGCTGCTCGGCGAGCGTCTTGCCGTCCACGAGGTCGGTCTTGGTGACGATCGCGATCTTCGGCGTCTTCTTGATGGACGCCAGTTCCTTCGCGATGAAGCGGTCACCCGGGCCCAGCTTCTCGTTCGCCGGCAGACAGAAACCGATCACGTCGACCTCGGCCCACGTCGTCCGTACGACGTCGTTGAGCCGCTGGCCGAGCAGCGTGCGCGGCTTGTGCAGCCCGGGGGTGTCGACAAGGATCAGCTGCGCGTCGGGGCGGTGCACGATGCCCCGCACCGTGTGCCGGGTCGTCTGCGGCTGGTTGGCGGTGATCGCCACCTTCTGCCCGACCAGTGCGTTCGTGAGCGTGGACTTGCCCGCGTTGGGGCGGCCCACGAAGCAGGCGAAGCCGGCGCGGTGGGCGGCCTCGGCCGACTCCTCGGATGACTGGGTACGAACGCTCATGGCGCCCATTCTCCCTGATCCACAGAGCCCCGCCGCACACGCGCCCGACCGCACCCCACCCGGTGAGCTTCCGGAAACCCCCACGCAACGAAACGTCACCGAAACACACCCGTACGCGACCGGAAACGCGAACCCGTGAACCTCTGACGAGCCCCCACACCGTTGGAGACAACCGTGCCCCTCGCCGCCGCAAGCGTCGACACCGGCGACACCGCCTGGCTGCTCGCCGCCACCGCCCTCGTCCTGCTGATGACCCCGGGCCTGGCCCTGTTCTACGGCGGCATGGTCCGCACGAAGAGCGTCCTCAACATGCTGATGATGAGCTTCGTGTCCATCGCGCTCGTCACCGTCGTGTGGCTGGCCTGCGGCTACTCCCTCGCCTTCGGGGACGACATCGCCGGCGGTCTCATCGGCGGCCTCGACCACGTCGGCATGGCCGGGCTCGGACCGGACAGCGTCCAGGGCACCGTCCCCACCCTCCTCTTCGCCACCTTCCAGCTCACCTTCGCGATCATCACCGCCGCCCTCGTCAGCGGTGCCGTCGCCGACCGGGCCAGTTTCGGGGCGTGGCTCGTGTTCGTGCCGGTGTGGGCGCTGCTCGTATACGTTCCCGTCGCCCACTGGACCTGGGGCCCCGGCGGCTGGATCCTCGATCACCTCGGCGCCCTCGACTTCGCAGGTGGACTCCCCGTCGAGATCACCTCCGGCGCCTCCGGCCTCGCCCTGTGCCTGGTCCTCGGCCCGCGCCTCGGGTTCAAGAAGGACGCGATGCGGCCGCACAACCTGCCGATGGTCGTGCTCGGCGCCGGTCTGCTCTGGTTCGGCTGGTTCGGGTTCAACGCCGGATCCGCGCTCGGCGCCAACGGCCTGGCCGCCGCCGTCTTCCTCAACACCCTCGCCGCCGGCTGCACCGGCCTGCTCGGCTGGCTCTTCGTCGAGCACAAGCGCGACGGTCACCCCACCACGCTGGGCGCGGCCTCCGGCGCGGTCGCCGGACTCGTCGCCATCACGCCGTCCTGCGGCTCGGTCTCCCTGCTCGGCGCGCTCGTCATCGGCCTCGCCGCCGGTGTCGTCTGCTCGTACGCCGTGAGCTGGAAGTTCAGGTTCGGCTACGACGACTCCCTGGACGTCGTCGGCGTTCACCTGGTCGGCGGTGTCATCGGCACCCTGCTGATCGGCGTCTTCGCGACGGCCACCATGACGGGCGGGGCCGAGGGGCTGCTGCACGGCGGCGGGTTCGCCCAGCTAGGCAAGCAGCTGGTGGCGATCGTGGTCGTGGCGGCGTACGCCTTCCTCGTCACCTACGGCATCGGCAAGGTCATCGACAAGACCATGGGCTTCCGGGCGAGCGAGGACCAGGAGCACACCGGCCTGGACCTTACGGTGCACGCCGAGACGGCCTACGATCACGGGGTCCTGGGGCACGGCGCCCCGGTCACGGCGTCCCTCGCCACCTCCGTCCCCGCCGCGCAGAAGGTCAAGAAGCAGGCATGAAGCTGATCACCGCCATCGTCAAGCCGTACCGGCTCGACGAGGTCAAGACCGCCCTCCAGGAGATCGGTGTGCACGGTCTGACCGTGACCGAGGCGAGCGGCTACGGCCGTCAGCGCGGCCACACCGAGGTGTACCGCGGCGCGGAGTACCAGGTCGACCTGGTGCCGAAGGTCCGCATCGAGGTCGTCGTGGACGACGCGGCCGCCGACGACGTCATCGACGCCATCGTCAAGGCCGCCCAGACCGGCAAGATCGGCGACGGCAAGGTCTGGGCGCTGCCGGTCGACACCGTCGTACGGGTACGGACGGGCGAGCGCGGCCCCGACGCGCTGTAAGCCGTAGCGGCGCCGGGACCGTGCCCCCTCAGTGGGTCATGCGGTACGTCGCGCGGCTCAGTCGAACACGAACGGGCCCGGCGACTGCGGTCCCGTCGCCGTACAGGTGATGGTGATGCCGAAGACGGTCATCGTCAGCGAGCCGCCGAAGGCCTCCAGGCTGTCCCCGGAGGCGACGGTGCCGCTGAGCGGGCCGACCTGGACGGGGTCGCCGGCGGCCATCGCCGGGTTCTCCGTGCCGGAGAAGGCGACGGTGCCGCCGCTCGCCCTCACCAGGGTGAGCGTCGAGGCGATCGAGTCCTCCGACAGCGCGATCGGCGCGGTGATCGCGGAGGAGTTGACGGTGACGGTGGCCGCGGTGCCGTTCTGTGTCGCCGTGAGGGTGGCCTCGCCACCGCCGAAGCTGCCGCAGTCGGCGGTGATCGTCGCGCTGCCGGGGGCGACGGCGTAGGCGGTGGGCGCGAAGGCCAGTCCGGTGACCGCGAGGGCCCCGGCGGCCAAAGCCGCACCTGCTCCGATACGCGTACGTCTCATGGGGGTTCGCTCCCTTTGGGGTGGGGGAATTCCTGCCTGTGGGGGTGGGGACTGTTCGGCAGGTGGGTGCGGACACGCTGCATGAAGAGCTGAACTGCATGAAGATCTGAACTGGGTGGAAAGCTGAATCTGACGGTCCGTCGGAACCGCCGTTTCCATTGATGCGCGTGGGGCGGAGGTCGGCAAGGGTGATTTCCGGCCTCAACTACCCATGAGTCAACTACGGAACGCTGGGCGACATGTCCTGCAGGCCCACCACGCGCAGGAGTTGCAGCCGCTCGTGGGCCTCCGTCCCCGGGCGGGCCGAGTGGACGACCAGCAGGTGGTGGTGCTCGTGGCTGACCATGACCTCGCAGTCCAGCTCCAGCAGGCCGACCACGGGATGCAGGAAGCGCTTCGTCGCCCGGTTGCGCCGCGACACCTCGTGCTCGTCCCACAGCCGCGCGAACTCCTCGCTGGACGCCCGGAGTTCCGCGACCAGCGCGGCCGGCTCCGGGTCGTCGGGCCGGGCCGCGGCCACCGCGCGCAGGGTCGCCACATGGGTGCGCGCGTGGCCCGCGAGATCCTCCTGCGGGAACAGCGTGCGCGCGGTCGGGTCCAGGAAGAAGCGCCGGGTCAGGTTGCGCTCACGGCGCGGGCGGGACATCACATCGCCCACCAGGGCCATGGCCATCGCGTTCTGGGCCAGCACCTCACCGCAGTCGTTCACCACCTGCGCCGGGGTGTCGTGCAGCCGGTCCAGGATCAGCAGCAACCCCGGACGGACATGCTCCGACGCCGTCTCGCGCCGCGGCGGCTCCTCGCCGGCCAGATGGAACAGATGGTCCTGCTCCACCGCCGTCAGGCGCAGCGCGCGGGCCAGCGCCGTCAGCATCTGGCGGGACGGGCGGGGGCCGCGGGACTGCTCAAGCCGGGTGTAGTAGTCGACCGACATCCCGGCCAGCTGCGCCACCTCCTCACGGCGCAGGCCCGGCGTGCGACGCCGGGGGCCAGGTGTCAGACCCACGTCCGACGGGGTCAGCCGGGCGCGGCCACGGCGCAGGAAGTCGGCGAGTTCGGCTCGGTTCACCCCTCCAGCCTGCGGTACGCCGCGCGGCTTATCCAGGGACTGCCGATCCCCTGATCAACGAGTCTCTCCCGCCCGCACCGGCGCCGTCCCAGGGTGGTCGGTGACGAGAGGAGCAGAACATGCTGACGTTGGTGACGGGTACGACGGGACAGGTCGGCCGGCGCTTCGTGCCGAGGCTGCTGGCGCAGGCCAGGCCGGGGGAGCGGGTGCGGGTGCTGGTGCGGGACCCGGCGCGGGGCGAGCCGTTCGCGGAGCTGGGCGCCGAGGTGGTGGTCGGCGATCTGCGGGACGCCGACGTGCTCGGCAAGGCGGTCGCCGGGGTCGACGCGGTCGTGAACGTCGCGGCGTCCTTCCGCGGCGTACCGGACGAGGAGGCGCGGGCGGTCAACCGGGACGCGGCCGTGGAGCTGGGCCGTGCCGCGCTGGCCGCCGGTGTCCGGAGGTTCGTGCAGGTCAGCACGGGTCTCGTATACGGCACCGGACGGGGCCGCCCGCTGATCGAGGACGACGAGAGCCGGCCCGGCGGGGCGATGTGGGGCGCCTACCCCGAGTCCAAGGCGCAGGCCGAGCGGGAGCTGCTCGCGATGGAGGGACTGGACGTGCGGGTGGGTCGGCTGCCGTTCGTCTACGGCGAGGGCGATCCGCATCTCGCCCAGTCCCTGATGTGGGCCGGGAACTGGGCGGCGACCCAGCGGCTGCATATGGGGCACCATGCGGATGTCGCGCACGGGCTGCTGCGGATTCTGTTTGCGCCGGGGGTTGCGGGCCGTGTGTACAACATCGCTGACGATGCGCCGGTGACGGCGGTCGAGTTGCATCAGCTGAACGGGGTGGAGGTGCCGGCCGAGCTGTACGACCGTGCCGATCCCGACCCGTGGCTGGCGATCACCTCCACGGAGCGGATTCGGCGGGAGCTGGGATACCGGCCGCTGTACCCGTCTGTTTATGCCGCGCGGGACGCTGGAGCGCTGTGACCGAGTGCCGCGATGGGTTGTCGGGCGGCTGCGGGTCCGCTGTGGCTGGTCGCGCAGTTCCCCGCGCCCCTTGGGCGGCGTTGTCGAACCCGGCGTTCACTAGTCCACCCCCTTGATCCGACTCACCAGCACCGCCCCCACCAACCCGATCACGGCCGCCACCGCGTACAGCACCCGGTAGCCGCCCAGATACGTCACGATCGGCGCGGCGAGGGCGGGGGCCGCCACCTGGGGCAAGGCGTTGGCCACGTTGATGACGCCCAGGTCCTTGCCCCGGTCGGCGGCCTTCGGCAGTACGTCTGTCATCAGGGCGAAGTCGACCGACATGAACACCCCGAGGGCCACGCCCAGCAGGGCCGCCACGGCTATCGCGCCCGGCCAGGTCTGCCAGACGGCCAGCAGGGCGGTGGCCGCTGCCATCAGGACCCCGGACCACCGCACGAAGGGCTTGCGGCGGCCCACCCGGTCCGACCAGACGCCGCCCACCACGACCGTCGCCAGCAGCGCCACGCTGTCCACCGCGGTCAGGATCAGCACGCCCCGCTCGGGGTCGTCGTAGTGGAGACTGTCCCGGAGGTAGTAGAGCAAGTACAGAAGCACCAGCGCGTTGCTCAGGTTGATCAGGAAACGGGTCAGCCAGGCCCAGCCGAAGTCCGGGTGGCGGCGCGGGCTCAGCCAGAAGCCGCGGGCGAAGGAGCGCCAGGACCAGGTCGGACGGTCCGTGGCCGCCAGCCGCAGATCCTGGTACCGCAGTACGTACGGCAGCACTCCCACCACCGCGAACACCGCGCATGCCGCATACCCCGCCGCGATCCCGCCCGCCGCCGTCGCCAGACCCGTTCCGGCGACGGCGCCGAGGATCTGGGCCGCCCCCAACCAGCCGCCCACCGCGCCCCGTTGGAGTCGCGGCACCCGGTCCGGGACGGCCGCCGTGACCGCCGCGAAGGCGGCGTTCAGGGTCAGCTGGACCAGGCACCAGGCCAGCGCCATCGTCCACAGCCCGTCCGCGCCCGCGAGCAGCAGCAGCGACAGGGCGCCGCCCGCCGCGCCGGCCACGATCCATGGCGTACGGCGGCCCCAGCGGGCCGTGGTGCGGTCCGACAGCGCGCCGAAGAACGGGTTGGCCGCCAGCGACACGGCCGCGCCCACGCCGGTCACCCACGCCAGCAGCGTCTCCTTCGACATCCCGGTGCCGGGCGCGAAATCCTCCGCCTGCTGGGCCAGCAGGATCTGCAGCGGGCCGTACCAGCCCACCCAGATCGCCACGTTGGCCAGCGACAGCGCCGACGTCCAGCCCTTGCCGACCCGGTCCGTGGGCTCGGCGAGGGCGTCGGCCGTCATCTCTGGGCCCGCAGCACGTCCCGCAGCCAGCCGTACGACGCCTTGGGCGTCCGCGTCAGCGTCCCGGAATCCTCGAAGTCCACGTGGACTAGGCCGAACCGGCGCTCGTACCCCTCCGCCCACTCGAAGTTGTCGAGCAGCGACCAGACGAAGTACCCGCGGACGTCCACCCCCGCCTCCACCGCCCTGTGCAGTGCGCGGATGTGGCCGTCCAGGTAGGCGATCCGCTCCTGGTCGTCGACGCCCTCGTACGAGCAGCCGTTCTCGGTGATGACGACGGGCGGGAGCCGGTCGCCATAGCGGTCGCGGAAGGTGGTGAGAAGCTCCGTGAGGCCCTCGGGGACCACCGGCCAGCCGAAGTCCGTCGTCGGTACGCCCTCGATCTCCCGCACCGAGAAGGGCAGTTCGGCCGGCATGCTCACCCCGCCGAACTCGATCTCGGTGCCCTGCGGGGCGCCCACCCGGGTCGGCGCGTAGTAGTTGACGCCGTAGAAGTCGAGGGGCTCCGAGATGACCTTCAGGTCGGCCTCGACGTCGCCCGGCATCAACTCGGCGATGCCGTCCGGGTATTGGCCCAACAGCAGGGGGTCGGCGAACAGGCGGTTGAGGAGCAGATCGTAGAAGTCCGCCGCCTCCAGGTCCGGCTGTTCCCGTGACGCCGGCCAGGTCGGGCCGTGCGAGTTGGCGACGCCGATGTCGGTCGCGCCGGCCGCGCGCAGGGCCCGTACCGCGAGGCCGTGGGCCAGCAGCTGGTGGTGGGCGACCGGGAGGGCGTCGAAGAGGAGCCGACGGCCGGGGGCATGGGTGCCGAGGGCGTGGCCCAGGAGGGTGTGCTCGGCGGGTTCGTTGAGGGTGATCCACTTGCCGACGCGGTCGCCCAGCCGCTCGGCGACCACGGACACGTACTCGGCGAAACGGGCGGCCGTGTCCCTGTCCAGCCAGTCCAGCGTGACCGGCAGATCCCAGTGGAAGAGGGTCGGGACGGGGCGTACGCCCGCCGCGCACAGCTCGTCCACCAGGCGGTCGTAGAAGTCGAGGCCCTTCGGCGCGTTCACCCGCGGCCAGGAGATTGAGAAGCGGTACGCGTCCACGCCCAGGCCGGCGAGCAGGGCCACGTCCTCGGCGTAGCGGTGGTAGTGGTCGCAGGCCACCGCCGCCGTGGAGCCGTCCTTCACCCTTCCCGGCTCGGCCGTGAAGGCGTCCCACACGGACCGCTCGCGCTCGTCCGCCGCACCCTCGATCTGGTGGGCCGAGGTCGAGACGCCCCACAGGAAGTCCGCCGGGAACCGGGGTATCGGATTCGTCGCACCGCGCTCATCGATCGCCATGCGCCGGATCATCCGTACCGGCGGTAACAGAAGTCAACGCCCTGGCGTGAACTGCCCGTTACCGGGTTCCTTGCGGAAAGCCCCGGCGTTCACGCCGATGAACTCCTGCTGTATCCGGCGAGCGGAGACGCCAGTGAGGCTGTTGATCAGCTTCGAGACGGCGACCTTGGGCGGATAGTGCCTTCTGCCTCCGGGACGACGGCACGGTGTACGTGGCCAAGGTCGGCAACCTCAAGGTCAAGTGGTCGCGCCGACCTCCAACAGCCCCGACTTCGCTGACCGTCACCAAGGACAGCTCCGGCCGGTACTTCCTCAGCTTCGTCGTCGACACCGAGCCGGACGTCCTGCCCGAGGCGGAGACCGACGCCGGTATCGACCTCGGCCTGTCCGCCTTCGCCGTCCTGTCCGACGGCCGGAGGATCGACAGCCCGCGCTTCTTGCGCAGGGCGGAGAAGAAGCTCAAGCGTCTTCAGCGAGAGTTGTCCCCGCAAGGCCAAGGGATCGAAGAACCGGGCCAAGGCCCGCATCAAGGTCGCACGCCAGCACGCCAAGGTGGCGGACCAGCGCCGGGACTGGCACCACAAGGCCTCCACACAGATCATTCGCGACAATCAAGCGGTGTACGTGGAAGACCTCGCGGTGTCCGGTCTCGGACGCACCCGTCTCGCCAAGTCCGTGCACGACGCCGGATGGTCCGCGTTCGTCGGAATGCTGGAGTACAAGGCGGCTCTGCACGGCCGGACATTCGCCAAGGTGGACCGGGCCTTTCCGTCCTCTCAGGTCTGCTCGGCCTGCGGATTCAGGGACGGCCCCAAGCCCCTCCACGTCCGTGCGTGGGCGTGCGGCGCGTGCGGCACTGTGCACGACCGCGACCACAACGCAGCCCGCAATGTCCTCTTCGAAGGACGCCGTATCGTCGCCGCCGGACGGGCCGTATCGTCGCCGCCGGACGGGCGGAGACGCGAAACGCCTGTGGAGCGCCGGTAAGACGGGCACACGTGCCCGCACAGCGCGGTGAAGCAGGAAGCCCCCGGAAGGGTCAGACGACCCAGGCCGGAATCCCTGGACTTTAGGCCAGGGAGCACGTCAAGCTCCTTCCTTCAGCACCCTGGAGATCAGCTTGCGCTGCTCGTCGGTGAGCCGGGGATCCGAGCAGTACACCGTCCTGTCGTCGACGGTGATCTGGTAGCTGAAGCCGTCCGGAACCCCGACCTGGGGCGTGCCCCGGCCGGACGCGACCGCGCGCTCGGCCAGGGCCTGCCACTCCTGGGCGTCGGGCCGCCCCGAGGTGTCCACCTCGGCGAACCGCTCGATGCCCGCGAATCCACCCGTGCGCCGTACCTGAATACGCATGGGTCCCTGTCTAGTACGGACTTACGGGATCCGCACCCCGACCTGCTCCCAGGCCTTCGATACGGCCTGGAGCTCCTCGCCGCCGTCGCCGAAGCGCTCGCGCGCGGCCTTGACGGTCAGCTTGGCGAAGTCGGTGAACATGGCCCGGTCCGACAGCTCGCCGCCGGTCAGGACGTCGTACCAGATCTGTCCGGCCTTCTCCCAGGCGTGGCCGCCGAGGGCGGTCGCGGCCAGGTAGAAGGCGTGGTTCGGGATGCCGGAGTTGATGTGGACACCACCGTTGTCGCGGCCGGTGCGGACGTAGTCGTCCATGGTCGCGGGCTGCGGGTCCTTGCCGAGGACGTCGTCGTCGTACGCGCTGCCCGGCTCCTTCATGGAGCGCAGGGCCTTGCCGGAGACGCTGGGCGCGAGCAGGCCCGCGCCGATCAGCCAGTCGGCCTCGGCGGCGGTCTGGCCGAGCGTGTACTGCTTGATGAGCGAGCCGAAGACATCCGACATCGACTCGTTCAGCGCGCCCGGCTGGCCGTAGTACGTGAGGTTGGCCGTGTACTGGGTGACGCCGTGGGTGAGCTCGTGGCCGATGACGTCGATCGGGATGGTGAAGTCGACGAAGATCTCGCCGTCACCGTCGCCGAACACCATCTGCTCGCCGTTCCAGAACGCGTTGTTGTAGTTCTCGTCGTAGTGGACGGTGGCGTCCAGCGGCAGGCCGTCGCCGTCGATGGAGTGCCGGGCGTAGGCCTTGAGGTACAGGTCGAAGGTGGCGCCGAGGCCGGAGTGGGCGCGGTTGACCGTGGCGTCCTGGCCGGGCTCGTCGCCCTCGCCGCGGACCTTCTTGCCGGGCAGGGCGGTCCGGTGCTCGGCGTCGTAGATGGTGCGCAGCGGCTGGTCCGACGGTGCCTTCGCCGCCGGGGCGGCCGCGAGAGCGAACTCGGTCGTGACACGGCGCTTGCCGCGCAGCTCGCTGTCGCGCATCAGGGTCCGGCGAGCCGGGCCGGAGAGTGCGGGGTCGTCGTTCCGGGCCAGCTTGTCGAGGACGTGTGGCGGTACGACGGTGCAGAAGACGGGCTCGAAGCCCCCGTTTGTCGTCATGCCGGGCACACTTGCACTGCGTTATGCCCGTGTCACTACCCGCAACCATGATTGGTGAAATATGCGGACAGGGAGCCGCACTCTCCGTGACGAAGTGGTATAGCGCACTTTTTGTCCGATTCCTCCCCTGGGTCCCGCATACTGATACGACGCCCCGCACGGGGAGTGGCTCGGCTAGCATGCTTCGCATCATGCGTTTCGGGCTGCTTCTTCTTAGCTGCCGCGGCGAGGGCCTGTAGTCCAGGTCGACTCCCTCCCCGCGGAGCTTCGCGTTGCGTCGTCGGCCGTCCTTCCGGACATCCTGAGGAGCCCCGCAGACATGGCGAACCGCCAGCAGCCCAGCACCATGCCGATCCACAAGTACGGCCGTTACGAGCAGGTCGACATCCCGGACCGCACCTGGCCGGACAACCGCGTCACCGTCGCCCCCCGCTGGCTCTCCACCGACCTGCGCGACGGAAACCAGGCCCTGATCGACCCGATGTCGCCCGAGCGCAAGCGCCGGATGTTCGACCAGCTGGTCAAGATGGGCTACAAGGAGATCGAGGTCGGCTTCCCGGCGTCCGGGCAGACGGACTTCGACTTCGTACGGTCGATCATCGAGGAGCCGGGCGCGATCCCGGACGACGTCACCATCTCCGTACTGACCCAGGCCCGCGAGGACCTGATCGAGCGGACCGTCGAGTCGCTGAAGGGCGCCAGGCGGGCGACCGTCCATCTGTACAACGCCACCGCGCCGGTCTTCCGCCGGGTCGTCTTCCGGGGCTCCAAGGACGACATCAAGCAGATCGCCGTCGACGGTACGCGGCTGGTGATGGAGTACGCCGAGAAGCTGCTGGGTCCGGAGACCGAGTTCGGCTACCAGTACAGCCCGGAGATCTTCACCGACACCGAGCTGGACTTCGCGCTGGAGGTCTGCGAGGCGGTGATGGACGTCTACCAGCCGGGTCCGGGCCGCGAGATCATCCTCAACCTGCCCGCCACCGTGGAGCGTTCGACGCCGTCCACGCACGCGGACCGCTTCGAGTGGATGAGCCGCAACCTGTCGCGCCGTGAGCACGTCTGCATCTCCGTCCACCCGCACAACGACCGCGGTACGGCCGTCGCCGCCGCCGAGCTGGCGCTGATGGCCGGCGCCGACCGCGTCGAGGGCTGTCTGTTCGGGCAGGGCGAGCGCACCGGCAACGTCGACCTGGTCACCCTGGGCATGAACCTGTTCTCCCAGGGCGTCGACCCGCAGATCGACTTCTCCGACATCGACGAGATCCGTCGTACGTGGGAGTACTGCAACCAGATGGAGGTCCACCCGCGCCACCCGTACGTGGGCGACCTGGTCTACACGTCCTTCTCCGGCTCCCACCAGGACGCCATCAAGAAGGGCTTCGACGCGATGGAGGCCGACGCGGCCGCCCGCGGGGTCACCGTCGACGACATCGAGTGGGCCGTGCCCTACCTGCCGATCGACCCGAAGGATGTCGGGCGGTCGTACGAGGCCGTCATCCGCGTCAACTCGCAATCCGGCAAGGGCGGTATCGCCTACGTCCTGAAGAACGACCACAAGCTGGAGCTGCCGCGCCGGATGCAGATCGAGTTCTCGAAGATCATCCAGGCGAAGACGGACGCCGAGGGCGGCGAGGTCACCGGCGGTGACATCTGGGCGGTCTTCCAGGACGAGTACCTGCCGAACCCCGAGAACCCCTGGGGGCGGATCCAGGTCAAGAACGGTCAGTCGACGACGGACACGGACGGTGTGGACACGCTGAAGGTGGAGGCCACGGTCGACGGCGCCGACACCGTGCTGGCGGGTACCGGCAACGGTCCGATCTCGGCCTTCTTCGACGCGCTGGCGAAGATCGACATCGACGCCCGGCTGCTGGACTACCAGGAGCACACGATGAGCGAGGGCGCGTCCGCGCAGGCCGCGTCGTACATCGAGTGTGCGATCGACGGCAAGGTGCTGTGGGGGATCGGGATCGATGCGAACACTACGCGGGCGTCGCTGAAGGCGGTTGTGTCGGCAGTGAATCGTGCAGCTCGTTGACGGTTCGCTCTCGCCGTAGGGCTGCCGGAGTGGGGGCGCGTGCGGGCTCGTTGTGGCTTGTCGCGCAGTTCCCCGCGCCCCTTTAGGGCGTTTCCGTGCCCCGTGATTACAGGCCCCGTCCGCCGTATGTCGGCGGGCGGGGCTCGTCGGTTTCCGGCCATTGATCCGTGCAGGTCACGGAAAGGTCTCGTCCGGGGTGCTGACTCTGCGTCCGGGATGTGGCTAACATCACGCAAGCGCGGCGATGTTGCCGCGGCCTTACGGAGGTGCGACGTGCTGCCAGGACGGGGACAAGACGGTCGTGCCGCCAGGCTTGCGCGCATCCTGGGCACCCGTGTCGCGTGGTCGGCCGTCGGTGACGGCGAGTTCTTCTGCCCCGGCTGCGGGGGTGACCGTAACTACCAGCGGTTGACGGGACACCGGCGTTTCACCCTGCTCGGGGTGCCGGTGCTGCCGCGCGGTGAGACCGCCCCCGTCGTGGAGTGCGCGGCCTGCCGACGGCACTTCGGCACCGACGTCCTCGACCACCCGACCACCACCCGCTTCTCCGCGATGCTCCGCGACGCCGTCCACACCGTCGCCCTGGCGGTACTGGCGGCGGGCGGCACCTGTGCCCGTACGGCGCTGGAGACCGCGGCGGCCACGGTGCGCGCGGCCGGGTTCGACGACTGTACGGAGGACCAGCTGAACGCCCTCGTCGAGGCGCTGGCGGCCGACACCGGGCGGGTCTTCTCCGAGCCCTGCGGTGCCGGGCTGGCCATAGAGCTCCACGAGGCCCTGGACCCGCTCGCCCCGCACCTCGCCCCGGCCGGCCGCGAGTCCATCCTGCTGCAGGGCGCCCGGATCGCGCTGGCCGACGGCCCGTACACGCCCGCCGAGCGCGACGCCCTGTCGACGGTCGGCGCCGCCCTCACCATCTGCGCCGACGACGTGACCCGGCTGCTGGCCGCGGCGGCGCGTACACCTTCCTAGCGGGGACGGAGACAGGACCGGGTCCCGAGTGCGACGCGTACGCACTCGGGACCCGGTGTCATGGGGGCGTCAGCCGTGGAGCAGTGGCGAACCCTGGAGTTCCTTGGTGAACGCGCCCTTTCCGTCGCCCTCGATGTCGTAGACGATCGTCGAGTCGGTGGACCAGTACAGCTCACCGTCGTAGGTGGTGGACGGCGCGACACAGGTGTTCACGGGCTCGATCAGGAACCACGAGTACTCGTCGTTGACGATCTTGGTCAGGTCGCACGTCTTCTTCGTGACGACGTGGTCCTCGGTGTCCTTGGTCAGGCGCTCCTCGATCCGCGTGGTGATCTTGAAGCTGGTGAACCGCTTGGAGTTGTCGATGACCTGGTCGACCAGGATCTGCCAGCTCACGACCGACTTGCCGGTCATGCTGCCGGACACGGTGCCGGTGTTCTCGACGTTGTACATGCTCTCCGGCTTGTCGCCGGGGAAGTACACGTCGAACCCCGAACGCGCGCTGGCGGCCGAGGCCGGTGCCGCGGCCAGGCCGATGAGTGCGAGGGCGGCGGTGCCGGCCGCGATGCCGGTGGACAGAAGCTTCCTCATGACGGTTTCCCTTCCGGGCTCGGGTGGGGCCCCACCCCATGCGGGGCCCCACAAGGACGGCAGCGGGGCTAGAGGCCCATGCCGGTGAAGGTGCGCTCCAGGGAGTCGGCGTAGAGGCGGGCGCCGCCGATCTTCGGGTGGAACGACTGGGCCGACAGGCCGTAGGCCTTGAGAATCCGCCAGTCGTTGGACGGCTTGTCCGAGTCGACGAGCGTCTTGACGATGCCGTGCACCGACTCGGGGTCACCGCAGACGGCCTTGCCCGCGAAGTTCTGCTTCGGGTTGGAGAACCAGGCCTTGATGCCCTGGGCCTTGGCGTCGTCCACGGCGCCCTGCATCGCGGCCGAGAGTGTGTCGGCCACGCTGTTGAGCCAGTCCGAGGACGACGCGGACAGACCGATCTGGGCGCCCGGGATCGTGATGCTCAGGCACTCGCCCCGCTTCTCGATCAGCGGCGGGTAACCCATCAGCACGATCTTGGCGTTCTTGGCCTTCGCGTGGATCTCCGTCAGGACCTTGACGATGTCCGGCCGGACGATCTCGTTGATCACGCCGGCCGCGGCCTTCTCCAGCGGCTGCCCGACGAACTTGCTGTCACGGCCGCCGACGGGCTGGTCCACATCGTCCGCGTCGAAGGTCGCGTCCTTGCAGTTGCCGCCGTTGACCGCCTTCAGGCACTTCTGGATGATGTCCGCGAAGCGGGCGTCGTTGCCGCCGATGGAGAGGGTGACCAGGGTGGTGTGCTGGTCCAGGTAGCCCTTGTCGATCTGCGGCTTCTCACCGCCGCTGTCCTGCACCGGGCCGGCGTGCGTCATGTTGTAGGTACGGGCGCCGGAGCAGGCGATCAGGTGGTAGTCCATGGCCGTGCCGTAGCCGTCGGCCGAGGTGCCGATGGACTGCGAGCGGCCCGGGATCTTCGCCTGGCGCGACCACGCCTGGGTGGAGCGGTGGCAGGCGTTGCGGGTCTTCTCGTCCTGCTTGTCGAGGTAGTTGGTCTCCGGGTAGTAGTCCCGGTTGCCCTCGGACGCGCCCTCACCGGAGGAGTACGAGTCGCCCATGGCGACGACGAAGTCCTTCGGCTTGGCCGACAGCGGCTGGAAGGCCACCGAGTCCCAGGCGATGTCCTCGTCCCCGGTGCCGTCGTCGGTGTCGGTGTCGAGGGTCACCGACGGTGTGCCGGTGAAGTTGAAGACGCCCAGGTCGACCCACTTGTTGGAACGGATCCGCTGCGGGTGCACGCGGAGGGGCGACTCCGAGTCGGTGCCGCCGACCCGGTAGGCCGCCTGCCGGGTGTGGGCGCCGTGGTCCGGCATGTGCACGAAGACGCGCATCCAGCCGCGCTGGGTGCCGCTCAGCGTCCACTTGCCCGAGACCTTCAGCCGCTTGCCGTCGGCGGTGGCGAGCCAGCGGGTGTGGCCCATCCAGAAGTGGTTGCCGTTGCCCGCGCCGATCTGGTGCAGGTCCATCTTGGACGGGTACTTGCCGCCCTCACCCGCGAAGGTGAACTGGAACGAGCCCTTCGAGGCGACGGTGCAACTGCGTCCCGAAGTTCCCGCGGGAACGGTGCCGTTGGGCAGGTCGTCCACGATCAGGGAGCCGGACGGCAGACCGGTGTTGCAGCGCGGCGGGTAGGAGTTCTCGTCGGGCTGCTCGGGGTAGGTGTCATCGAACCGGTGGATCGGGTTGCCGCACCGGGCCTCGGTGGTGCAGTTCTTCCAGGCGACCCGCTGGTTCCACCAGCACTTCAGGTACAGCGGGTTGTCCTCGTGCGGGTCACCGGGCAGCACGCACGGGCCCTTGTTGTCGTCGTTGGAGGCATCCTCGCTGATCCTCGACGGCACACAGTCGTTCTGCGGGCCGCAGAAGGTGAAGATGGGCGGCTTGGCCGAGGTGCGGGCCGCGTCGCTGTTCCACCAGGCGCCCTTGTAGCCCGCCTGCATGTCACCCGGCTTGAACATGGCGGAGATCGGACGGGCGGCCCAGCCGATCACCTTCTCCTCGTACGGCCAGTTCTGCGGCTTCGCCGCGTGGCTGTAGTCGTCCTTGCCGTCGGCGTTCTCCAGGAACGGGGTCCGGTTCTCCTTCCACAGCGGGTTGGCCGGGTTGTTGGTCCAGCCCACGCCCCACTTGCCGTTCACCGGAGCCGACTTGGGGTGGTAGCCCGAGTTGTACGCCCACAGCGCGTAGAACCAGTTCTCGATGTACTTCGGCTGGCCCTCGTTGATCTCCAGGCCGTCCTTGCGGGTGGAGTTCCACTTCTCGATGAGGATGTTGACACCCGCCGCGATGTTCGCCGCGTAGTCGAGGGCGACCGCCTCCTGCTGGGCGACGGTCTTGGTGCCGCTCTCGCCGTGGTTGGGCAGCCGCATGCCGTCGGTGACCTGCGTGATGCCGTAACCGCAGTCGGCCTTCGCGAAGTTGATCGCCCACGGGTCCTGCTGCTGGCCGCTGGCCGCGTACTTGACGCCGTAGAAGTTGCCGATCAGCGAGTTGGCCGTGACGCCGGGCACCGCGATGCGGGTGGCCTGCCACATGTTGGACTCCTGCGCCGTGATGCCGAGCATCACCTGCGCGGGCACGTGCCAGTCCTCACCGGAGCCGCCGGCCAGCTTCGCCAGCGGGAACAGCGTCTGCGGCGCGTACGCCGCCATGCCGGTGTTCTTCCAGTTCGCCGGCCGCGTCGCGCTCTTGTTGAGCTTGCCGACGATGGCCTGGTCGACGGCCCACTCGACCTGGCGCGGGGTGGGCTGGAAGGCCTGCTTCTTGGGGTCGTTGCGCGGGACGGCGCAGTAACGGTCGGCCTCGACGGGGTCGTTGGCCGCGGCCCGCGTGGAGCGGCCCGGCTGCGCGCCCTGAGCGAGCAGGACCGGGCCGGTCTGGGTGCCCTGGGTGACCTCGCGCCGACCGCCGACCGGGTCGGCGCCGGGGGGAGCGTCCAGGACGACGGTCTTGCGGGTGTCCAGCGCCTTCACCGTGGTGCGGACGGTGCGGGCGTCGAGGGCCTCCTCGGGACGGATCCGGGAGTCCTTGCCGTCCGCCCAGCGGGAGGTGACGACGGCCTGGCCGCGGCTGGAGACCTGGGCGTCCTTGTCGATGCCGCCGGGGTTGCGCAGTACGCCGTTCGCCGCGCGGGTGGTGGAGGCGGCCTTGCCGGTGACGTACACCGTGCCGGCGGGGGTGGCGGTGAGGTCGAACTCGTCGAGCTTGCCCTTGGCGAGTCCGGCGGGCTTGCCGTGGCCGTCGGCCTTCTTGATCTGCGCCGCGCTGACCCGGGAGACCGTGGCCGTGTTCTCGGCCGCGACGGCGCCGCGGGTCTTCGCCGCCTTGGGGTCGGCGTCGATGAAGGTGACACCGCCCTCGGCGTCGGCCTTGAGCTGGAACGGCCATGCCTTGGTGGTGGCGATGTCCCGGATCTTGCCGCCCTTGACGGCCACGATGTGGTTGCCCTCGGCGGCGACGATGCCCTGGTCGGTGGGTACCGCCGAGGTCACCTGACCGGTGACCGTCTGCTTGGTGCCGACCTTGGCGGTCCGGGTGTCGACCGTGACGAGCCGGGTCTGGTTCTTCGCCGACCGGTCGTCGGTCAGCGCCGTGAAGACCGCCTCCTCGCCCTGGCCGCAGCCGGGGGAGAAGTAGCCGAGCGTGGCCTGGAACGGAAGCTTGGTGACCCGGCCGTCGGCCAGGTCGACTACGGCGGTGAAGGCGCCGCGCGTCATCAGGTCCGGCTTGTTGGTGAAGGTGCGCGGCGCGTAGGCGACGGCCGCGTACCTGCCGGACTCGGTCAGACAGGCGTTGCCGATCCAGGAGTCGGTGTCGAAGCCGGGCTCGGACAGGGTGGCCGCCGTCTTCCAGGCGTATCCCTGCTTCTCGTCCGCGACCAGGACATGGAAGCCGGTTCCGTCACCGGAGGTGGTGAAGGCCCGGTCGGAGGACTTGCGGTAGTCCTCGCCGAGGACGGCGGTACGCCGGTCGGCCGGGACGGCGGTCGGTTGGTCGCCGGGCTTGGTGCCCGGGTCGTGGGCGGCCGGTGCCGACCAGCCCCTGGCTTCCCCCTGCGGGTTGGCCGCAGCGAATGCCTGCGTCGTGGCGACACCGGCGGACAGCGCCATGGTCAGGGCAGCCGTCACCGGTATCCGCACACGCCGCAGCAGCGCGTTGCGTATCAACGTGGATTCTCTTCCTGCAGAGTTGAGCGTTCCCATTGCAAAGGGAGCGCACGGCGCAGTCAGCTAAGGAGAGAGCGATGGTCTCGTGGGCCGAGTGGTCGCGTGGTCACCGGCCGCACTGGTCAGGATGCGGCCGTGCCGAGCACATAAGTGTGGTGGACGACAAGGTGACTCGCCGGGCAGCGCGAGACATAGCGCAGCAATCCCCCCGTGAAAAGCGCGCATTGGGAACCGATGTTCGGTTCAGTGGTCACTCGGAAAGTATCAGGTGCCACGATCCGTGTCATCCACAATTTTCACACCGTGCGCACGCGTGACGCACACCACGCCCGCCGGGCCTTCTCAAGAGGTCGTCGGCGAGTATGGTTTCGCTGACCGCTCAACCGTCAGATGTGCAACTGCACATGTTCTGACGGGAATTCAAAGCTTCATAGGGGGAACCACCATGTCCCGTGCGCTCGTTCGCACGCTGGCCGCCGGCGCAGCGCTGCTCACCACCGCGTTCGTGACTCCCGCGGCCACCGCCGCCACGCCCACCGTCGACCAGCTGCGTGTGCCGGGGACCACCGTGCAGCTCTCGCCGACCGCGTCCGCGCAGACCAAGGCCATCGCGGCGCAGGACAAGGCGGCCGTCCGGGCGACCGCCACCCTGTGCGGCACCGGCTACAAGCTGCACGTCGCCGAGCGCCTGCCCGACTCGCGCCGCTTCGGCACCCTGTTCACCTACACCAAGTCCAACAGCCAGGGCTTCTCCGGCGCCTGCGCCGTCTTCGACAACAACATGCCGGGCGGCATGAAGATGAAGCTCAAGCTGTGCCCGAACCGCGTCAACCCCACCTGCAAGGTCGACGAGGGCCTCTTCACCCAGTACGCCGGCCCGGTCAAGGTCGAGGGCAGCCACTCCTACGTCTTCTGCTCCAAGGTGACGGCCATCATGTGGGACGGCATCGCCGGCCCGGCCATCATCGACGCCGTGCGCACCGCCACCCCCTGCGACTGACCCTCCCCGACGGGTTCGCAGGCACCCCGAACCGCCCGGTTGCCGCCGGTGAGATCCCCGGCGGCAACCGGCGTCCAAGCATGTCCGCAGGACCGAGCCCTGCCGCGCCCGCCCTCGCCCGCAGTACTCCCCGGGGAGTAATCCGGCCGCCCGGCCGCCCCCGGCAGTACCCCTGAACTCGGCCTCCCGCCCGACGAACCGGCCTCTTTCCGCCGGGAGTCTGGAACCGAACCAGACACCGGACCGGAGGGAGACCCGTCAGATGGGGGCCGTTAGGACAGCTGCGTGGCGAAGGCGTGCCGTGCCCTGGCTCGTGCTCGGGCTGTGGATCGCCGTACTCGCGATCGCCTCGCCGTTCGCGTCGAAGCTGGCGGACGTCCAGCGCGACCGTGCCATCGACTACCTGCCGGCGAGCGCCGACTCCACGCAGGCCGCGAAGATCCAGGACCGGTTGCCCGGCGGCGAGGCCACCGAGATGGTCGTCGTCTACCACCGCGACGGCGGACTGACCGCCGCCGACAAGGCCACCGCCGCCGACCAGCTCGACCGGATCGCGAGCGCCCACCGGCTCACCGCCGAACCGCGGGGCATCCCGTCCCGGGACGGCACCACCCTGATGTACCCGGTGGCCAACACCGAGCCCGGCCAGGACGAGAAGGCCCGCGACGAACTGGTCGGCTCCGTACGGGACATCGCGCACGGCGGTGACGGGCTCGGCGTCGACGTCGGCGGCGCGGGAGCGCTCGCCACCGACGCGGCCAAGGTCTACGACTCGCTGGGCGGACCACTGCTCTACACCACCGCGGCCGTCGTCGCCCTGCTGCTGATCATCATCTACCGCAGCCCGTTCCTGTGGCTGGTACCGCTCGCCGTCGCCGGGATGGCCGACTACCTCTCGATGGGTGTGGCCTACGGCCTCAACCAGGGCTTCGGCACCTCGGTCTCCGGCCAGAGCTCCGGCATCATGACGATCCTGGTGTTCGGCGCGGGCACCGACTACGCCCTGCTGCTCGTCTCGCGGTACCGGGAAGAACTACGGCGGACCGAGCGGCCGTACGACGCGATGGCCGCCGCCCTCAAGGGCTGCGGACCCGCCGTCCTCGCCTCCTCCGGCACCGTCGCCGCCGGACTGCTCTGCCTGCTCGCCGCCGACCTCAACTCCACCCGCGGCATGGGCCCGCTCGGCACCGTCGGCGTGCTGTGCGCGCTCGCCGCGATGCTGACACTGCTGCCCGCGATCCTCGTCCTGCTCGGCCGGCGCGTGTTCTGGCCGCTCGTGCCCCGCCACGGCAGCACGGTCAAGGCCCGCCGGTCCCTGTTCACGGCGATGGGCGGCTCCGCCGGACGCCGGCCCCGCACCGTCCTCGCGGGCGGCGCCGTCCTGCTGGGCGCCCTGGCCCTCGGCGCCCTGAACCTGCCCGGCAACCTCAAACAGGAGGACTCCTTCACCAGCAAGCCCGACGCCGTCGCCGCCATGGGCACCCTCGCCGCGGCCTACCCCGAACGCGGCACCCAGCCCATCACCGTCATCACCCCGCAGGACCACGCCGCCCGGACGCTCACGGCGGTCCGCGGCACCCGGGGCGTCGACAGCGCGCAGCAGGGCCGTACCGGAGACGGCTGGACCGAGATCTCCGTCATCGCCGCCGCACCACCCCAGTCCACCGGGGAGACCGCCACCATCGAGGCCCTGCGCGAGCGGCTCGACGGCTCCTACGTCGGCGGGCCCAGCGCCCAGCAGATCGACCTGGAGGACACCAACGCCCGGGACCGACTGGTCGTCGTGCCGATCGTGCTGCTGTCCGTGCTGCTGATCCTGGTCGCCCTGCTGCGCTCGCTCGTCGCGCCGCTGATCCTGGTGGCCGCCGTGGTCGCGGTGTGGGGCGCGGCGCTCGGCATCGGCGGACTCGTCTTCGGGCCGCTCTTCGGCTTCGAGGGCACCGACCCCGGACTGGGGCTGCTGTCCTTCGTGTTCCTGGTCGCCCTCGGCGTCGACTACGGCATCTTCCTGATGCACCGGATGCGCGAGGAGTGCCTCGGCGGCGCCGACCCGGCGTCGGCCGCGCTCACCTCGCTGCGCACCACGGGCGGCGTCATCGCCTCCGCCGGACTCGTCCTCGCCGCCACCTTCGCCGTGCTCACCAACATGCCGCTGGTGCCCCTCGTCGAGCTCGGCTTCGTCATCGCGGTGGGCGTCCTGCTCGACACGTTCCTGGTGCGCACGTACCTGGTGACCAGCGCGAGCGTGGCCCTGGGACGCAGGGTGTGGTGGCCGGGCCCGCTCTCCCGGCGACCCGAGGGGCCCCGATCGCCCGCCGAGCCGAGGCAGCCGCGGCCCGTGGCCGTCGACGTCCCCTGACCGACCGGCGCCCCTCCCCGCCGGAGGGGCGCCGCAGTCCCGGAAGATGAACCCCGTGCAGGCAACGACGACAGCGCAGCGGTCCCGTATCGGCGAGCGGGTCATGGCCGCGATCAACCGCGACCCCCTGACCGCCCCGCACCGCACCCGCAACGACGCACTCCTGGCCCTGGCCTGGGCCGGCCTCGCCACGGTCACGGCCCTGCTCGGCGACCAGGCGCTACGGCCCGACGCGCTCGGCTGGACCCTGCTGCTCGCCGCCCACGTCCCCCTGGTGTGGCGGCGCCGCAGTCCCGTGCCGGTGCTGCTCGCGGTGATGGTCTGCATCGCCCCGTACCACGCCCTGGAGAACAACCACGCCGCACCCATCTTCACCACCATGGTGGTGCTGTACACGGTCGCGGCGACCGGCACGGTGCGCCGCACCCTGCTCACCGGCACCACCGTCCTCGGCGCAACACTGCTGCTCAACGCCCTCACCAACCCCGACGGGACGGCGGAGCTGCTGCGGATCTCCGGCTGGGTCTTCGCGTTCCTCTTCTGCGGCATCGACGTCCGCTACTACCGCCAGTTCGTCGCCGCCATAGTCGAACGCGCCGAACGCGCCGAACGCACCCGCGAGGAGGAGGCCCGCCGCCGGGTCGCCGAGGAACGCCTGCGTATCGCCCGCGACCTGCACGACCTGCTCGCCCACAGCATCACCCTCATCGGCGTGCAGACGTCGGTGGCCGCGCATGTGCTGGCGGCGGACCCGGAACGGCTGGACCGCGAGACAGTCGCGAAGTCCCTCGACGACATCGCCGAGACCTGCCGCACGGCGCGCGGCGAGCTGCGTACGACGCTGGACGTACTGCGCGAACAGGGCCCGGCGGACCAGGCCCGCGGCCCCCTGCCCGGACTCGACGGAGTGCCCGACCTGGTGGAGACGGCACGGCTGGCCGGAGCGCGGGTGGAGTCGGCGATACGGGTGCGGGAGGCGCCGCCCGCCGTGGGCGCGGCCGCCTACCGGATCGTGCAGGAGGCGCTGACGAACGTCGTACGGCACGCGGGGCCAAAGCCCGCGGTGCGGGTGGAGCTGTTCGAGGAGCAGGGGGCGCTGTGGGTGCGGGTCGCGGACGACGGACACTGCGTCGCCGCCGACCCGCAGAGCGCCGGATACGGCCTGGTCGGGATGCGGGAACGGGCGCGCAGTGTGGGTGGCACACTCGACGCCGGACCACGAGGCGAGGGGGGTTTCGAGGTGAGGGCCGTACTGCCCACCGGGACGGACCGGGGAGCCGAGCGATGATCCGCGTGCTGCTCGCGGACGACCAGACGCTCGTGCGGGAGGCGTTCGCGATGCTGGTCGAGTCGGCCCCGGACATGGAGGTCGTCGGCCAGGCGGGCACCGGCCGGGAGGCCGCGGAGCTGGCCCGCAGCGTCCGCGCCGACCTGGTCGTCATGGACATCCGCATGCCCGACCTGGACGGCATCGAGGCGACCCGGCTGATAGCGGCGGAGGAGGACCTGGCCGGGGTGCGCGTCCTCGTCCTCACCACCTACGACACCGACGAGAACATCGTGGACGCGCTGCGGGCCGGCGCCTCCGGGTTCCTGGTGAAGGACACCCGCCCGGCAGAACTCCTCGACGCGATCCGCACGGTGGCGGCGGGCGAGGCGCTGTTGTCGCCCGGTCCGACCGCACGGCTGATCGAGCGGTTCCTGCGCAGCCCCTCCGCACCCACCGCCGGCGGACCCGAATGTCTGTCCGAACGTGAACGCGAAGTGCTGACGCTGGTCGCACGCGGCCTCAACAACACGGAGATCGCCGAAGCGTTGGGACTCAGTCCGCTCACGGCCAAGACCCATGTCAGCCGCATCATGGGCAAACTGGGGGCGCGGGACCGGGCGCAATTGGTCATCGTGGCGTATGAGTCAGGAATGGTGACACCGGGGAGCCTGTGACGGACCGGTCAATGTCTGACCCTCCGTCAAAGGAGACCGATGACCACCCTGAGCCGCACACTCAGCCGTACGTGCCTAGTCACCGCAGTACTCCTGACCACGCCCCTCGCGTCGGCCGGCAACGCGTCGGCGGGCGACGCGGACACCGGCTGCACGTCCTCCGTCCCCTATGTCTCGGGGCAGGGCGGCTTCGACACGTACCGGATCCCGGCGACGATCACGACCACGCGCGGCACGGTGCTGGCCTTCGCCGAGGGCCGGCACGACGGTGCCGGGGACACCGGCGACATCGATGTCGTCCTCAGACGCTCCACCGACGGCGGCTGCACCTGGGGTCCGATGTCCGTGGTCGCCGCCGGGGACGGGGACACCCGGGGAAATCCGGCGCCGGTGGTGGATCCACGCACGGGTGCGGTCGTGCTGGTCACCTCCTACAACAGCGGTGCTGTGACGGAGGGGGAGATCATGCGGGGAGAGGTGACGGCGGCGGAGAGCCGGCGGGTGTTCGTGCAGCGGAGCCTGGATGACGGCCGGTACTTCACGCGTCCGCGGGACATCACCCGGCAGGTGAAACCGGCCGGCTGGCGCTGGTACGCGACGGGGCCGGGCCACGCGGTGGCGCTGAGCCGGGGCCCGCACGCGGGCCGGCTGGTGATCCCGTCGAACCACTCGGCGGCACCGGCGCCGGGTTCCCAGGACACCGGGCAGGAGCCGAGATACTACGGCGCCCACGCCATCTACAGCGACAACGGGGGCCTGACCTGGCGGGTGGGCTTCGTGGACGACAACTACGACGGCCGCGACAACGCCAACGAGTCCACGGCCGCCGAACTCCCCGACGGCAGGGTGTACTTCAACTCCCGCGACCAGCTCGGCACGAGCACGGGCAACCGGCTGGACGCCCACTCCAGTGACGGTGCCGCGACCCTGGAGCGCCCGTACACCGTCCAGCCCACCCTGAACGACGTCCCCGTGGTGGAGGGCAGCGTCCTCCAACTCCCCGGTTCCGACGCCCCGTTGCTGTTCTCCGGCCCGTCCGTCCCCACCGCCCGCCAGTCGATGGCGGTGTGGCGCAGCACGGACGGCGGAGCGACCTTCGCGAAGTCGCTGACGCTGTCCCAGCAGCGGGCGGCGTACTCCGACCTGGTGCCGCTCGGTCGGAGCACGGTCGGAATCCTGTACGAGACGGGGGTGGCGGGGCCGTACGAGTCGATCGAGTTCCGCAGACTGCCGGTGGCTGACCTGTCCTAGGTGTGTTGACCTGAAGCGTTGCCGGCTCGCGCTCAGGATGACGGGAGCAGCTCCAGTTGCTGGAGCATGGTGAGCTGATCGACAACGTGCCAGTGCTCGACCAGCCGGCCGCCGTCCAGCCGGAAGATGTCGACTCCGGCGAAGCGGCATGATCGACCCGTCGGAGGGATGCCCAGGAAGGTTCCGGAGTGGGTTGCGTCGTTGGTCCAACGGACGACGACGCGGTCCCCCTCGGCAATGATGTCGTCGATGCTGAAGGTGGGTGCCAGCCCCTCCACGAGCATGGTCACTCGATCCTTCAGTCCCTCACGCCCCTCCCGCTGCCCGGGCAGCGGGTCGTGCTCCTGGTAGTCCGTCGCGGCCAGCTCGTCGATGAGCTCCATGCGCCGACCGTTGAGCACTTCCTCGAACAATCGGCGTACCAGAGCCTTATTGGTCTCGGCGGACACGTCGCGATCTCCCTGCCAGTCCCATGGGATGCGCGTCTTTTTTCGTCGGCACCCACTCTCCGGCGGACAGCGTCCCCGATCAGCTCTCGGTGCGGCGCTGTCGCCGCGCCGGTGCCGCCCCGGTTTCACCCCACCGGCAAAACGGATACGGCCTGGCCGACCTGACCGTCAGTCGGCCGTCCGCCCCGCTCGCGCGGCGATCCCCCGGAAATGGACCGCCATCGCCCGCTGCGCCCCCTCCACGTCACCCACCCGCAGGGCGGTCACGATGTCTCGGTGGCGGCGGGCCGTGAGGTCGGGGGACGGATCGGCGGGGCGGCCGCGGGCGCCGGAGACGCGGCGGAAGACCGTCCAGAAGGCGCTGAGCAGCTGTGGGACCAGGTCGTTGCCGAGCGAGGCGTACAGCAACTCGTGGAATTCACGGTCGAGTTCGGGGAAGGAACGGCCCGCTCTCCCCTCCGCCTCCATCCGCGCCACCACCCCCTCCAGCCGATCCAGCTCCGCCTCCGTCACCGTCGCCGCCACCCGCCGGATCAGCCCCTCCTCCAGCACCTCCCGCACCTGAAGGATCTCCGCCAGCGCCCCCGAGTCGTCGTGATCGTGCCGGGCGAGCGTGCGGAAGGTCAGCCCGTCGATCAGGGGGGTGAGCGACGCCTGGCCGACATATGTGCCGTAGCCGTGTCTGATCTCCACGATGTCGAGGGCCTGCAGCGCCTTGAGCGCCTCGCGCACGGAGTTGCGGCTGACCCCGAGGTCCCCCATCAGCTCCGCCTCGGTGGGCAGCAGCGCACCGGCCTGCAGCCTGCGGTCGATGATCAGCTGCATGACCTGGCGCTGGATCCGGCTGTTCCTGGACTCCTCGGACGTACGGCTGTTCCTGGGCTGCCCGGGCATGCGGGGCATCGTACGCGCACCCGGACGTCCCACGTCCCATGTCCGCCGGATACGTACCTGACGAGGGATCAACTCTCGCCATTTCACAGCGCCATTGGTCCGACCTGTGGCAGATGCGCCATTCGTGTGAGATCCCTTGACCGCCCCCATTGCCCCACCTATGGTCGCGCTGACCGTCAGGACGTAGGACGTCGTATCTCCTCGCATCACTCATCGCCTCTCCTCACACCCCATCGCCGGAGCACACCACCCACGCCTGGAGGAACCGTGCGCGACGTGACCCACGACGTGCCGGCGCTGCACCGCCGGTCGTTCCTGAAGTACACCGGCGCGCTGGGCGCGGCCGCCGCCGTCTCCGCGTCGCTGTCGGCCTGTTCGTCGGGGCCGGAGTCCACGAACGAGACCGGCGGGGGCGGTGGCCAGAACCGGACCCTCACCGCGGTGATCGGCTACGGCAACGACGGCAGCTGGGATCCCACCCAGACGGCGTCCGCCTTCTGCATGGCCGCCAACAACCACATCTACGAGGGACTGCTCGACACCGACCCGATCTCCCGCGAGCCCTACGCCGCGCTCGCCACCCAGGTGCCGGCCGACCCGAACGCCACGACCTGGAAGTTCACCCTGCGCGCGGGAGCGAGGTTCCACGACGGCAAGCCGGTCACCGCCGACGACGTCGTCTTCGTCTTCGACCGGATCCTCGACCCCAAGACCCAGACCCTCGCCAAGGGCTTCTTCGCCAGCTGGCTCAAGGAAGTACGGAAGGTCGACGCGCAGAACGTCGAACTGGTGCTGAAGTTCCCCTTCCCGGACGGGCTTTCACGGCTCACCCTCGCCAAGATCATGCCGAAGCACGTGTACTCCCAGCCGGGTGCCTGGGAGGACGCCATCGCGGGCAAGGCGATCGGCTCGGGGCCGTACCGGCAGACCGCGCACCACCCGAAGTCCAACACCACCTTCGAGGCGTATCCCGACTACAACGGCCCGCGCAAGCCCGCCTTCAAGAAGATGAACTGGCTGACGATCGTGGAGGCGGCCCCGCGCGTGGCCCGGATCTCGGGCGCCAGCGCGGGCGCGCAGATCTCCGACAACATCCCGTACGCCAACATCCACCAGCTGGAGAGCGGCGGGCTGACGGTCGCGGGCGGCGCCGGGATGAACAACCTCTTCCTGATGTTCAACACCAAGCACAAGCCCTTCGACGACGTCCGGGTCCGCCAGGCCCTGCACTACGCCATCGACAGGGAGAAGATGATCGAGGTGGCGCTGAAGGGCCACGGGAAGCCGTCGTCGTCGTTCCTCAACGAGTCCAATCCCAGCTACCGGCGCGCCAAGAGCGTCTACCAGCACGACCCCGACAAGGCGAAGGCGCTGCTGAAGGCGGCCGGGGTCAGCGGGCTGGAGATCGAGATCCTGGCCGTGAACGTGAGCTGGATCGTGGACTGTCTGCCGACCATCAAGTCCTCCTGGGACGCGATCGGCGTCAAGACGACCCTCTCCCCGCAGGAGACGACGGCCGTCTTCACCAAGATGGACCAGAAGCAGGACTACCAGGTGGTCGCCGCCGCCTCGAACCCCAACCAGTTCGGCGTCGACGCCGACCTGATCATGCATTACAACTACGGCCCCGAGAACCTGTGGATGCAGTACACGCGGTGGGCCGACAACTCCGTCGCCAAGGCGCTCTTCAAGGACATGGACCGGGCGACCCAGGAGCCGGACGCCGAGAAGAAGAAGGCGATGATCCAGGACTACATCGATGTCGTCGCCGAACAGGCGGTGCTCTACCCGGTCGTCCACAACGAGCTGATGACGGCCTGGAACGCCGAGCAGCTCACCGGGATAAGGGCACAGCCGTACCCCGGTATCAACCTCCTCCAGGCCAAGTGGGCCTAGGGGCCCTGGGAGTCCCTCTGTGGTCACCGTCGTCAGGATCCTGGCCCGTCGCATCCTGCTGCTCGTGCCGCTGATGCTCGGCATCGTGCTGTTCGTGTTCCTGGTCATGCGGTTCTCGGACGTCGACCCGGCGTCCGCGTTCTTCCAGGGCGCCAACCCGACGCCCCAGCAGCTGCACGACTTCCGCGAGGAGAACGGCCTGCTGGATCCGCTCCCCGTCCGCTACGCCGCCTTCGTCGGCGCCCTGCTCCACGGCGACATGGGCACCAGCGCCCTGACCCGGGCGCCGGTCGTCGACCAGGTCATGACCGCGCTGCCGCTGACCATCCAGCTCACCTTCCTGGGCCTCGGCATCGCGGTCGTCCTGTCGCTGCTCGGCGGCGTCACTGCGGCCATCTACCGCGACCGGCTGCCCGACCAGATCATCCGCGTCGTCTCCCTCACCGGGGTCGCCGCGCCCGCCTTCTGGCTGGCGCTGCTGATGATCCAGTACCTCGCCGTCGACCTCGGCTGGTTCCCGACCGGCGGCTACATCAACCCGGCCGACTCCTTCACCGGCTGGCTGAAGACGATGACCCTGCCCGCCCTGGCGCTGTCACTGCCGGTGGCGGCGCAGCTGACCCGGATCGTGCGGACGTCGGTGGTGGAGGAGCTGGACAAGGACTACGTCCGTACGGCGATCGGGAGCGGCCTGCCGCCGAGGGTGGTCGTGGGCCGGAACGTGCTCCGCAACGCCCTCATCAACCCGCTGACCGTCCTCGGACTGCGCGTCGGCTACCTCCTCGGTGGCGCGGTCGTCATCGAGACGATCTTCTCCCTCCCCGGAATGGGGAAGCTGATGATCGACGCCGTGAAGAACGGTGACCCGGCGGTCGTCCAGGGCGTCGTCATCACCACGGCGATCGGCTTCGTCGTCGTCAACCTCGTCATCGACATCCTGTATCTGCTGGTCAACCCGCGCCTGCGGGAGGCGACGTGACGTTCAACCGCAAACGCCTGGCCGACGCGCTGTCCCGGCCCGGCATCCGCCTGCGCGGCTGGGGCAAGCTGCCGACGCTGTCGAAGGTGGCCGTCTGCTTCCTGGCCGTCGTGGTCCTGATGGCCCTGTTCGCCCCGGTCCTCGCCCCGCACGACCCGCTCGACCAGCAGCCGCCCGTCGACGGCACCGGCCACCCGTCCGCCGACCACTGGATGGGCCAGGACAGCCTCGGCCGGGACATCCTCAGCCGGCTGATGTACGGCGCCCGCTGGTCGCTGGCGATCGGGCTCGGCGCGACCGGGCTGGCGCTGGTGGTCGGCGCGCTGATCGGCGCCGTCGCGGCGACCTCCCGCAAGGCGGTCGACGAGACGCTGATGCGCTGCCTGGACGTGGTGATGGCGTTCCCGGGCATCGCGCTGGCCGCCGTGCTCGTCGCCGTCTTCGGCGGTGGCATCACGGTCCTGATCTGCGCGATCGCGTTCCTGTTCACACCGCCGGTGGCGAGGGTCGTACGGGCGAACGTCCTCGATCAGTACGGCGAGGACTATGTGACCGCCGAACGGGTCATCGGCGCCCGCACCCCGCACATCGTCGTCAGGCATGTGGCGATCAACTGCGCCGCCCCGGTGCTGGTGTTCTGCACGGTCCAGGTGGCGGAGGCGATCGTCTTCGAGGCGTCGCTGTCCTTCATCGGCGCGGGCGTCCGGCCGCCGGACCCGTCCTGGGGCAGTGTCATCGCGGACGGCAAGAACCTGGTGCTGACCGGCGGCTGGTGGGCGACCGTCTTCCCCGGGCTGCTGATGCTGGTGACGGTGCTGTCGCTGAACATTCTCTCCGAGGGCGTGTCGGACGCGTGGGCGGCACCGTCGGCGCGCGAGGTCGACGTGCAGGACCAGCACGACCGGCTGCAGGCACCGGAACCGGGCAGCGGCGAGGTGCTGCAACTGCCGGGCCTGACGGAGGCGGCGGCCCGGCTACGGTCGAGGGCCCGGCCCCTGCCGCAGGGGCGGCAGCCGGTGCTGGCCGTGGAGAACCTGGCGATCGGGTTCGAGGGCCGGCATTCCGGCGTGGACATCGTCGACGGCATCAGCTTCGAGGTGCAGCCCGGTGAGGTGCTGGGGCTGGTCGGCGAGTCGGGCTGCGGGAAGTCGCTGACCGCGCTCGCGGTGATGGGGCTGGAGCCGAAGGGCGCCCGGGTGCGCGGCCATGTCCGGTTCAACCAGCGGCAGTTGGTGGGCGAGCCGATGCGGGTGCGCCGCAAGCTGCTGGGCCACGAGATGGCGATGATCTACCAGGACGCCCTGTCGTCCCTGAACCCGGCGATGACGATCCGCGCCCAGCTCAAGCAGGTCGTACGCCGCGGAGGCCGGCACAGCCCCCAGGAACTGCTCACCCTGGTCGGCCTGGACCCCGAACGCACCCTGCGCAGCTACCCCCACGAACTCTCCGGCGGCCAGCGCCAGCGCGTCCTGATCGCCATGGCCCTGTCCCGCGACCCGAAGCTGATCGTCGCCGACGAGCCGACGACCGCGCTGGACGTCACCGTGCAGGCGCAGATCATAGAGCTGCTGCTGAGGCTG